>CAZIUB010000015.1:0-9971 GCA_964542425.1 uncultured Rhodospirillaceae bacterium | reverse complement strand
CTCGGGTATCGCAACTGGCTGCGGTCGTACCGCCCACGGTTCTTCGCTGTCCACATCGGTGACCCTCCTCGATTTCGGCCACCATTCTTGAATCACAAGTGATTCTCAGGAATCAACATGTTTCCGGACAGGCACTTAGGGACGTAAGATGCCAAGTCACCATTGCGGTCAACCGCCCTGGCGGAGCCAGAATGCCACAGTATTCTTGATATCCGATACCTAACGGATATGTGTGGGCGATCACTGAGTTGTGTCTGTTCTTTTTTTGAAGCCAATATATATGTGGTGCCATGGAAGGGCGGGTAAACGAACTCGGCCACCTGTTGCGGGGACTTTCGAGAGAGGGACTAACACCATGAAACGCATTGGTTTTGTCGCAGTGGCGCTGTTCGCGTTGGCGGGTTGCGCCCAGGCATACAACCCCGTGATCGACACCCAGGGCCACGATTCGGCGCGTTATCAGCAGGACCTGGCGGAATGCCGGCAATACGCGGCACAAGTCGATCCGGTTGGGACGGCGGCGGTAGGCGCGGTCACGGGCGCGGCCGCGGGCGCGGCACTTGGCGCGATTACCGGGGCGCTATTAGGCGGCGTTGGCGCGGGCGAGGCGGCGGCCTTTGGCGCGGCGACCGGCGGCGCGGTCGGCCTTGGCGTCGGCATCTACGAGGGCACCACTGGCCAGCGCAAAGCGCTCACCAATTGCATGCGCGGTCGCGGCTACAACGTCCTCTACTAAGTTCGACATTTCCTGTTCGAGGATTCCGCCCCCGATTGGCGCATGACGTTTGCGCCGGCCGGGGGTTCTTGTATCTTGGCCAAATGCCATGCCGCCAGCTCGCGGCAATCCGGGAATTGCGATGGCCATTGCCAAGATCAAGTTCTGTGGGAATCCGCCTAATGACTTCATCGTCCTGACCGAAACCGCGCCTGACGGACGCCAATGAAAATGGCGGCTCCGGAACCAAGGGCGATCGAGGCGTTTCTGCGCGACCAGACCACGGCGGAGCGCGTGCGGGTAGAATTCGCGCCGGGGGCTCATCGCGGCGCGCGATGGGACCTGAACGCAAGCTTCGAGGGCGGCGCTTGTTCGGGCGCGCTTGATCTTGTCCTAGTCGTCGCCGCGACTGGTGGTGTCGCGGTTTCACATGCGTTCGCGCTGCGGCAAGCTGCCTTCGCCGCGGGCGTCAGCACGCCCGAGCCATTATGGCTGGATGCGATTGGTCGGGATCTGGGCGTACCCGGTTTTTTCACGCGCCGGATCCCTGGCCGAAGCCATATGGGGTCCAACCTATCCGACCTCGCCACCGAGGCTGGCGACCGGTTGGTCTTTCGGGTCGGACAGGCGCTCGCTCGATTGCATGCCATCAAGATGGCCAAACCGCCCGCCACCCTCGACTTTCTTCCGGTGCCGGGGGTGGATTGGGTCGCCAGGCACGCCCTGGCGATGCGCCGCCTGTTGGACGATTGTGGCGCGGGAGAACCGGTCTTCGAATGGGCAATCCGTTGGATTGTCGATCACGCACCGGAGATCGGTTCCCATGTCCTGGTTCACGGCGATTGGCATTCATCGAATCTCATGATCGAGGGGGAATCGTTTGTCGGAATCGACGGCTTTGACGACGCCCACTGGTCGGACCCGATGGAGGATTTGGGCTGCTTTTGCGCCCGATATTGGCGATCGAGCGGACACGATCGCGAAGCCGGCGGGATCGGCGGCCGACAGGCGCTATACGGGGGCTATCGCGAACAATCGGGCAGTGCGATCGACGGGCGCGGGGTGGCGTTCTGGGAAATCTTCGCGACCTTGCGCGCCGGCATCGCCGCGCGGGCCGGCACCGGCGCCAATACCGATGCTCGGTTCCTGCCCGGCGAATTGCGGCGCCTGCGGGCGATCGAGGCGCAATATGATCTACTGTTGGATATCGCGAAGTTCGACACGGAAGCGCCATGAACGACCGAGGAGTGCCAGAGGCCCTGATTCGCGAGGCCATTCGGCATCTGCGCGAAGTCTCGGTTCCGGCAATCGGCGATGTTGTGGCTCAGGCGGAGGCTAGAACCGCGCTGCGAGCCCTGGAAATCGCCGTGGCCTTGGCGCGCGAGGGCCCGCGGATCGAAGCGCGCGAGGCAGCGGATATTCAGGCGTTCCTGGGCTTGGACGAGGCGACAGCGCCTGGCATGGCGACGGGGGATTTGGCCAAACGGGAATTGGCCAAGCGCCTGCGCGAAGGCCACGTGCCGCTTGAGGGCGCCGCCGGCATACGCTTGCACGACTTGATGTTGCGCGGTGTCGCCGCCCGGCTTCGCCTTGTCAATCCGCGCTACATCACGGCCAGACAAAAACGGGCGGAATCATCCTATTGATTCCGCCGCCGCGTTTCGCGCGCTTATTCTACCCGCTAATTCCCGGCATCAACTTAACGGCTCTTTCGGCGCGAGAATTGGCCAATTCGTCCAGGGTGAGATCGACCGCCTGCTCGAACTTGGTGAGTGTTTCCTTGAGGCAGGCATGGTCATGCGCCGCGGAGATGAACCACGGCTCCCGGCTATCCGGCTCGCACATGACGCCCATGTCGATCAGATATCCGGCCATCGTGTCGTAGAAGGTATAGTCCGAGAGCTTCCAATTGCGGTACGTGGTCGGCGCATTCTCGCTGAAGAACAGGCCGGACATGCTCTGATGGCCGGTGAAGCTGTGCGGAATGCCGCGCCGGCGCAGGACATCGTGCATGCCCTCCTGCATCGACTTGCCATAGGCGGCGATGCGCTCCAGCGCGCCGGTATCACGCAGGATGGTGAGCGTGGCCTCGGCCGCCGCCAGGCTCATGGCCTGCGCGGTATAGGTGCCGCCATGGGCGACACCCTTGCCGTATTTCCGCATGATTTCCTCGCGCCCGCCGATCGCCGCGATCGGATAGCCATTGGCCATCGCCTTGGCGACGGTGAAAATATCGGCCGCGATTCCGTACAGCGCCTGCGCGCCGCCGCGGCCCACGCGGAACCCGGTCTTGACCTCGTCCACGATCATCAGCACGCCATATCGCGTGCACAACTCGCGCACCGCGCGGATGAATTCTGGCTTCGAAGGGATGCCGCAACAATTGCCCAGGATCGGTTCGATCAGTACCGCCGCGATTTTGTCGTGATTGGCCTTCAGCACATCTTCCAGGCGGCTCGCGTCGTTGTAGGGGACTTGCCAAAACAGCTGGCGCACCAGCTTCGGCACCCCCTGGCCATAGGAGATCAGGATCGGATCGCGGGTCTGGTCCTGCATGCTCTCCGGATCCGCCGTCCACATCGTGGCGTCGAACAGGCCGTGATACGAACCCTCGAAGGTGACGTAATTGTCCTTGCCGGTATAGCCGCGCGCCAGGCGCAATGCCGCCATCACCGCCTCGGTGCCGGAATTGGAGAAACGGACCAGCTCCGCGGCGGGCATCATTTCCTTGATCAGCTTGGCGACCGCGACTTCCTTTTCGGTGCCAAGCGCGAAAACGGTTCCAACGCTTTGCGCCTCGTGCGCCGCGGCATCGACCACGTCATTGCAATGGCCGAGAATCGCCGGGCCATAGCCCAGCCGGTAATCGATGTACTCGTTGCCGTCGAGGTCCCAGAGCCGCGCGCCCTTGCCGCGCTTTACGAAGATGGTGTGCTCTTCGCCCCAATAGCGAAAGTTCGAGCTGACGCCGAGGGGCAGGTGCTTGACCGCCTCTTGGAAATGCGCTTGCGATTTCGTCAAATTGCGCCGGGTGCTCTTGATCGAGGTCATGATGGAACTCTCTCCAATCTCTACCGCCAAGCCGATCGGATGGGCTCATTCCGAACCCGGTTGCCAATGGCGGCCTGTTAAATGATCATATAGACAAGATGCCAGAAATGACAGAAAATGTCCATAGCACTGAATGACCATTTAACAAAGCACGTGCAGCAAAACTCGTAACTTCAACGTGTTAGATTCGATATTCTGCACTAATTTCTGAAGAATCTGGCCCAGCGAGGCGTTTGGTGGCTAAAGTAGAAGCAATCAAAGAAGTCCGGCGCAAGCAATTGATTGACGCCACTATTCGAGCCATAGGGGCGGTCGGCTATGCCGGGCTGACCTTGACCCATGTGGCGGGCGAGGCGGGGTTGTCGCCTGGCATCGTCAACTTCTATTTCAAGACCAAGGACCAGCTCCTGGTCGCCACATTGGAGCAAATCGCCGAGGAGTATGGGACGTTTTGGCAAGGCGCCATCGCCAAGGGCAAGATCTCGCCGGCTTCCGGGCTGGAGGCAATGATCGAGGCCGACTTCCATGCCTCGGTCTGCAATCCGGAAAAAGTATCGGTCTGGTATGCCTTCTGGGCCGAGGCCCGCAGCAAGCCCGCTTATCGCGACCTGGTGTTGCGCCTGGAGCACGATTACCTGCAGCAGACCGAGGCGCTGTGTGCGCGGCTAATCGCGGAGGGCGGATATGAGGGGGTGGAAGCGGACCAGGCAGCCGCCGGGCTCAACGCCATGATCGACGGCCTGTGGTTCGATTGCCTGATGGCGCCCGGTGAATTCGACCGGCAATACGCCAAGCGAACCTGTCTCGCCTATCTTGCGGCGCTTTTTCCGGCGCATTTCGGTCGCCCGGATGAAGCGCGTCGGGGCCACGCCGACGGCGATTCACCGCCTTTGCCCGCGATCGATCAATCGGTTCAGGGGCGCGACGCCCACCGCGCCCGCTTGGCGGCGGCATTGCGGCGCCGGCTGGAGCCCGTCGGCGCGCTCCGCCGGGAGGTGCTGGCGGGTTCGCTGGGTGTTTCCGTTCGCGTCCTCGAAAGCTGGCTTGAGGGGAGGACCGAGCCCACATCGTGGCAGATGGGGCGGCTCATGGTCGCGGCCGATTTGCAATTGTGGATTGAAGTCTACGGCCCTTCTCACATAGAGGCGCAGCGCCTGTTCGATGCCAAACTGGCGGGACAGCGGGAATTTGCCGCCCGCGAGTTGGCCGCGCTGGAAGCCCTTGCCGGAAACAAAGATCCAAGCCCCAGCCGCTGATTGTCCGATGCGCGTCATTTCGCACCCGTTGGCTCCGTTGCTGACACCCAGGCGCATTGCCCTGGTGGGCGCCTCGCCCAAAGCGAATTCCGTGGGCCTGGGCGTGATTCGCGCCACCACCATGCCGGGGACGCTGTCGGAAATTGCCCTGGTCAATCCGGCCTACAAGGAAATCGAAGGCCGCCCCTGCCATGCGCGCATCGGCGAAATACCGGGCAATGTGGACATGGCGGTCCTGGCCGTGGCCAACGATCGGCTCGAGGCTGCTCTCACCGAAGCCATCGAATTTGGCGTTCGGGCCGTTACGATCTTCGCTTCCGGCTATCTCGCCGAGGAACGCGAACCGACACTGACCCAGCGTCTGGCGGCGCGCGCGCGCGAGGCGGGAATTGTCATCTGCGGCGCCAATTGCATGGGATTTTACAACCTGGCCCATGGATTGCGCGTCTGCGGATTTCCCCCGCCGCCCTGGTTGCGATCGGGGGGCGCGGCGCTGTTGACCCATTCCGGGTCGGTGTTTTCGGCGCTCTGTCACAATGATCGGCGGCTGGCTTGGAGCCTGGTGGTTTCCACCGGCCAGGAATTGACCACGTCGATCGCCGATTATCTTGATTTCGCTCTCGAGATGCCTCGGACGCGCTGCGTCGGCCTCTTCATGGAAACGGTGCGTGATCCGGAGGGCTTCGTTCGCGCCCTGGCAAAGGCGGATTCCAGGCGCATTACGGTCATCGCGCTCAAGGTTGGCAAGACCGAGGCCGGTGCCGCCCGCGCCATCAGCCATTCAGGTGCCATCGCCGGCAACCACGCCGCCCATCGCGCGCTCTTTGACCGGCACAATGTTATCGAGGTCGATAATTTGGACGATTTCGCCAATGCGTTGCGCCTGCATTCCGGGCCGCGGCGCTTGGGCCCGGGCGGCGTGGCCAGCATGCACGATTCCGGCGGATTGCTGGAGCTTGCCGTGGATCGCGGGCAGCATCACAATCTGCGCTTCGCAAGGATTTCCGCCGCGACCAAGGCAAGGCTCGCGGAGCGGCTCGATGTCGGCTTGGAGCCCGACAATCCGCTCGACGCCTGGGGCACGGGGGGCGATTACGTCGGCGCCTTCACCGACATGATGATTGCGTTGCTGGATGATCCCGACACCGCGATCGGGATGATGTGCGCCGAGACCCGTGACGGATATTACCTGAGCGAAGGATACGCGGAAATCCTGCGCGCGGCCTTCGATCGCTCGACCAAGCCAGTAATCATCGCCTCGAATTTCGGCAGCCATGGCAATGATGGAATTGCCCAGGCGCTGACGGAAAGTGGCATACCGTCTCTGAGCGGGGTCGATTCCACTCTTTGCGTGCTCGCCAAATCACTGCGTCGGCGCGACCGCATTGCCGCGCCACCGATCCGGCCCATGGCGCCACCGAGGGGCATGCGCGGGAAGTGGATGGCGCGGCTGGCAAGACCCGAGCCGTTGGGCGAGGACGAGGCCTTGACGCTGATTGGGGATTACGGGTTACCGGTGCCGCCGCGCCGGCTGGTCGCGACGCGCGCGCAACTGATTTCGGCCGCCCGCGACCTTCCCGGACCATGGGTCCTGAAGACGGCTTCTCCTGGAATCCTGCACAAGACCGATGTGGGTGGCGTGGTGTTGGGCCTTGCCGACGAAGCGGCACTGCTCGCTTCCTATGACTCGATGTCGGCGCGATTGGGACCGGCGGCGCTGCTGGCGCCGATGACCGCTGGTGGCGTGGAAATGGCGCTGGGCGCCATCACGGACGCGGCCTTCGGGCCTTTGGTCATGGTCGGCGCCGGCGGCGAGATGATCGAGCTTTTCAAGGAGCGTGGCGTGGCCTTGGCGCCGATCGATCGCGGGGCGGCCTTGCGCCTGATCGCGGAATTGCCGTTCCGGACCCTCCTGGACGGGCAGCGCGGGCGCCCGCCAGCAAACATCGA
Source organism: uncultured Rhodospirillaceae bacterium (assembly GCA_964542425.1). Lineage (GTDB taxonomy): Bacteria > Pseudomonadota > Alphaproteobacteria > Dongiales > Dongiaceae > Dongia_A. The sequence continues at coordinate 2,999 of CAZIUB010000015.1, read as the reverse complement.
GGCACTCGCCGAGGCGTTGGCGGCATTGTCGGTCCTGATGGCCGATCTTGGTGACGGAATTGCGGAGATCGACATCAACCCGATATCGGTGGATGCCGAGGGGTGCCTCGCCCTCGATGCGCTGGTGGTGCCTAGGGGCCGAACAAAGGGAGAGAGTTGATGAACGTGACTCTGAGCAAGGATGATTTGACAATCCAGGCCCGGGCGCGGGCCTTCGCGCGCGAGTTCTTGCACCCGAATGAAATCGCCTGCGACGAGCGCCGATTGCCGCGCAAGACCCTGGCCGAGATCAAGCGCCAGGTCCTGATCCACAAGCTGAACGGAATCAACCATACGCGCGAGGATGGCGGCCATTCCTATACGTCCTTGCAGCAAATCCTGATCGCCGAGCAATTGGGGCGCGCGACCAACGGCATGTGGACCGTGTGCTTCAAGGCCTCGACGCCACTGAAGCACGGCACCCCCTATCAACGCCGGCACTTCCTGCTGCCGTTCAACGCCGGGAAGGGCCGAGCCTGCTATGCGATCACCGAGGCCGGCGCGGGATCCGACCCGTCCATGGTCAAGACCAGGGCCACGCGCCGCAAGGACCAATGGATCATCTCGGGCGAAAAATGGTTCGTCACCTCGGCCGACGCATCGAGCGTGATCCTGGTGCATGCCCATGTCGACGGCGATCCGGCCAAGCCGACTCTGTTCATCGTCGACAAGGTCGCGCCCGGCGTCAGGGTCACGCGAATCCCACGCTTCATGCACAATTACCTCTACGAGCATCACGAGATGGCGTTCGACAAGGTCGCGATTGGCGACGAAAGGCGGCTGGGCGAGGTCGGGCAGGGATTCGAATTGACCAAGGAATGGTTCACCGAGACCAGGATCGAAATCGCCGCGCATTGCCTGGGTGCCGCCACCCGCGCCACCGAGATCGCCAACGATTACGCCGCCGGAAGGGTGCAGTTCGGCAAGCCGATCCGCGATTTCCAGGCGATCGAATTCATGTTGGCCGACATGGCGGTGGAAATCTTCGCCGCCAAGGCGATGCTCTACCGGATCGGCGCGCAACTCACCAAGGGCCGGGACCGCAAGATCGTGCACGCCCACGCCTCGGCGGTGAAGTTGCATTGCTCGGAAATGGCCGGGCGGGTGGTGGACAAGGCGCTGCAGATTCTCGGCGGGCGCGGCTACATGCGCGAAAATCCGGTGGAGCGACTCTACCGCGACGTTCGCGTCGATCGCATCTGGGAAGGGACCTCGGAAATCCAACGCATGATCATCGCCGGCCAGATCAAGAAACGCGGCCTGGAACTCTACACGGGGTGGTAGTCAAGAGCGCACCTACCAAGTCGGGTCGATCGGAGTTCCGAGCCCGTTGCCGGCCTCGATGATGTCGGCGGCGTCGAGCGCCAGATCCTCGCGAAAGCGGCCGGCGATCACCTGCACGCCCACAGGCAGGCCCCGGGGCGCTCCCTCCACCTTGGCCAGGCCCGTCGGCACCGCCACCGACGGCAAGCCCAGGAGATTGACCGTCACCATCAGCGCATGGGCGCTAAGCACATGGCGGGTGCGCTGGACGTCGGTCGTATCGAATCCGATCTCGAACGCCAGGTCGCCGGAATTGGGGCCGACGACTAGGGCGAATTGTTCCAGGAACAGCGACCACAGGCGTCGGTGCCGGGTGATCTCGGCCAATCCCTTGGCGTATTCCGCCATGCCGATCGGCGGATAGGCCTCCTGCCACAGACCGATCGCCTTGATCGCGTGCGGATCGGCGTGCTTCTGAATGGCCTCCCACAATGAGGTGGCGATCTCGGCGCTGACCAGGCGGCCCCAAAGATGGGCCGCCTCCGCGATCGAAGGTGGCGCCATTTCCTCGACGGCGTATCCGGCATCGGCCAAGGCCTTTCCGGCCCATTCGATCGCTTCGGCGACTTGCCCATGCACGAATTGACCCGGCGCCGATCTGACCAGCGCCACCCGGATGGGCCGGGTCGGCGCGGGGCCTAACAAGGGTGCCGGCGCCCAAATCGGGTCACGTGCGTCGCGCCCGCTCATCGCCGCCAGGCCGAGTCTCACATCCTTCACGCGTCTGGCCAGCGGTCCCTGTACCGCCATCATCACGGCGGTCAAGGTTCGCTCCGACGTGGCCGAGGGGTTGAAGGCCGGCACCCTGCCCATGCTTGGACGGATGCCCGCGACGCCGCAGCAATACGCGGGATAGCGGATAGAGCCGCCATAATCGTTGCCGTGCGACAACGCGGTGATGCCGGCCGCGACGGATGCACCCGCGCCGCCCGAGGAACCGCCAGGCGTGCGGCCGAATGCCCAAGGGTTTCGTGTTCGGCCGCGCAAGGCGTTGTCGGTGTCCCAACGCAGGCTGAAGGCCGGCGTGTTGGTGCGCCCGATGATGATGGCGCCCGCCTTGCGCCAATTGGCGACCACGGGCGAATCCCCGGGTGCGATCAATTCCTTGAAATCGACCACGCCATTGGGCGTCGGCAGCCCCTTCTGGTCGATGTTCTCCTTGATCGTGACCGGGACGCCGTGGAGGGTCCCCGAGGCCTCGCCCCGGCGCAGGGCCGCATCCGCCGCGTCCGCGTCCTTCAGCGCCTGATCGGGCAAGGGATTGGTGATGGCGTTGAGCTTGCCATTGACCGCCTGCATCCGCTCGACACAGGCCTGCGTCGCTTCGCGGCTGGAGATCCGCCGCAGCCGGATCGCCTGGGCTAAATCGATCGCGTCCCAACGCCAGAGATCATTGCTCGACATGCATTTTTCTCCTTGGCCGATCACACGCTAGACCGGTGCCGTGGTTGGCGACAAGCCTTGCGGGCATTGTCGTCAAGTTTCAAAAAAACTATCTAAGGAGCCTCTGAATAAATTGAAGTTTGAAGATTTAAGGCTGATTTTTGTGACTTTTCTGCTTGTGCGTGGTGTGTATTTGGCTTGATCGGCGCTCTTTTGCGCCGAGATCGCGGTATTCGGGCGCGGCTCGGGCGTCA
>CAZIUB010000014.1:0-5530 GCA_964542425.1 uncultured Rhodospirillaceae bacterium | reverse complement strand
CCGCCCGGCTCAGCGCCGCGTACCTGTCCTGAACGTCGAAAAATCCTGGCTGGTTCGCCATCGGCGACTCCTTTGCTGCTGGAATCACTGAATCAGAAATCTATCCCGCGGAACAGGGGGTTTTTAGAGGTGGCCTTGAATGAGTTTGGCCCACGCGCCGCGGCTCGGCAAGGCCCGCGCTGGCTGGTGTTATCGCCTGAGTGCCGCCACCCCCGGCAATTCCTTGCCCTCGAGCCATTCCAGGAATGCCCCGCCGGCGGTCGAGACGTAGGAAAAATCCACCATCGCGCCCGCCTGCGCAAGGGCCGCCACGGTGTCGCCTCCGCCGGCGAACGACAAGAGCTCGCCGTCCTTGGTCAGCCGCGCCGCCTTGCGCGCGATTGCCACCGTGCCCCGGTCGAAGGGCGGGGTCTCGAAGGCACCCAGGGGTCCGTTCCAAACCAGGGTCCGGCAGGATTCCATCTCGCTCGCGATCCCGGCCACAGTCGCCGGGCCCACATCCAGGATCATGCGATCGTGACCCACGCGATCGATTGCCACCGTCTCGTGAGGGGCATTGGCCTTGAACTCGGTGGCCGCGATTGCATCGACCGGCAGCAGAATTCGGCAGTTGCCATTTTCGGCCTTGGCCAGGATGGCACGCGCCGTATCGGCCAAGTCGCGCTCGGCCAGCGATTTGCCGATCTCATGGCCTTTCCCGAACAGAAAGGTGTTGGCCATGCCGCCACCGATCGCCAGAAGATCGACCTTGGCCACCAGATTGCCGAGGAGTTCTAGCTTGGTCGAAACCTTGGCCCCACCCACGATCGCCATCAAGGGGCGCCGGGGCTTCTCCAGCGCCGCATGCAAATGGTCAAGCTCGGCCTGCATCAGCCTGCCGGCGGCACAGGGGAGCAATCTCGCGATGGCCTCGGTCGAGGCATGGGCCCTATGGGCGCAGGAAAAGGCATCGTTCACATAGATCTCGCCCAAAGCCGCCAGCGCTCGCGCAAATTCCGGGTTGTTCGCTTCCTCTTCCGCATGAAAGCGCAAATTTTCCAGCAGCAGCACTTCGCCGCCCTTCAGCGATGCCACCGCGATCTCGGCCTCGGGACCCACGCAATCCTTGGCGAAGGCGACCTTGCGTCCGCCGAGCGAGCTTTCGATCGGCCCCACCAGGGGACGCAACGAAAACGCCGGATCGGGCCTGCCCTTGGGCCTGCCGAAATGCGACAGGATGATGATTCGGGCGCCCTTCTTCGCCAGTTCATCGAGAGTCTGGGCCGAGCGTTCGATCCGGGTTGCGTCCGTCACCCTTCCCTCTTGCATCGGCACGTTCAAATCGCAGCGCACCAGCACGCGTTTGCCCCGCACATCCAGTTGATCGAGGGTCGCAAAATCCGCCATGAAGAAGTCTCGGGGTGGGTCCTTGTCCGGGTTGGGCGGATTTGTCACATCGATGAGTGAATTGCAATGGCCAGGCGCCGGGCCGACCGCCTATCATCGCGACAATCCATGAGTTGAGGGCCAAGCAACAATGAATAAGCAATGGCGATGCGCGCTGGTGACAGGCGCCTCGAGCGGGATCGGGGCGGCGTTTGCGCGCGCACTCCCGAAATCGACCGCTCTGCTCTTGACCGGGCGCGATCGCGAGGCGCTGGGCAAGCTCGCCGCGGAACTGGCGCCGGGCGGCCGCCCGGTCCGGATCGTCATCGCCGATCTGGCCACGCCCGAGGGCCGCGCCAGCGTGATCGCGGCAGGGCTCGATCAGCCCATCGATCTTCTCATCAATAATGCCGGTCTCGGGTGGCTGGGCCCGGTCGTGGACACCTCGGAGGAGCGCGCGCGCGACATGGTGCTGGTCAACGTGCTGGCGGCGGTCGAGATCACCCGGGCACTCCTTCCGGCGATGGTCAAGCGCGCGAAATCCGTGGGGACACGCTGCGGCATCGTCATGGTTTCCAGCACGGCGGCCTTCATGCCGATCCCCTATTTCGCGATCTATGCCGCGACCAAGGCCTTCCTGCTCCATTTCGCGGAAGGCCTGGCGGAAGAGATGAGCAGCGCCCCGGTCGACATCCTGGCGCTTTGCCCGGGGGCGACCGAAACGCGATTCTTCGATCGGGCGAATGTCGGGCAGCCGGTGGGAAGCGCCATCCACTCGGCCGAGCGCGTCGCGCGCGAGGGCCTGGTGGCCTTGGGCAGGCGCCGGGTCCATGTCGTCGGGTCCAGCAACTATCTGGCCGCCGCCGCCGCCAGGTTCCTGCCCCGGCGCCTGGTGACCATGGCCGCCGAAAGGGTGATCCAGCGCTGGCGATAAGGCTGTGATTGGCTGTGATGGCACCTAACCTCTTGCCCCTGGCTATTCTCCCCGGATTCGGGGAAAATTAACTATTCGTTGCCGATTGGCCGAGACAATGCGGCCCTGCGCTGGAAATTCAGCGATGGCCGATTGGGGGCAAGGCGTAATTCATGACGACAATCAACGCGGCGCATCGCTGGCTTGCATCCTATCCCGCCGGAATCGATTGGGCGGCCCCGATTGCGCCCAAGCCTGTCCCGACCATTCTCGACCACGCGGTGGCGCAATTTGGCGCAAGGCCCTGCATCGATTTCCTGGGTCGGCGTTGGAGCTTCGCCGAGATCCATGCCCAAGCCAATCACATGGCCAAGGGCATGCGCGAACTCGGCCTTGAAATCGGCGGTCGGGTCGGGCTGTTCCTGCCCAATTGCCATTACTTCGTCGTCGCCTATTTCGCCGTTCTGAAGGCGGGCGGCGTGGTGGTGAACTTCAACCCGCTTTACGCCGATCGCGAGATCGAGCATCAGATCCTGGATGCCGGTGTCACCATCATGGTGACGCTCGATCGCGAGATGCTGGTGGCCAAGCTCCGCCCCCAATTCGAGCGCACGACCTTGCGGCGTATTATCGTCGGTTCGCTGGCAAGGTCGTTGCCCTTCCCCAAGAATCTGCTGGCCCCCTTCGTCACTTCGAACGAGACCGCCAAGGTCTCGGGCGATCCGCGCTTCGTGAAATACACCCAAGTCATCGACAACGACGGGAAGTTGCCACTGGTCGAATGCGATCCGCTGACCACGGTCGCGCTGCTGCAATACACCGGCGGCACCACCGGCGTGCCCAAGGGTGCGGCACTCACCCACGCCAACGTCCACGCCAACGCCAAGCAGGTGACGCGCTGGTTCGGTGCCGTGCCCAGTGCCGCCACGCGCTCGATCGGCATCCTGCCGCTGTTCCATTCCTTCGCCATGACCTGCGTCATGAACTGGTCCTTGTCGGTCGGCGCGGAAATGGTACTGGTGCCCCGCTTCGAGGCGGAAGGGTTGCTGAAGCTGATCGCGAACAAGAGACCGACGGCCTTGTGCGCGGTGCCGACGCTGTTCACCGCGCTCAACAACACCCCGGGAGTCGAGAATTTCGACCTATCGTCCCTGCGGATAATCATTTCCGGGGGCGCGCCCTTGCCGATGGAGGTGCGCAACGCCTTCGAACGGCGCACGGGTGCCCGGATCGTGGAAGGCTACGGATTGTCCGAGGCCTCGCCCGTGACCTGCATCGGACCGGTCAGCGGCAAAAACAAGCCCGGCTCGATCGGCCTGCCGGTGCCCGGCACCATCTGCGAGATCGTGTCGCTGGAGGACCGGCGCACGGTGCTGGGCGTGGACCAGATCGGCGAGTTGACCTTTCGCGGCCCGCAAGTGATGCTGGGCTATTGGAATCGGCCAGACGCCACCGCCGAAACCATCATCGATGGGCGGCTCCACACCGGCGATGTGGGACGGATGGACGATGAGGGCTACGTATTCATCACCGACCGGCTGAAGGAGATGATCATCGCCTCTGGATTCAAGATCTATCCGCGCAACGTCGAGGAGGCGATCTATCTGCATCCGGCGGTCATGGAATGCGCGGTCATCGGCGTGGGCGACCCCTATCGCGGCCAGACGGTCAAGGCGGTAGTGGCGCTGAAGCAGGATCGCGTGTTGAATGCCCAGGAGCTCGGTGATTTCCTCAGCGACAAGCTGTCCCGGATCGAAATACCCAAGATCATCGAATTTCGTGCCGAACTGCCGAAGACCGCGGTCGGCAAGATCCAGAAGAAGGTGCTGATCGAGGAAGAGCGGGACAAGGCGGACAAGGAGACCCCTTCATGACCGAGGCGCTGATCGTGGGCTATGCTCGTTCGCCCTTCCACTTCGCGTCCAAGGGCGCGCTGGCCCGCGTGCGGCCGGACGACCTGACCGCGAGCGTGGTCAAGGCGCTGGTCAAGAGCAGCGGCATCCCCGAGGCCGATATCGAGGATCTGATCCTCGGCTGTGCCTTTCCCGAGGGCGAGCAGGGCCTGAACATGGCGCGCCTGGTGGCACTCCTGGCCGGATTGCCGCAATCGGTCGCGGGCACGACCGTCAACCGGTTCTGCGGCTCGTCCATGCAATCCATCCACATCGCCGCCGGCGCGATCGCGCTCAAATCCGGCCATGTCTTCATTTGCGCGGGCGTCGAATCCATGAGCCGGGTGCCGATGATGGGGTTCAATCCGCTGCCCAATCCCGATCTGGCCGAAGCGGTTCCGGGCGCCTACATGTCGATGGGCATCACCGCCGAGAACCTCGCCCGGCGCTACAAGATCGAGCGCAAGGAGCAGGAGGAATTCGCCCTCACGAGCCAGCGCCGCGCCACCGCCGCGCGCCAAGGGGCCAAGTTCAAGGACGAGATCGTGGCCATCACCACGGCCACGGAAACCATCAACAGCGACGGATGCATCCGCGAGGATTCCACGCCTGAGGGCCTGGCCGGGTTGAAACCCGCCTTCGAGGAGACCGGGACGGTGACCGCCGGCACCTCCTCGCCCTTGACCGATGGTGCTAGCGCCTGCCTGGTGGTTTCGGCGGAATACGCCAAGGCGCATGGGTTGAAGCCGATTGCCCGGGTGAAGGCGATCGCGGTTGCCGGCTGCGCGCCCGAGATCATGGGCATCGGCCCGGTGGTGGCGACGGAGAAGGCGCTCAAGCGGGCCGGAATCTCGATCTCGGACATCGATGTCGCCGAATTGAACGAGGCCTTCGCCTCCCAGGCCTTGGCCTGTTTGCGCGATCTCAAGCTGGATCCGGAAAAGACCAACATCGACGGCGGCGCCATCGCGCTTGGCCATCCGCTGGGTGCGACCGGCGCGCGGATCACCGGCAAGGCGGCGCAGATCTTGCAGCGCGAGGGCAAGCAATTCGCGCTGGCCACGCAATGCATCGGCGGCGGGCAGGGCATCGCCACCATCCTGGAGGCAGTGTGAGCACGCCGGCGAGTGGCCCCGGCGCCTCCATCAAGCGCGCTTGCATCATCGGCGCGGGCGTTATGGGCAGCGGCATCGCCGCCCAGATCGCCAATGCCGGCGTGCCGGTCCTGCTCCTGGACATGGTGCCCAAGGACGGCGCCAACCGCGACGCGATTGCCGAGGCCGCGATCGAGCGGCTGTTGAAGGCCGACCCGGCACCCCTCATGTCCAAGGCCGCCGCCAGGCTGATCGAGCCCGGCAAT
>CAZIUB010000013.1:0-6150 GCA_964542425.1 uncultured Rhodospirillaceae bacterium | reverse complement strand
CAAGATCGAGAACTTTTTCTGCCGCATCAAGGATTGGCGGCGCATCGCCACCCGCTATGACAAACTTGCCCGAAATTTCCTTGCCGCAAACGCCCTCGTCGGCGCACTCTATTGGATCAAACTGTGAGTCCAGACCCTAGTACCCGCCGTCGTGAGACTAAGGGATTCGGCAAATCAACTCCGCCTGTTCACGTCGGCGGATACTGTCATTAGGTAGCGTGTGGCCCGACTTTCGTGGAACGATGAGTGCATTTCATGGATCACACATTTTCGAAAGTTGGCACTGGGCGAACAAGTCGCCGCTGGCCTTGATCCGCCGGCGCTGGTTCTGGAAATCGATATGGACCAAGCCGAAGCGCTGGTCGAAGCCATGCGCCCATTCGAAATTGTCAGTGAGCGTCCAGGCGAAGTACCCCCGCAAGGGAATGCCCGCGCCAAGCGCGCGCTTTACCTGCTCCAGATGCTCGATCAAGTAGCGTGATCGTTCGAGATCGAGGATTGTGCCATCGGCCTCGATGCGGTCCGGATAGGCGGCGCCATTCTCGGTGATGTAGAGCGCCTTGGGCGCGTAGTTCCGGTGGACGCAATCCAGGATGTCGAACAACCCTGACGGATACACTTCCCACCCGATCCCGGTATGGCGCCCCGGCGGTGAGACCCGGGTGAAATTGACCGGCGGCACGTCCTTACCCTCGGCGATCACCGAACGGCGATAGACATTGATTCCGAGATAATCCAAGGGCGTGGCCATCGCGGCGAGATCGCCCACTTGCGCGTCTGGCGCGAGCTCTCCGTAGACGCGCACCATGTCCTCGGGGTAGGCACCTCGGAACAAGGCATCGAGATACCAGCGGTTCTGGCAGCCATCGAAACGGCGCGTGGCAGCGACATCTTCCGGCCGGTCGCTGGCGGGTGAAACGGCGTTGAGATCGAGAACGATGCCAATTTGTGCGCCTGGCGCATTGGCGCGGATCAGTGGCACGGCGAGGCCATGAGCCAGAAGCGCATGGTGGCTCGCGGTCAGGGCACCCCTGGCGCCCAGCTTCAGGCCCGGCGCGTCTTCGCCGAAGGCGTAGCCACACCAGGTGAAGGTCCAGGGCTCGTTGAACGTCACCCAATGGCGGACGCGGTCACCCAGCCGCCGGGTGACGATGTCAGCATAGGCCAGATAATCCTCGACGATCCCGCGCCGCAGCCAACCACCGCCCCGATCCTGCAGGGCCTGCGGCAGGTCCCAGTGATAGAGCGTGACAAAGGGCGCGATTCCCGCCTTCAGCAGGGCATCGACGAGGGAGTCGTAGAAATCGAGGCCGGCCGAGTTGACCTCACCCCCGCCCATCGGCAGAACGCGCGGCCAGGCGATTGAAAATCGGTAGGCGTCGAGGCCGAGGCGCGTCATCAGCCCGACATCTTCCGACCACCGATGATAGTGGTCGCACGCCATGTCGCCGGTCTGGCCGTCCTTGATGGCGCCCGGCGCATGGCTGAACCGGTCCCAGATGCTTTCACCCCGCCCGTCCGCGCTGACCGCGCCCTCGATCTGATAGGCGGCGGTGGCGGCGCCCAGGACGAAATCGCGCGGTAGCGACAAGTGCCGCGCGCGGCCGGCAAGTGAAGCCAATTCGTCAGTGGGTCCTGAGTTCATGGCGCCGCTCGATCCATTTCAACATGCTGGCGACGACCAGGGTCAGGACCACATAGAAGATCGCGACCGTGTTGAAGGGCGCGAAGGGAAGGAAGCTCGCCGATTGGAACTCGCGCATGCGCTGGGTCACGTCGCGAACCGAAAGAATAGACAGCAGCGAGGTATCCTTGAGGATTGCGATGAGTTCGTTGCCCAGCGGCGGGACCACCACGCGCAACGCCTGGGGCAGGATGACGAACCTGATCACATGCCAGTTCCTCAGGCCGAGGCTCCGCGCGGCCTCGATCTGGCCCTTGGGAACGGCTTCGATACCGGCGCGGAAGATCTCGGCCATGTAGGCGGAATAGCCGAGCGAGAGCGCGATGACGCCACGCGTCAAATTGTCGAGGTCGATGCCGCCACCGGTTGCGTCCTTGATCGCGCCCGACAGCGGCAGGCCGACATAAAGAATGACCACCAGGAGCGGCACGCCACGCAAGGCGTCGATCATGAATTCGGCCGCGACCGCCATCGGATGGCGCAGATGGAGCCAGGCGCCAAAGGTGAAAATGCCGATCAGCGCCGCGATGACGACCAGGCTAATCCCCGGCAAACGGAAGCGGTCAGGCAGAAATGTCACCCGCCAGATGACCGGTAGACCGGCGGGCGCGATCGGCTCCGGCAGAAAGGCAGCGCTGATCTTGTCGCCCTCCGCTAGCATTTCGACCGCCTCATCGATGCCGGTCAGGGTTCGAATGCGGACTTCGCGACCGCCGCCATCGCCGAAATCCCCGTACCGAATGTCGTCCACCAGCGATTGCGGCGCGCCGGCCACGATACCCACGCCCTTGTCGATTGTGCCAACCAGCACGAAGGCTTCATGGGTTTGGAGGAAGCAATATGCCGCGCCGGCCAATGCCACCAGTCCAACGCCGAGGTGGATCGGAATGGTCCTTCGCTTCGGCTTTAGCGACTGCAACCCAACCCAGAACAGGCCCAGGAACGCCGCCGCGATATAGCCGAAGATTCCGGCACGGAGTGTCACGAACAACCCGGCGGCAAAACCGGGGTACGCGGCAAATACCAGATAGAACACGCCAAGCCCGTTGCCGGCCAACAACAGACCATGCGCCCAGAGGGCAATCCGCCGCCGCTTCTCGGACGAATGGAGGCCTTGCCCCAGTGCGTGCAGCAGCGCGGAAAGAACCATGTACACGATTGCGGCCGAGTGAACATGACCCATCGCCCATTCCATTGCCGCGGGCGTCAAGCGTCGCGGCAATTCCGCTTTCACGATCAATTCCGAGGTGAAGGGATCGGTGGAGTTGGCGATCACGGAACCGACGAAGGCGGAGACATCGGCGCCAAACGCCAACAGCGCCGCAACGAGCAGATTGGCGATGATCGCGACCCAGACCTTGGCGGGCGCCCGCGCCTGCTTCCCGCGAAGTCGCAGGAACGAAGGCAGACATCCCAGTACAAACGCGGCCAAGAACAGCAAATAGCCGCCGAGCAACACCAGCGCGTTGTCCTCGATGCCGATGATTGCCAACAACGAGCGCTGGTGGTTCCTGTCGGCCGCGAACAAATAGGCGATCAGCGGCAGCGCTGCTACAAGCACGAGATTGCTTGGCCGCATGCGCCGCAGCGCGCGCAGGATCATCATCGCCTATTGTCCGATCGGCACAAACCCCCACCCCTCGCCCATCGCGGGCAAGGGATGGGCGGAAGCGACGATTACGACTTGCTCCAATACTTGGCGATCAGCTTGTCCAGTGTGCCGTCATCCTTGATCATCTTCAGGCCTTCGTTGAAGGAATCCCGCATCGGGTCGCCTTCCTTGAATACAAAGCCCAATGGATCGGCCTGCAGGCCGGTAACGCCAATCACCAGTTCGCCGGCGAACTCCTGCTCGTAGGCGGCGGCCGAGGTGCCATCGATCACCACGCCCGAAACATCGCCGTTCTTCAGTGCCAGGATGGCCCCGGCGAAGGTGTCATAGAGGCTGACATTGTCGCGGCCGACCAGTTCCTCGGCCAATTGCGCGTTTGTGGTGGCGGTCTGCGAGGCGAGCTTGAGCCCCTTCTTGAAATCGTCGACGGTCAATCCCTTGTCGGCGACCCGCACCAGGATGGACTGGCTGACCACTAGATAGGGGTCGCTGAAATCCATGGTCTGGTCGCGTTCCTCGGTAATCGACACGCCCGACACCACCATGTCGAACTGGCCCTGGGCCAGCGCGCTGAAGATGCCGTCCCAGGCGGTGGTCACGAACTCCGCCTTGCAATTGATTCGCCCGCAGATCTCGTTCATCACGTCGACGTCGAAGCCGACGATCTGTCCGGTCGCCTCGTCGACGGTCTCCATTGGCGGGTAAGTCGTATCCGAGCCGATCTTCAGCACCTTGCCACCAAGATCCGCCGCCGCAGCGGTCCCGGCCGCGAAGGCGGCCGCCAGGACCAGTCCCAGAATCGTTTTCTTCATTCGCCATCCCCTGTTAGAAGTTTCATTTTGCGCAAGAACTTCATACCATCGATCACCCCCCTGTCAATCGACGCTCCCCCTCGACCGGCGCCGACCTTGCCCCCCGGGCCATGCCAATCCCGATGAGCGTCGGCAGGCTGATGTTTCCCAACCTATCCAAGAGCGGGCACAAGAACTGACTTCGGACGCGATAAGGGATTGAAAACAAAGGTAGGACGATGCTGGGGCCCCTGGGGTATGCGGTGTTTTAGAGCTTGATCTAGCCGGCAATGCCCAGCCGCCGTCGCATGACCACCGCCGACACGGGCACGATGGCGATGCCGCGCGCCCGAGCCAGGGGAATCCAGGCTCGTAGTGCCTCGATGGTCGCTGGGTGCGGGTGCCCGATGGCGATGGCGTCGCCCTTGGCCAGAGCAATGCGCTCGGCTTCCAGCAACCGCTCCGTTACCAGGATCGCGGAAATTTCGTTGTCCAGGAACACATCGCGCGTGGCGTGAGCCACGTCCATGGCCTCAGCCAGGGTGGCGCCTACGCTGTCACTGGTGGTTTTGGAATCCACAAACAACAGACCGCGCCGCTTCAGGGTTTCCATGACCACGCGCATTCCGTCCTGATCAAGGGTGAACCGGCTCCCCATGTGGTTATTGAGGCCGACGTAACCATCGAATTGCGAAAGCCCCCAATCCAATCGTCGTTCCAATTCCGCGCGGCCCAACCCAACCATGAGCGCGTTCGGACCGGGATCGAGCGCGTGGTCCTGCGGCTCCATCGGGAAATGCAACAGCAACTCGTGCCCTTGTTCCCGCGCGCGCCTCGCTATCGATCGCACATCCCCGGCGTAGGTCATGAAAGCCAGGGTGATCTCGGGCGGCAACGCGATCGCGAGTTCAGCATGGCCGCGCGCCACTCCCAAATCATCGAGGATGACGGCAATGACCGGCTGATCCAAAGGCGTCAGGCTGGCAATTGCGTTCTTCCGCCACAGTGGAAGTTCCGCATCCTCGTTCTCGGTTCTTGCCGCCACGGCATGGATCGGGGGCGCCAGCACCGGAGACGGCGCGGGCAACGGTGACAATTGCGGTACGCGAACCGAAACCGAAATCGCGGCTTCGCCGATCTTGGAGTCCAAGCCGGCGGATGCCGATCGCCGCGAATCGTCGCGAACCGGTGGCGGCGCGACGCCCTCGTCATAAACGTGCTCCGGCAATTTTGGCCCGGCGGCCGGAGCGATATTCGTTTCGATCAATTCCTCGACGCTGGCCGGCGCATTGGGCAGCGCCGCTTCGAGTGTTGCCCCGGAGCCTCGAGTGGAGACGAGAGCAAGGGCGCCGCCCAGCCCGCCCCCAAGAACCACGCCTAGCGCAAAGATCGCAATCCAGGCGTGCCAACGGCCCGGTTCCGGTTTGGGCGCGCGCTTGGTCGGGCGCGCCGAGTTCCCGCGATCGCCCGATCGTGACTTGGCCCGCCGGTGGCGCCTGATCCTGTTCATCGATTCTGTTCAAATCCTCGCGTTCCAGGTGATTAACCACCCTGGGCAACGCGCGCAAGGCCTGCGGAAGGCCGGCTGCCAGGACGAGGCCCACCAGACCGGCAATCGATATCGACTTTTCGGTCGCCGCCAGGCCTGAAACAAGCAACGCCAACGTGAAAATGGGCACAATCGCCATCAAGGCCACGATCAGACGTTGCCGGCGCGTGAACGCAATGGCGAAATGCAGAATATCCGGAACGGATCGGGGATCCTCGCTGACGACCCGGCCTTCATCGTCGCGGGTGCCGATCGCCGATACTTCACCGCCAAGGACAAGCGACGCGCCCGGCCAGTTTTCCGGCAAGGGCCGGCTGGCGCCGCGGCGGATCAGCAAGACGGTCGCGTCCCCCACTACCGCCGGCGCGGCTTCAGGCCACCTCTAAAAACCCCCTGTTCCGCGGGATAGATTTCTGATTCAGTGATTCCAGCAGCAAAGGGGTCGCCGATGACGAACCAGCCGGGATTTTTCGACGTTGAGGACAGGTACGCGGCGCTGAGCCGGGCGGGCGAC
>CAZIUB010000012.1:0-33147 GCA_964542425.1 uncultured Rhodospirillaceae bacterium | reverse complement strand
TTGACGCCCGAGCCGCGCCCGAATACCGCGATCTCGGCGCAAAAGAGCGCCGATCAAGCCAAATACACACCACGCACAAGCAGAAAAGTCACAAAAATCAGCCTTAAATCTTCAAACTTCAATTTATTCAGAGGCTCCTTAAGCTGTTTGGCCGCGCGGGGCCCATCGATCTTTCGGAGGAATCGATCATCGCCAAGCTGGAAGTCCCCGATTATCGTGCGCGTGTCGAACGGGGATTTGCGATCAACGTGGAGGCGTTCGACTGGAACTGCCCGCAACATATCACCGAGCGCTTCACGGCGGCCGAAATCGAAGGTGTCGTGGCGCCACTGCTTGGCCGCATTGCGGAACTCGAGGCGGCGATCAAGGCCGCAGGCTAAACTGGACCCGGATGCCCCCTACGCCACCGCGAGCCGCATCCTCCCGGAATCGCTGGCCGGGCGCAGCAGGAGCACGATCGCGCCCGCGACCAGCGCCAGGCCGAAGGCCGAGGCCCAAAGCCAGTCGTAGCCGCCGCTGAGATCGAACAAGGCGCCCCCGAAATAGGCCCCGGCCGCGGCCCCCAGCGCATGACCGGCCGAGATCATGCCCATGGCGGTTCCCACGCGCTCGACACCGAGGCGGCTGGCGGCCAGGCTCGCCGTCACCGGTACGGTCGCGTAATCGACCGCGCCGAACAGGATCGCGAACACCCAGATCAATTCGGGCGAGCCCAGCACCAACGGCAACAGCAGGAAGGTGAAGGCCCGCGCGATATAGATCGCGGCCAGGAGCAGGATCAGGATGCGGTTCATGCGGTCGGTCAAATAGCCCGCCCCGATCATGCCCAGCGTGTTGACCAGGCACAAAAGCCCGAAGGCGGTGGCGCCGATCTCGGGGCTGATGCCGCACATGGCCGCGAAGGGCAAAAGATGGGTCTCGATCGCGCCCGTCGTTGTGAAGCCGCAGATGAAATAGCTCCAGAACAGCGCCTGAAAGGCCGGCACGCGCCCCAAACGTGAAGCGCGTGCAAGGAAGCCCTCGCCGGCCGTGAGCGCCGAGTGGTCGGCAGAGGACCACTTGCGGCCCGAACTCGGAAGCATGATTGCGGCCACGATCGCGGCCAAGGCGGCGGCCAGCGCCAACCCGGAATAGCCCATCCGCCATCCCGCCCCGGCCAGGACCAGGCCCAGGATCGGCAGCACTACGAATTGCCCGGCGGTCGAACCCGAGGTCGCGATCCCGATGGCCAAGCCCTGGCGTTCCTTGAGGGCGCGTGCGACAGCGCTCGATACGGCATGGGTCGCGACCGCGCCATAGGCGAGCGCGCCCAGGGCGCCCTGAGCGAGCAAGAAGGCGGCGGTGCTTTGCATCGTCGCGATCAGCGCGCAGCTCGCCGCCGTCAGGCCGAGGCCAGCCGAGAACACCATCCGGGGCCCGTGCCGGTCGATGGCATAGCCGATGAAGGGCGCCACCATCGCCATGCCGACCAGCGTCATCGCGGCAATCCCGGAGATGGTGGCGCGGCTCCAGCCGAATTCGGTCTCCCATTCCGGCATGGCCAGGCCCAGCATGGAGCGCGCGGAAAACGCGATCGCCAACCCGAAAAACCCGACGGAGACGATGAGCCAACCCTCGCCAGTACCCGCCCGTCGCGAGACCGGATGATTCAGCAATCCAACCTCGGTGCATACCGGCGGGTACCAGCAAATTCCGGATTGTGGGCCGATTCACCCGAAGGGAAGTACCCCGCTCGGGTACTTTCCACCAGGATCGGACCACGGGCGGTGGCGAGCGAGGCTTCTTGCGCGGGGGTCATCGGATGCCTTGGCTCACAACGCTTGTCAGGGCGCCAGTGTCATCCCTTGCGCCGGCGGAATTCAATCGCGGCGTTCCAACAATGGGCGTAAAAAACCTGACCCGTCTCTCATCTAGAACATGACGAATTCGAGGAGCGCGCCGCTGGCCATCTCGGGGCGGATCAGGCAGCCCTTGTCGATCGCGATCGGATCGATGCCGGAATTCTCGAGATGGGCGCGGCATTTGGCGGCATCGGCGACTTCCATTTTCATGCCCACCACGAAGGGCACTTTGGGCGCCTCGGCAAGATCCACGCCGGGATAGAGTGCGCTCAGCATGCCAGGCGCCACGAAGCGCAGCGCCATGCCGTCATGCACGATCGCGGTCAGGCCGTTGGCGACCTTGACCGCGTCGGCGCCGAATAGCGGCTCATAGCCGAAGGCGGCTCCGACCGGATCATTGCTGGCCACCGTGATCGAGACCAGGCGCCTGGCGCCATTGGCATGCTTCAGCCATTCCGGGCGCCGAATGAGATCGGGCGTGAGATGCTGGCAGATGAAGGCGCTTGCGTCCGGAACTTTGTCGGGCGGCAGAAAAACCAAGCTGAATTCCGGCGTGACAACACCGTTCGCTGTTTCCAGCTCCCGTTTCAGTTCCTTTGGGCCCTCGGGATCGAGACCGGCAGCCTTCAGCGCGGCGTGGCAGGCCATTGCGTCGTCGGTGCCGAAGGCAAGGCCCATCAACCCCTCGCGCTCGGCCAGGAATTTGTCGAGATTGTTGGTGAAGAGGCTGGCATCCAGAATGCCGAGCAGCTCGACATAGCCGCGCTCCAGCATTGCGCAATAATTGCCGGTGCCCCAGCCGATATGCCGGCCGCGCGGGGATAACGTGAATCCGAGCCGCGCCCAGGTCTCGCGCGCGCTCTCCAGATCGCGTACGCCGACCAGCGCGTGATCGATGCCGGTTATTCCTGTCGCCGTCGCGGCCATGAAGGAATCTGCTCCCCCGCCAAACCTGATCGCCGCGATAGTGCCAAGTTTTGCGTGGCCGCGATAGATGAACCGCAATCACGTCGCGGGGCCATGCCTGGGCGAAGTCCCCTCACCCCGACCTCGCCCTGCGCATTCGCGGTGGAGAGGGATGCCCAAGGGTTGGCCTATCTTGCCATTCGACCGGACTGGAAGTCGCGCCGGGTCCAACCACCAAATCAGTGGATCTTGGCCCACACCCGGCGTTTGGTGGCGTAGGCGAAGAGGGTCAGGACCACCAGGAAGATCAGGGTCTTGATGCCGGTCCGATGGCGCGCCTCCAATTGCGTTTCCGAGGCCCAGGTCAGGAACACGGCGATATCCTTGGCCTCCTGGTCGAGACTGGCCTCGGTGCCGTCGGCATAGGTCACGGAGCCTTCCAGCAAGGGCGGGGGCATGGCGATCTGGTTGCCCTTGAACGCCTTGTTGTAGGTCATGCCATCGCCCAGTGGTGGAGCATCGGCCGGCGCCTCGACATAGCCGGTCAGCAGCGAGTGGATGTAATCGGCCCCGTCATAGGCGCCGAAGCCCTTGCCGGCGCGCGATTTGGTGATCAGGCTCAGATCCGGAGGAAGCGCGCCGTTATTGGCCGCGCGCGCCGCCTGCTCGTTGGGAAATGGCGGCTTCAGAAAATCGAACGGCTTGCCCGGGCGCTCGAACATGTCGCCGTTCTCGTCCGGGCCGTCGGTCACCATGACCGAGGCGGCGATCTCCTTCACCTCGTCCTCGGTATGGCCGATATCCTGGAGATCGCGATAGGCGACCAGGTTCATCGAATGGCAGACGGCGCAGACTTCCCTGTAGACCTGGAAGCCACGCTTCAATTGCGCCCGGTCGAAACCGCCGAAGAAGCCCTGGAACGACCAATTCTGGGTCTCGACATGAACGTGCTGGGTGGGGCTGGCGGCGATGAACATCACCGCGCCCAAACCCATGACGGAAGTCGCCGCCCACAGAATGCCTTGACGAACCGTGATCATCACGCCTTCTCCATCGGCTTGGCGGGCATCACGGCGGCCGCGCGTGGCCCACCGCCCAGAACTGGTTTGCCGATCGAGAGCGGCAGGGGCTTGGGCGTCTCGAAGATCGAAAGCAGCGGCAGGACGAGGAAGAAATAGGCGAAATAGAACAAGGTGGCGATTTGACCCAGGCGCAGGATCTTGATGCCGAAATGGCCGCTGGCGAAATTTATCCCGAACATGTCGCCGACCGCGTTGCTCGCCTGGGCCTTTTCGAGGCCCAGATGCACCGCCGCAAGTTCGGTGAAATGCGCCGAATCCGCGATCTCGAAGTCGAAGGGCAACCAATAGGATTCGGGCGCGTATTTGCCGACGAAGAGCAGGATCGCGCAATCGAACACCAGCATCCAGAAGAAGAACTTGAACACCGGCCGGAAGCGCCCCGAGCGCACCGGCGAGCGATCGAGCCAGGACAGCAGGAAGAGGACAAAGATCGACAGGAACATGGCGATGACGCCGGTCAGCTTGTCCGGGATCGAGCGCAGGATCGCGTAGAACGGCAGGAAGTACCATTCCGGCACGATGTGCTCTGGCGTCGAAAGGGGGTTGGCCGGGATGTAATTGTCGGGATCGCCCAAGGCATTGGGCGCGAAGAACACCCAGAAGCCGTAGAAGAGCAGGAACACGCCCAGCCCGAACATATCCTTGACTGTGTAATAGGGATGGAACGGGATGGTGTCCTGCGGCCCCTTGGTATCGATGCCGAGCGGGTTGCCGGAGCCGAAGCGGTGCAGCGCAATCACATGCAGCACGACCACGCCCAGGATCACGAAGGGCATCAGGAAATGGAGCACGAACATCCGGTTCAGGGTCGGGTTGTCGACCGAGAACCCGCCCCAGAGCAGGGTCACGATGTCGTCGCCCACCCAGGGGATGGCCGAGAACAGATTGGTGATCACCGTCGCGCCCCAGAAACTCATCTGGCCCCAGGGCAGCACATAGCCCATGAACGCGGTCGCCATCATGAGGAGGAAAATGAGCACGCCCAGGATCCACAGCAATTCGCGCGGCGCCTTGTAGGAGCCGTAATACATGCCGCGGAACATGTGGATGTAGACGACAAGGAAGAACATCGACCCGCCGTTCATGTGAATGTAGCGCAAGAGCCAGCCGTAATTCACGTCGCGCATGATGCGCTCGACCGAATCGAAGGCCATCGCGGCATCCGGGGTGTATTGCATGGCCAGAATCAACCCGGTCGCGATCATCGCCACCAGCATGAAGCCGGCGAGCGAGCCGAAATTCCACCAGTAGCTGAGGTTCCTGGGCGTCGGGTATTCGTAGGCCTCGTGATGCAGATAGCTGAAGATCGGCAGCCGGTGGTCGATCCAGCGGATGATCGGGTTCTTGAAGGCGGGGGCGGGCATGATGGGGGCCTCCGCTAACCGATCTTGACCAAAGTATCGGTCTCGAAGGTGTAAATCGGCACTTCCAGATTGAGGGGTGCGGGACCGCGCCGGATGCGCCCGGAGGTGTCGTATTCCGATCCGTGGCAGGGGCAGAACCAGCCGCCGTACTGACCCCTGGGTTCCGATGCCTTCTGGCCCTGGGGCACGCAGCCCAGATGCGTGCACACGCCGACCAGAATCAGCCATTCGGCCTTTTGCACGCGGGCCTGGTCTGGCTGGGGGTCGCGCAGATCGTCGATCGGCGTTGCTTCGGCCGCGCTAATTTCCTCGGGCGTACGGCGGCGGATGAAGACCGGCTTGCCGCGCCATTTGACGGTGATCGCCTGGCCCACCTCGATCTGGCTCAAATCGACCTCGATCGAGGAGAGCGCCAACACGTCCTTGGCCGGGTTCATGGAATGGATCATCGGCCAGACCACGACAGCCGTGCCAAAGGCGGTCAGCGACGTGGTCATCAATTGAATGAAATCGCGGCGGGTTCCGCCTTCGGCGCCCTCAGCCTGCGCGTGATCGGCCATCTTCGTCTTCCCTTCAGCGCCCCCGGCCCGCTCCCAGTACCCCAGGATCAGCGGTCACCGGCCAGTCAAAATCCGGTGGCGGGCTTATAGCACGCGAGGTTTCATGATCGCCCCCGCCCCGTTGCGACAAACCGCCGCATTCCGGCCGCAAGGCTCGCGCCAGCCGGTTCCACTGGTCTCGTCGCGGCCGCCAGTATAAAGGAAAAACCGAATGAATGCAAAGCGTTCCAGGTATATATGATTCGCTTCGTCCTCTATCAGCCCGACATTCCGCAGAACACCGGAACGATTCTGCGGTTGGCCGCCTGTTGGGGCTTGGGCGTGGATGTGATCGAGCCCAGCGGGTTTGTCTGGGACGACCGGCGGCTGCGCCGTTCGGGCATGGATTATCTGGATCGCGTGACAATCCTGCGCCACGCCTCCTGGGAGGCCTATGTCGAGGGAAGGCGGATCTCTGGCCCGCAAGCCGGCGGGCGGCTCATCCTGCTCACCACCAAGGCCACGCAGCCCTATCAGGAATTCTCATACCGGCCCAATGATTCCCTGGTGCTCGGCCAGGAAAGCGCTGGGGTTCCCGAATTCGTGCATCAGGCGGCCGACGAAAGGGTGCGGATTCCTCTACGCCCGGGGCTTCGGTCCTTGAATGTGGCGCTTGCCGCCGCCATCGTGTCCGGCGAGGCCATGCGGCAGGGGGGATTTCAGTTTCCATGAGCGCGTATCCGGCCGACCATCGCGACCGGGCGAGGGCCTGGTTCGAATCCCTGCGCGATCGCATCTGCGCTTCCCTCGAGGCGATCGAGGACGAGGGCGTGGGACCAGGCGCCGAGGCGCCACGGGAAACGGCCAAGGATTCGCCCCCCGATACACCCCCGGGTCGGTTCATCCGCTCCCACTGGTCAAGGCCGGATGAGACCGGCGATGGCGGGGGCGGCGTGACGGCGCTGATGCGGGGCAGCGTGTTCGAAAAGGTGGGTGTCAACGTCTCCACCGTCCATGGAGTGTTCTCTCCGGAATTCCGCAAACAGATGCCGGGCGCCGAGGGCGACGGCAAATTCTGGGCGAGCGGCATTTCCGTGGTCGCGCATCCGCGTTCGCCCCATGTGCCGGCCGTGCACATGAACACCCGCCACGTCACGACCACGCAGGCCTGGTTCGGCGGCGGAGCCGATTTGACGCCGATGTTCCCGGAGGCCCATGCAGAAGATGGCGCGGTATTCCACCAAGCCCTGCGCCAGGCTTGCGATGCCCACGATCCCGGCTATTACGAGCACTTCAAGAAATGGTGCGACGAGTATTTCTACCTGCCGCACAGGAACGAACCGCGAGGCCTGGGTGGGATATTCTTCGACAACCACAATACCGGCGACTGGACACGCGATTTCGGATTCACCAAGGATGTGGGCGAGGCCTTCCTCGAGATCTATCCCCGTATCGTGCGCCGAAACATGGGTCGGCCCTGGACGCAAGCGGAGCGCCGCCAGCAATTGATCCGGCGCGGGCGCTACGTGGAATTCAATCTGCTCTACGACCGGGGCACGTTGTTCGGGCTCAAGACCGGAGGCAACACGCAAGCCATCCTGATGTCGATGCCGCCGGAAGTCTCGTGGCCGTGACGGACACTCGCCGCGTATCCGAGCCGGCCTTCGGGCAATCGCTCCCCATCGTGATTCTCGTCGGCATATTGTCGGCGGCGTTTTTCAGCTCGACCTGGATCATCAACCGGCAGATCAGCCTGGCGGATGGCCCGTGGGAATGGAACGCGATCCTGCGCTATCCCATCGTCCTGGCGCTGATCGCGCCGTGGCTGGCGCTCCGGGGACGCGAGCGCGGGCTTGGGGCGGCCCTGCGCTGCTTCGGGCGGCGCCCGGGCTATTGGATTCTGGCCGGCAGCCTTGGCTGCGGCGTCTTCTATCTGGGCATCTGTTTTGCCGGCGACCGGGCGCCGGGCTGGGTGCTGGCGACGACCTGGCAGGTGACGATCCTGGTGTCGCCATTGGTGTTGCGGCTGTTCGGGCTGCGGGTGCCGATGCGGGGCCTGTTGCTCATGGCCCTGGTCTTCATCGGCGTGAGCGCCATCAATCTGTCGCAGATCCGCATGGCGGCCAACCCGCTCGCTTATTGGTTTGCGGCCGGCGCGCTTCTCATCGCCGCCATCGCTTATCCCGCCGGCAACCAGATGCTGAACTTGGCCAGGAATGCCCCCGAGGCCACGGGCAGCGATGACGGCAATGCGCTCTTCGATCCGATCGCGGGCCTATTCCTGATGAGTCTGGGATCGCTGCCCTTCTGGGCGATCATGCTGGCGATCACGCGGCCCGCGCAGCCCGAGGGGGTCCAAATCGCCCAGATCACCGTCGTCGCGGTTTCCTCGGGCGTGATCGCGACCGGCCTGTTCTTCTGGGCCCGGAATGCCACCGCCGATCCTTATGTGATCGCGGCGGTCGATGCCACGCAATCCTTCGAAATCGTGTTCACGGTGCTGGGCGAGGCCATATTGCTGGGTGGTGCGTGGCCCGGAATTGGCGAAGGGCTGGGCATCCTCTTGGTGATGATCGGGGTCGTGGGGCTGTCGCGGCGCGGGTCGGGCGGGGCGGCGAGCACGCAAGGGCCGGCGCCATGAGGGACAAGGCATGACCGACAAGAAGCGCGTTCTTGTCATCGGCGCCGGGATCATCGGCGCCTCGATCGCCTATCACCTGGCAAAAGCCGGTGTGCAGGTGACTATCGTCGAGGAGGGCCAAGCGGGCGGCCTCGCCACCCGCAACTCATGGGCCTGGATCAACGCCAGCTGGGGCAATCCGCAAGATTATTTCTCCTTGCGCATCCGCGCCATGGTGGAATGGAGAAGGTTGGAGCGCGAAGTGCCGGGGATCCGCCTCACCTGGTGCGGCGGCTTGATCTGGGATCTGCCGCCCCAAGAACTGGAAGTCTTCGCCGTCGAGCATGCTGCCTGGGGTTACGGCATCCGGCGGGTCAATCGCGCCGAAGCGCTCCGGATCGAGCCAAGCCTCGCGCAGCCGCCCGAGATCGCTTTTCATGTCGCGGAGGAAGGATCGGTCGAGCCGGTGCCTGCGACACTGGCGCTTATCGATGCCGCGAAGGGCCTGGGCGCCAATGTGCTCGCCAACGAGCACGTACGATCGCTTGATGTCGCTGCCGGCCAGGTCATCGGAATCCGTGCCGATTCCGGGCGGTGTGAGGCAGATGAGATTGTCATCGCCGCTGGCGCCGAGACGGCGACACTGGCCGCGACGGCTGCGTTTGTTCTGCCCCTGAGCGCGCCGCCCGGGCTCCTGGTTCATTCCAAGCCCCTTGCCAGGTTGCTCAACGGCCTCGTGATGGCGCCGGAGATTCATCTGCGCCAGACCGCGCAAGGCCGCCTCGTCGCCGGCAGCGATTTTGGCGGCGGCGATCCGGGCGAGAATGCCGAAGCAATCGCCGCGGGGCTGTTCGATCGATTGCGGGAGATGGTTCGAGCGGGCGAAAAGCTTGCCTTCGATTCTTACTCGATCGGCTATCGACCCACACCCGGCGACGGCTTTCCGGCGATCGGCCGCGCCGCCGGCATCGCCGGGATGTATATCGCCGTCATGCATTCCGGCATCACGCTCGCCCCCGCCATCGGCCGTTTCGCCGCCGAGGAAATCATGACCGGAAAACGCGATGCGCTCTTGGCGCCCTATGGCTTGGAGCGGTTTTCTCGGACGGGCGGGCTGCAGCGTCAGCCTTGCGCCCGCCCGAAGATGTAGCGAGCACTCGCCAAATCTTCGTGGCCGCCGCCACCGGATTTGAACCAGGTGATTTCGTCGGGCGTGAGGCGCGAAGGCGCCTCGCCTCGCGCCACCTGGCCGAGATCGATGATGGATGCTTCCGCGACGATGCCGGATTCGATCGGCCCGATGACGTCGCCCACCTCGCCGATAGTGGTCAGGCGCGCATCCACGTAAAGCCTCGCCGCGCGGTGGGCGGCGTTGTCGTCGGCCTCGCGCATGTCGGGCCGGTAGCCGCCGACGAGATCGAGGTGCGCGCCCGACTTCAGCCATTCGCCCCGGACCAGGGGCGCGGTACTTGCGGTCGCGGCACTCACGATGTCGGCCTGTTCGATCGCCCCTTGAAGGGAGGTCGCGATCTTGAAGGCGATTTGGGGAAATTCTCCGGACAGCGTCTTGATGGCCGCCGCTGCCTGCTCCTCGCGGCGGCTCCACCACAGAACGCGGCGAATGGGACGCGTGCGGCAATGCGCCTCAACGAGATGTGGGGCCAATGCCCCCGCCCCCAGCATGGCGAGCGTCTTGGCATCTCCGCGTGCCAGATATTGGGAGGCGAGCGCCGAATTGGCCGCCGTCTTGCGCAACGTGAGCATCGGCCCGTCCATGCCGCACAAGGTCTCGCCGGTCTCTCCATCGAACAGCAGATAGGCGCCCTGTACGGTGGCCAATCCCTTGGCGGCATTGCCCGGAAAGACATTGGCGATCTTTACCCCCAAAGCGGAATCGAAGGTCCAGGCCGGCAGGATCAGAAAATCGTTCCGGCCGGCGCCCACGGGCTGGCTCAGGAGCAGAAGCTCCACCCGATCCGTGCCGCGCCGGTTCATTTCGTCCAAGGCCTGGACCAGGCCCGGAATGTCGCCCAGCGCGCGAACCTCGTCGGCGGAAAACCAGCGCATGGCTCAAATCTCCAGCCCTAAGCGCCGGCCCTCATGGATCGCGGCGGCCGCATGGCGCGCCGATACCCCATCGCCGATCGCCTGGTGGGCAACACCCAATTCCCGCAACCCATTCGCCAGATCGTCATTGGCGACGTTGGTCAGCGCCGTCACCAGATTGTCGGCCTCGACGATGGTGTCGGTGCCATCCAGCAGGCTGCGCACGATGGCGCGCCCGCCTTTCCAGCTTGCGATCACGGATTCGACCATGAAGCGCGCACCTGCCTTGGCCAGGCGCGCCCGCAAAGGCCCGTCGATCGAGGTGCGGATCAATTCTTGGCCGATCACAGGATTGGGGGTCACGATGGTAATGGCGTGGCCGAGCTCGGCCAAGTGCCAGGCGGTGCCCACACCTTTCCAATTGCCGCCTTCGTCGAGGAGGATCACGCGTTTTCCCAGCCGCGCTTGCCGAGCCATCACTGCCTCGGCGCTGTGCACGTTGGCGCCCCAAAGGGCCGCCGGGTCCATCAGGCCCACGCCCCAACGCTGCGTCGGGTTGTCCGGGGGCAGCGAGCCGGTCGCCAGAATGACCGAATCGTAAGCCCCGTCCTTGATCTCGGCAGGCTCCAGATAGGTGTTGCGCTGGATCTCGACCTCGAGCTTGGTCAATTGCCGTTCGTACCAATCGAGGAGATCCAGGATCTGCGCGCGCCTGGGCTGCTGGCCGGCCAAACGGAACTGCCCGCCCAAGCGATCGGAAGCCTCGGCGAGCGTCACGCGATGCCCGCGCTCGGCCGCGACGCGCGCGGCTTCGAGCCCGGCCGGACCGCCGCCCACCACCAGCACCCGCTTAGGTCCGCTGGCGGGGGAAAAGCGGTCGCCGCCCCATTCGAATTCCCGCCCGGCGGAAGGGTTGATCAGGCACGAGATATAGTAATCCCGGGAGCGCCTTCCCCAGCACATCTGGTTGCAGGAGAGACAGGGCCGGATGTCGTCGGGCCTTCCAGCGCTTGCCTTGGCCACCCAATGCGGGTCGGCGATCTGGCCGCGCACGATCGAGACCAAATCGGCCTGGCGCGAGGCGATGATCGAGGCGGCATTGTCCGGGGTGCGGATATGGCTTTCCGATTGCACCTTGAGGTGGCGGACGGCGCGCTTCACCGCCTCCGCATGGGGCGCGGTCAGCTTGTCCTCGTAAACCACGGTCGGCATGATCCCAGGGAAGTCGAAATAGCTGCCCGAGCCGATGGTCAGGTAATCGCAGAGGGCGCGGGAATCCAGATATTCGGCGATCTCGACCAGATCCGCGACCGAAAACACATCGGGCCTGGTGGGATCTATGCTGACGGCAAGGCCGATGACGAAATCCTCGCCGCATTGGGCTCGGATGGAAGAAAGGATCTCGACCGAGAAGCGCATGCGATTCTCGAACGAGCCGCCATAGGCATCGTCGCGCCTATTGGTGAAGGGCGACCAGAATTGCTCGATGATCGCGTTATAGGCGGCCATCAGCTCGCAGCCGTCATAGCCGGCATCGCGCGCACGCGCGGCGGCACGCGCGAAGCCTTGGACGATCTCGGCGATCTCGGCCTTCGTCATCTTGTGGCTGCCGTCCGAATCGTGCATCGATGGGAGGCCCGAGGGCGACCAATTGGGCTCGAGCGAATTGTCCCAATCGCCATGCTGACCGACGTGATAGAGCTGCTGGATGATGGCGGCGCCCTCCTCGTGCACCGCTTCGGTGATGCGCCGGAAATGCGGGATCAGACCATCGTCGTCGACACGGAAATTGCCCCGTGTCAGGCGCGCGGTCTTGTGCACCGGCACCGGCTCGACCACGATCATCGCCGCCCCGCCCATGGCGCGTTCGCGGTAATAGCCCAGATGGCGTGCGCCCGGCACGCCATCCTCGCTCATGTTCGCGGTGTGGGCGCCGAACACGATCCGGTTGCGCAGAGTGAGGTGCCGCAGCGAGAGCGGCTGGAACAGGCAAGAGAGATCGGGACTCATTCGCGCACCCGGATCGTGAGGGAAGCCAAACGCGGTACAGCTTCGCCGCGATCGGCCAAACGCGCAAGCTAGCGCAGGATCGGGTCCAGAACCGGCATGCCGATGATGGCGGCGAGGGCGATAAAGACATAGCAAACACGCCGGAAGAAGACCGGGGAGGCCAGGCCGAAGGCGTGCGCGCCAAGAAATACGCCAAGCCCATAGGCCGGCGCCGCGATCAGGGCGTGGAGGAGCGCATTAGCGGTCAAGGCGCCCGCCACGCCGTAGGAGAGCGCGGCAATGCCGCTCGATCCCAGGAAGAACAACGTAAGATTGGCGCGGACCCGATCCGGCGCCAAGGCCCGGCCCAGCCAATAGGCAACGACGGGCGGCCCGCCCACCTGCGCGGCGCCCGCGAGCAATCCCGACACAGCGCCCACGCCGATCGAGAGCGAACGCGTGACCGGCCCATGATAGCGCCATTTGGATACCAGAAGGCCGAGCAAGACGAACACGATGGCGACGATCGACCAGCGCAACAACAGAGGCGGCATTGTCGTCAGCACCCAGGCACCCAACGGCCCGCCCACGAGCACGCCGGCGACCATGTTCGCGACCTCGCGCCGGTCGGCACGGCGCCAAGCCTCCGGCAGGAGGGTGAGCGAGGGAACGCTATCCATCAAGAGCAGCATCGGCGCCGCCACGAAGGCGCCAAACGAAGCGGAGGCGAGCGGCATGAAAATGAGGGCCGCCCCGAATCCGGAAAATCCACGCGCCAGACCGGCCAGAAACGCCGCCAGCAATACCGGCGCCGATACTTGTGCCAAGATGAGTGTCATTGTTTCGCGGGGCGCGTCGGGTAAATTGGAATCAGCCGGGGTCGCGACACAAGGGCGCGAGGCGCGCGATGCATTGCGCCCGGTCGGCGGTGAAATCGCCCTCGATCCACCATTCCTCGATCCGCTCAAGCAACGCCCCCATGCGCGCGCCCGGCTCGATTCCCAGCCGCTTCAGATCCTCGCCGCCCACCGGCAGGCGGGGCCTCGGCCAGTTGCGAATTTGCACCAACGCGGCGCGACACAGCGCCTCGTCAGGCCCCGGCCAATCGAGCAGCAGAAGATCCTGCGCGAGCTCGTTGCCAAATCGGTAGATCTGGCGCCGTACCGATTTCGCCGCGGCCACGTCGAGGGGACCCCTTGCCTCGGTCAGGCGCCGCACGCGTTCCTTTTCGGCGTTGGAAAGCCGCAACGCTTGCGCCACCTCGCGTCCGCAGCCGGTCATGGTCGCCGCGCCAAGGCGGCGTAGCGGATCGGGGGCGAGGCTGAGTCGTTGCTCACGCTCGGCAACGTCGCGCAGCCGATCGAGGCTGGTGGCCCAAGGCAGATAGGCCTCGACCACGCCAAAGCCCAGCATCTCGCCCCAGATCTCGGGCCCACGGCGCGCGATCAGCAGGCGTAGCGTTTCCTGGCGCAAACGCTCGGCGCTCAGCGAGCGCAGATGCTTGGCCGTCGCCTTGGCGGCCTCGAGCGAGGCGGGATCGAAATCGCCAGCGGCGAATTCGGCGTGGAACCGGAAGAAGCGCAGCAGGCGCAAGTAATCCTCGGCGATGCGCTGGCCGGGCTCGCCCACGAATCGCACGCGGCCTTGCGCCAGATCCTCTAAACCGCCGAAGTAATCGTGGATCCGGCCCGAGGGATCGCAAGAGAGCGCGTTGATGGTGAGATCGCGGCGGCCCGCATCGGCCAGCCAATCGTCGGTATAGGCCACGATCGCGCGCCTGCCGTCGGTTTCGACATCGACGCGCAAGGTGGTGACTTCGATCCCTTGCCCATCGACGACAGCGGTGATCGTGCCGTGCTCGATCCCGGTCGCCACGGTCTTGATCCCGGCCTTGGCGAGGAGGGCCATCGCTGCGTCCGGCAGGAGCTGGCAGGCGATGTCGATGTCCTTGACCGGCCGGCCGACGAGCGCATCGCGCACACAGCCGCCGACGAACCGGGCCTCGGCGCCCCCATCGGTCAGGGCCGCGATCACGCGCGCCGCCCGGCCCTGCTTCATCCAGGACTGGGGCAATTGCTGGAGATCCAATCGAGTCGCCATGGCCACATTCTAGCGGGACGGCTTCAACAATTGGCGGCTGGCTTGACTTGGGCCGTCGCGTACGGATATAGTACGTACGCAAAACGAAACGGCATGGAGGTTGGCATGGCGGCGACCGACAATCCCAGGGAAGACAGGATCGAGTTGCGGGCGACCAAGGAGGAAAAGCGGATTCTGTCGAATGCGGCCGCACATGAGCGGTTGGATTTGACCAGTTTCATCATGCGGAGTGCCTTGCCCGCCGCGCGCGAAGTGGTGGACCGAGCCGAGCGTATCCATCTTTCCGAGCGCGATAGCCTGCGAGTGCTTGAATTGCTGGAGAACCCGCCTAAGCCGACACCCGCCTTGATGGCCGCGGCACGGCGGCGCGCCGCCCGCGTGAAATGAGACCATTGGATTGGCGGGAAGAACCCATCGCGCGGCATCATGACCGCGAGAGCTTCGATTGCGGATCGCGGG
This sequence comes from uncultured Rhodospirillaceae bacterium, assembly GCA_964542425.1. Classification (GTDB taxonomy): domain Bacteria; phylum Pseudomonadota; class Alphaproteobacteria; order Dongiales; family Dongiaceae; genus Dongia_A. The sequence continues at coordinate 18,201 of CAZIUB010000012.1, read as the reverse complement.
AACTCAACGACTACCTCCACCTTTACGCAAGACAGAATCACGCAACGGGCGGCGCCAAGACCATTGTCGCGGTGTCGCCGGACCAGCCGGTGCGCGTTCTCGGATACTATTCGATCAGCCCCGGCGCGATCGAATTTGCCCGCGCACCGGCAAGATTGACCAAGAAGCTCGGCCGTTACAATGTGCCGGTGTTTCGGCTGGGGCGCTTGGCAATAGAACGCCCCATGCAGGGACAGGGGTTGGGCGGCGAATTGCTGCTGGTTGCCGGCGAGCGGGCCCTGGCGGTCTCGTCGGAGGTCGGCGGCGTGGCACTCGCCATCGACGCGAAGAACGAGCGGGCGGCACGCTGGTACGAACTGTTCGGTGCTTGCGCATTGCTCGACGACCCGCTCAAGCTGATCCTCCCGCTCCCCACCATATCGGATGCGATCAGAAAGGCGCGGAGATGAGATGAGAGGGGTTCAGGCTCGGGGCTCGTTGCCCAGCACCTCGACCAGGTTGACCAGCATGCCGGCGGTCGCCCCCCAGATGTAATAATCGCCCCAGGGAAAGGCATGGAAATGCCGGCGTTGGCCCTGGTAGATCCGGCTGTCCAGGCGCCGGTTCCAAGGCCGCAGGAAAAAGCGCAGCGGCACCTCGAACACCTCATCCACCTCGTTAGCGTCGGCCCGGTATTCGAGCGGTGGGGCCACCAATCCGACCCAGGGCGTCACCTCGTAGCCGGTCCGTGTGACATAGGTGTCGAGCCGGCCCAGGATTTCGACCCGATCGGGGCTCAAGCCCACCTCCTCCTCCGCCTCGCGCAGTGCCGCGGCAATGGCGTCGGCATCGGCCTCGTCAATGCGCCCGCCGGGAAAGCTGATCTGGCCGGCATGGTCGACGAGATGCCGGGCACGCCGGGTCAAGAGGATCGTCAATTCGGCGGCGCGATCGACGATCGGCACCAGCACCGCGGCCCGGGTCAAGGGCCGATCGGGCGTGAGGTCGGGATTGAGATCGTGATCGCCGCGCCGGCCCAGTTCGGCCCAGTTGCGATCGGCCTGGTCGCGATCGGCCCAATCGCGAGTGGCGCCCGGCGGCGGGGCATCGGTGCCCGGCGCCGAGCGTCGCCCCGGCGGCCCCAGCGCGCCCATTCTTTCGATCAGCCAGCGCCGCTGCATTCCGTCATCGCTCGGCCGCGCTGGCGCCGGCCGCACCTAGCGGAAAAAAGCCGCCGCCGCTCCACACGCCCATTTGTTCGATGCCGCTTACGATCCCGATCACGGCCAGTTCCGCCAATTGATAATAGACCGGGCGCGAAATGAGCGCCTCCAGCCCCGGGCGCACCAGCACATAGGGCCTGGGTGTTTCGCCATCATCGCCATGCGCCACTCGGATCGGATGGGCCGGGCCGGCGACGATTTCATCCTCGACATTGGTGGTGAAGCGCAACATCTGCTCGGGGCCCGCGCCGGTGGCGATCACCGCGATCGCGATGAAGGGCGCGTCCTCGATTTCGATCCGGCCGCGCTCGACCGGCGTCACCAACCAATAGGAACCGTCCGGATCTCGGCGAAGCACGCTGGCGAAAAGCTTGACCAGCGCCGGTCGCAAGATCGCCGAGCCACGGTAATACCAGGTGCCATCGCGACCGATCCGCATCTCCAAGTCGCGGGGGGCCGAAGGCTCGCGGGCCGGGATTTCCGCCGATTGTGGCGAAGTCACGATATCGGGAATATGCAAGTCGGAGTTGGACACAGGCCCCGCCGGCGGCTACGATTCACGATTATACTATAGTTTCGAGCCCCCTGGTTTTTGGACTGGATCGCCATCATGTCTGACATCCACCTTTCGAGCCCGCCCCGCGACGCCCTGACCGGCGGCGATTCCCTGGATCTGGCGGGCCAGATGGACCTTTTCGCCGGCCGTGTCGAGTTGGTGCGACGGCAACTAGGCCAAGTCATCTTCGGGCAGGAAAAGACCATCGAGCAGACCCTGGTGTCGCTGCTGGGGGGCGGACATGTCCTGTTGATCGGGGTCCCGGGCCTCGCCAAGACCAAGCTCGTCGAAAGCCTGGGCATTGTGCTGGGCCTGGATTCGCGTCGGGTGCAATGCACGCCCGATTTGATGCCCGCCGACATCCTCGGCTCCGAGGTGCTGGAGGAAAGCGAGAGCGGCCGGCGCTCTTTCCGCTTCATCAAGGGGCCGGTGTTCTGCCAATTGTTGATGGCCGACGAGGTCAACCGCGCGAGCCCGCGCACCCAATCGGCGCTGCTGCAGGCAATGCAGGAACGCCGCGTCTCGATCGCCGGCCAGACCCATGATTTGCCGCTTCCCTTCCATGTGCTGGCGACCCAGAACCCGCTGGAACAGGAAGGAACCTATCCCCTGCCCGAGGCACAGCTCGACCGCTTCCTGCTGCAGATCGACATCGATTATCCGGCGCTGGAGGCGGAACGACAGATGCTGATCGTGACCACGGGCTCGGCCGAGGCGACGCTCTCGCGCGTGCTGGCGCCAGCCGACGTCATGGCCGGTCAGCGCCTGGTGCGCCGGATGCCGGTCGGGGAAAAAGTGCTGGATGCCATCCTGCGCCTGGTGCGTTCGGGCCGGCCGGGGGAAACCGATATCGATCTGGTGCGGACGAGCCTTGCCTGGGGGCCGGGCCCGCGCGCCGGCCAGGCCCTGATGCTGGCCGGCAGGGCGCGCGCGCTGATCCAGGGTCGCTACGCCCCCTCGCTCGACGACATCGCGGCACTCGCGCATCCGGTGCTGCGCCATCGCATCGCCCTCAATTATGGCGCGCGGGCCGAGGGTACGACGACCAAGGCGGTGATCGATCAGCTGGTCGAACGGCTCGGGTAGCATCCCTCCATGAATGCGAAGGATCGCCTCGCCCGCGCCAAGTCCCGCGCGGTGGATATCGCAGGCAGGCTGCCGGGGCTGCTGCTCGCCGCCCAGCGTATCGCCGTCACCATCGAGCAGGGCGTCCACGGCAGGCGACGCGTGGGTCCCGGCGAGAGTTTCTGGCAATACCGCCTGTATTACCAGGGCGACGAATTGCGCCGCCTGGATTGGCGGCAATCGGCGAAGTCCGATCGGCTGTATCTGCGCCAGATGGAATGGTCGGCGGCGCAGACGGTTTATGTTTGGTGCGATCTTTCGCCCTCGATGGATTTCGCCAGTCGCCGCGACCTGCAAACCAAGGCCGAGGCGGCGCTGGTGCTTTGCCTGGCCTTGGCCGGGGTGCTGGCCCGGGCGGGGGAACGCGTTTCCGTGCTGGGCGGGGTTGAGCGACCCGCCACCGGCAAGAACGTCATGGAGGCGATCGCGCACCGGTTGCTGGCCGCGACCGAATGCGCCCCGGGTCATCGGGACGAAAGGGCCAGCCTGCCGCCGGCGGCGGCGCTACCGGCGCATGCCCATGTCATCCTGATCGGCGATTTCCTGGCCCCGATCGAGGAATTGCGCGCGACCATCGAGGGCTTCGCCCGGGCCGGGTGCCGGGGACATCTGTTGCAGGTCCTGGATCCGGCCGAAATCGATCTCCCTTATGCGGGTCGCATCCGGTTCGAGGGCAGCGAGGGCGAGGGCGAAATGTTGATGAGCCGCGCCGAAAGCATTCGCGCGGAATATCGGGGTGCCCTCGATCATCACTGGTTGGCGCTCGGAGATCTAGCGCGGCTCGCCAGGTGGAGCCTCACCCGCCACGTCACCGATCAATCCGCCGCCAAGTCGCTGCTGGCGCTCTATCAATGGCTGGCCGTGAACCAGACGCGCGCCGCATGAAGGCCGTTACTAGATGCTGAGCCTGGGCGCTCTCTCTTTCGCAGCACCCTGGCTGTTGCTGGCCGGAGCGTTGCTGCCGATTCTGTGGTGGTTGCTGCGCCTGACGCCGCCCAGCCCGAAACGCCTGATATTTCCCGCGATCCGGCTTCTGTTCGGGTTGCGCGCCAAGGAGGAGACACCGCACAAGACGCCATGGTGGCTGATACTCCTGCGCCTGGCGGTCGCGGCGCTGACAATCCTCGGCCTCGCCCAACCGCTGTGGAACGCCGATCGGGGTCTCGAGCAGCCGGGCCCGCTGGTGCTGGCGCTGGATGACGGCTGGGCCTCGGCCAATCTTTGGTCGGCGCGAATGGAGGCTGCTAGTAAGCTGATCGACAAGGCCGCCCGGGCCGAGCGCCCGGTCCTGCTGCTGACGACCGCGATCGAGGAATCAGGCGATCCGGTCCTTCCGGTCCCGGCCGGGATCGCCGCGTCGCGCCTCGCCGCATTGCTGCCACGTCCATGGCCGAGCGACCGCGCCCAGGCGGCGCGGAATCTAGGGCCGGCGCCCGAAGGCGGGGTCGCCAACGTCTATTGGATCTCGGATGGACTGGCCAGCGTCGTGCCGGATGCGGATCGGGAATTCCTTTCCCGACTGGCTGAATGGGGCCCGGTCGCCATGATCGATCCGGGGAAGGCGGAAGGCGCACCGGGGGCGCTCTTGGCACTGGCGCCCGAGCGGGGCCCCGACGGCATGTGGGCACGGGTCGCGCGTGCCCGAGCCGGCGCGCCCCAACGGATCGAAATACGCGGCCTCGATTCCGACGGGCACACCCTGGGCAATGCCAGTGCGAATTTCGCGGCCGAGGAATCGATCGCGCGGGTGAAACTCGAACTTCCACTGCAACTCGCCAACCGGATCCAGCGGGTGGTGATCGAAGGCTGGCCAAGCGCCGGAGGGGTCGCTCTCATCGACGATGGCGCCGGGTCGAAGCCGATCGGGCTCGCCAGCGACAATGCCGCATTCAGCCGCCAGCCGATGCTCGGCGAACTCTATTACATCGAACGGGCGCTGGCCCCGACGCACGTAGTGCACATGGATCGCCCAGGTAATCTGCTGCGCCAGGATCTGGCGATGATCGTGCTCCCGGACCAGACCGCGATCTCGCAATCCGAGCGCGATCTGCTCGGCCAATGGGTGGCCAAGGGTGGTATGCTGGTGCGCTTCGCCGGAGAGAGACTGGCCAGCGGCACCGGCGACGAATTGTTGCCGGTTCGGCTCCGCCAGGGTGATCGGGTGCTGGGTGGTGCCCTCTCCTGGAGTGCCCCCGCCAGCTTGGCGCCGTTTCCGGAGAATTCGCCCTTCGCCGGCCTGATTCTGCCCAAGGATGTGCGAATCGAGCGCCAGGTCTTGGCGGAACCGGAGATCGATTTGGGCACCAAAACCTGGGCCAGGCTCGCCGATGGTACGCCGCTGGTCACCGGAAAGCAGAGCGGCGAGGGCTACCTGGTACTGTTCCATGTCGGCGGCAACGCGGAATGGTCGGATCTGCCGCTTTCCGGGCTGTTCGTCGAAATGCTGGAGCGTTTGATCCGAACCGCGCGCGGGCTCGGGCCGGCGCCCCAGCCAGATCAGATCCTGCGGCCCGCCGAATTGCTGGATGGATTTGGCAATCTCGGGCCCCCACCCTCGGACGCGCGGGCGATCGCTTCGCACGATCTTGCCGCCGGCAGAATCGGCCCCTCCCATCCGCCGGGTCTCTACGGGCCCGATGGCCAGCGCCGAGCGCTCAATCTGGCCAGCGCGCAACGGCGCCTGGCGCCGCTCGAAATCGCCGCCGCGAGCATTGCCGCCGATCGCACCATCGATCTGGCGCCGCCGATGCTGGGGCTCGCCTTCCTGCTGCTGTTGATCGATTTTGCCTTGGCGCTGGTCTTGCGCGGTTACCTGCGGATCGCCCGCGCCGGCACGGGGACTGCCGCGATCGCGGCCATCGCTTTCTTCTGTTCCTTCGATCCGGCCGATGCGCAGGCCCTGAAGGACGAGGAAATCTTCTACGCCACCGAGACCACGCGCCTTGCCTATGTGCGAACCGGGGTCCCGGAACTCGACGCCAATTCCAGGGCTGGCCTCTTCGGATTGACCGAGATTCTGCTGCGGCGGACCTCGACCGATGTCGGCGAGCCGGTCGCGATCGATCTGGAGGCGGACGAACTTGCCTTCTATCCGCTGCTTTACTGGCCGGTCTCGGCGACGCAGCGAAACCCTAGCCCGGAAGCTATCGACAAATTGAATCGCTACATCGCCGCGGGCGGTCTCATCTTTTTCGACACCGCCGATCAAAATCTGGTGGGGATGGGGGATTCTGAATCGGGTCCGGGCGCCATGCGCCTGCGGCAATTGGCGACGGGGCTCGACATTCCTCCGCTGATACCGGTTCCGGCCGATCATGTGCTGACGCGCGCGTTTTATCTGCTGCGCGACTTTCCCGGGCGCTGGATCGGCGGTACGCTGTGGGTGGAGACCAGCGCATCGCGGGTCAACGATGGGGTCAGTGCCATTGTCGTGGGCGCCAACGATTATGCCGCGGCCTGGGCCATCGACGATCTGGGCCAGCCGCTCTATCCCACGACCCCAGGGGGCGAGCGCCAGCGTGAAATGGCGTATCGCTTCGGCGTCAATCTGGTCATGTATGCATTGACCGGCAACTACAAGGCCGATCAGGTGCATGTGCCCGCGATCCTGGAGCGCCTGGGCCAATGATCCGGGAAGCCTATTCGCTGGCCTTCGATCCCCTGCTGCCGTGGCCATTGATCGCTTCCATGGGAGGGGCACTGGTGCTGTTATGCGCGGTTGCGACCCTGACCCGGGCACGCGGCGGGTTTCTGCGGCTGCTGGCCGGCCTGGCCTTGGGCGCCATTCTCGCGCATCCAACCTTGATCCGCGAGCAGCGCGCCTATCAGCCCGACGTGGCGCTTGCGATCGTCGATCGATCACCGAGCCAGTCCCTGGAACAACGAAACCAACAGGCCGACCAGGCGATCGCGGCGCTCCGCGACGCGGTCTTGACGATGCCCGATCTGGAGCTGCGCGTAATCGAGAGCCAAGGCGGGGAAGACAATGCCGAGAACGGAACCCGCCTGTTCGATGCGGCGCGCGAAGCCCTGAGTGCGCTGGCGCGCGGGCGCCAAGCGGGCCTGATCATGGTGACCGACGGCCAGGTCCACGATATTCCGGAGAACGCGGCCGATCTCGGCCTCGAGGCGCCGCTGCATGTGCTTCTGACCGGCGATCCCAAGGCGCGCGACCGGCGGGTGATCGTGGCCGAGGCGCCGAGTTTCGGCCTCATTGGAAAGGAGATCGCGATCACGTTGCGGATCGACGATCTGGGTGCGGCCGCCGGCGGGAGGACGCTGGTCACCATCCGTCACGATGGCAAGCCGGCCGCCGCTTTGAGTGCCATCATCGGCAAGGACACGAGCATCGCTCTCCCCCTCGACCACGGCGGGCAAAACGTATTCGAAATAGAAGTCGAGGCGGCGCCGGGCGAATTGACGCTGGCCAACAATTCCAGCGTCTTCACGGTGAACGGGGTGCGCGAAAGGCTGCGGGTCCTGCTGATCTCGGGAGAGCCCTATCCCGGGGAAAGGACCTGGCGCAATCTATTGAAATCCGACCCGTCGGTCGAACTCATCCACTTCACCATCCTGCGCCCGCCCAACAAGCAGGACGCGACGCCGATCAACGAGTTGGCGCTGATCGCCTTTCCGATCGATGAGCTGTTCGATATCAAGCTCAAGGAATTCGATCTGATCATCTTCGATCGGTTCCAGCATCTGGGGATTCTTCCCGACGAGTATTTCCAGCACATCGCCGATTATGTCGCCGCCGGGGGTGCGGTCCTGGAATCCGCCGGACCCTCCTCGGCCGGACAATTCAGCCTGTACCGGACGCCGCTGGCCTCGATTTTCGGCGCCGCGCCGACGAGCGAGGTGCGCCTGCGGGCATTCCAGCCCCAAGTGACCGCGATCGGCCTCCGGCATCCGGTCACCAACGAATTGCTGCCCGACGAGAAGGCCAAGCCCGGCTGGGGCCGCTGGTTCCGGCAAATGCCGGCCAGCGTGACCAGGGGCGAGGTGATCATGAGCGGCGTCGATGGCTTGGCCCTTCTGATCCTCGATCGCGTCGGCAAGGGAAGGGTGGCGCAGTTCTTCTCCGACCATCTGTGGCTGTGGTCGCGCGGCTTCGAGGGCGGCGGGCCACACGCCGAATTGATCCGGCGCATCGTTCATTGGCTGATGCGGGAACCCGATCTGGAGGAGGAGGATCTGCGCGCGACCATCCTCGACGGGGCGCTGGAAATCCGCCGCCAGAGCCTGATCGGGGGCGAGGCATCGGTTTCCATCACCAAGCCCAATGGCGGCGAAGTGACCCTGAAGTTGCGCGATTCGGGGAAGGGTCGGGATACGGCGAGCCTGAAGGCAATCGAGCCGGGGCTCTACAAGGTGAGCGATGGCAAGCGCGTCGCGTTTGCGGCCAGCGGTGCCCTCAATTCCAAGGAATGGCTGGATCCGCGCGCGAGCCCGGTAGCGCTCGCCCCCCTCGCGCGCGCGACCAAGGGCGGCATCGTTACCTTGCTGCAGGACGGGCTTCCGATCTGGCGCCGGGTCGCGGCCGAAGGTGCTGCCGCCGGCCAGGGTTGGCTTGGCCTCCAGCGCAACGAGGCCTATACCGTGACCGGGATCAAGGAAACCGATCTTCTGCCGGCCTGGGCGGCGTTGGGCTTGTGCCTCGGGTTCATCATCGCCGCCTGGCGGCGCGAGAGCCGCGCTTAACGGAAGGAAAATGATCGATCGATGGCGAACCAGGCAGAAAAGCCGATCGTGGTGACCGGGGCGGCGGGGTGTATCGGCGCCTGGGTGGTCGCGGAATTGATCGGCAAGGGCGTCACACCGATCGTGCTCGATGCTTCCGACAATCGCCGGCGCCTGCATCTGGTGATGGACAAGGCGGCGGCCGAGAAAATTGCCTGGGTCACCGGCGACATCACCGATTTCGCCATTGTCGATCGCGCGATCGCCGAACACGGGCCGGCGGCGATCATCCATTTGGCGGCGCTGCAGGTGCCCTTCTGCAAGGCCGACCCGGTCGCCGGCGCCAAGGTGAATGTCGTGGGCCATGTCAATATCTTCGAGGCGGCACGGCGCCACGGGATCGGCCGCGTGATCTACGCCTCCTCGGTGGCGGCACTCGCACCCAGTCCGGAAGAGCCAAACCCGCACACGCTCTATGGAATCTACAAGCGGGCCGATGAGGGCGTGGCGGCGATCTATGCCAGCGACTGGGGCGTGGCTTCGATCGGCTTGCGGCCGCACACCGTCTATGGCCCGGGGCGCGACCAGGGCCTGACTTCGGCACCCACCAAGGCGATGCTGGCGGCGGCCGGGGGTAGGCCCTTCACCATCCCGTTCCGGGGCGAGCTCAGGATGCAATACGCGGGCGAGGTGGCGGAGATTTTCGTGCGCGCGGCACGGAGCGAAATCGCGCCGCAGGACAGCGGCGTCTATGATCTCGCGGGTACGCGCGCCAGCGTCGAGGAAATCGCCGCCATCATCAGGCAATGGGCGCCCGGCGCCGACATCAGAATCGAGGGCGCGGCACTCCCCTTCCCCACCGATCAGAGCGATTCCAGGCTGCGCGGCGTGCTCGGCGATTGGCGGGGCATCGATCTGGCCGAGGGTGCGGAACGTACGATCGGCGCATTCCGCCGATTGCTGGCCAATGGCTCCATCGATCCGGCCGAGATTGGCCGATAGAGCGGATCGGAAACGGTAACGGCCCCGTCCCAGGACGAGGCCGTGCCCGAAGAATTGGACGAGAGTGGGCTACGGGGCCATCATCTCGTCATAGGATTTCAGCAGGTTTTGCGCGTCATCGCCGGCGCAGCCCTTGAAGTGCACGAGCAGACGCGCGTCGGTCTTGGCGCCTTCGATCAGGGTCAGCCGCTCGCCACCCCCGATCTCGTGGCTGACCTTCGCGTCCATCATCGGCCCCATCTTGGCCCAGGCGGCCCGGTCATGGCTCATGCCCCGGCACAATTCGGCGACGCGAATGGCCTGGTGCATCATGGACCAATCCGCGTTCATGTCCGCGGCCGCACCGATTCCCACTCCTGAAACCATGGTTCCCACCACGGCAATTCCGACCAGTTTCTTGATACCCATGTTCGCCATCCTTCGTCTGCGTTTGAATGCTGGAGCGCTGAGGTGAGTTTCGAGCGAGCGCGCCCGGTTTGCAACCCCCTTTTTTCCGCCCGCTGGTGCCAACTTTCGATGAAGGGTGATCCATGAACCGCCCCATTGCTCTACAAGAATCGGGCCGCATGATGCAAAATGATGAGTCACCCGCCGGCGTGCGCTGGCGGAGCCAAATTGCTGAAACAACCGTCCGCGACGGCGGCTACTGGGCTGGAAAGGCGAGCGCCCACACCCTTCGCCCGGGAAATCATCCGTTTCGACGCTCCCGAATCATGGTCTAGAATTGCCTCTTGACCTAGGGGAGCGAGGATGCGCCCAACCAGCCGGCTCCGGCAGCTTATCGCGGAGGATTCGATCCTGGTCTTGCCCGGGGTGTTCGACGCCCTTTCCGCGCGGCTGGCCGAACAGGCGGGTTTCGAGGCCCTGGTGGGTGGCGGTTACGCGGCCACCGCCAGCCTGATCGGTGCCCCGGATATCGGCCAGTTGGGGATGAGCGAAATGGCCGAGTTCCATGCCCGGCTGTGCGACTCGGTCGCCATTCCGGTCCTGGCCGACGCCGATACCGGCTATGGCGAGGCCATCGCGGTCGCACGCACGTTGCGCGCCTATGAGCGGGCTGGCGTGGCCGGGCTCATCCTCGAGGACCAGTTATCACCCAAACGCTGCGGCCACATGGAGGGCAAGCGGGTGATCGGAGTGACCGAGATGGTGGCCAAGATCAAGGCCGCGCTGGATGCCAGGCAAGACGGTGATCTGATGGTGGTGGCGCGAACCGATGCCCGGGCGATCGAGGGATTGGAGGCGGCGATCGAGCGCGGCCAGATTTATCGCGAGGCCGGCGCCGACATGATCTTCGTCGAGGCGCCGTTGAACGTCGAGGAAATGGCGCGCATTTGTTCGCTGATCGCCGCCCCTTGCCTGGCCAACAATGTCGAGGGCGGCAAGACCCCGATCCTGCCGGCCGAAAGATTGCAGGACATCGGCTACGCGGCGGTGGCGTTTCCGGTGGCCGCCAGCTTTGTCGCCGCCGCCGCCCTCAGGCGCTTCTATGCCGGGCTGCGCGCGACCGGCGATTCGGGCGTTCCCGATGGCGACATGTTGAGCTTTTCGGCGTTTCACGAACTGGTCGGCCTGCCGGCCTTGCGCGAGCGCGAGCGGGGCGCGGAAGCCTTTGCCCGCGGGCTGCTGGAGCGCCTGGCCGAGCCAAAAAGCGACGATTGACCCGCCGGACCCGCGACCCGACATTGAACACAACATGGGGTGGAGCCCCAGGGGAAAAGGGGACGCTACCCTTTTCCCTACCCTTTTCTCTCGGGGGCTACGGCAGGCGAGAAAAGGGTAGCGTCCCCTTTTCCTTCGTGAATCGACCGTCCGCGACGGCGGGTACTGGGAAAGAAAGCGAATGGAAGACCAACCGGCCACCAGCCAGACCTCGTCGCACAGCTATCTGCTGCCGGTCGAGGACCAGGAATTCCTGTTGCGCGAGGAATTGCGCGGGATCCGCTTCGCGCTCGAATACAGCAAGGCCGAGCTTCTGCTGCGCGATTGGGGCATCCGCTCGACCGTCATCTGTTTCGGGAGTGCGCGCGTGCCCTCGCCCGAGCAGGCGGAGGAATTGCGCCAGGCGCTGGCGGGCGAGGCCGATCCGGGGCAACGCGCGATGATCGAGCGCCGGCTTCGGCTCGCCCCCTATTACGAGGAGGCGCGACGGTTCGCCCGCATCGTGTCGCTGGAGGGCGGCGCCACCAGGCCCAAGGATGGGCACCGCGACAACGTGATCGCGACTGGCGGTGGATCCGGAATCATGGAAGCGGCCAATCGCGGCGCCTCGGAGGTGGACGCGCCGACGATCGGCTTCAATATCTCGCTCCCATTCGAGCAATATCCCAATACCTACTCGACGCCCGACCTCACCTTTCGCTTCCATTACTTCGCGATGCGCAAGATGCATTTGGCGATGCGCGCCAATGCGCTCGCGGTCTTTCCCGGCGGCTACGGCACGCTCGACGAGTTGTTCGAGATTCTGACCCTGCGCCAAACCGGAAAATCCTCGCCCAAGCCGGTGGTGCTGGTCGGGCGCGAATACTGGAATTCGCTGATCAATTTCCAGTCCATGGTCGATCACGCGATGATCGATGCCATCGATCTCGATCTGTTCGAGATCGTTGACAATGCCGAGGAGGCCTGGGCCAGCCTGTTGCGCCATGGGTTGATCCTTCCGGAAATTCGCTAGGCATTCTCGCCGCCGGCTTGAAACTGAATATTCGCCGAGGGAGAGCGGCCTTGCGCAACTTGAAGTCCAATCCAGCGCGGCCTTGGGGTAACCTCACCGCCGGGCCGTGATCTCGACAGGGCTATGCGATGGCGATCTTCGTTCTGGGCTCGATTCTGGATTTTCTGCGCGATCCCGGCTGGGAGGCCGATCCCGCCGCCTGGCGCTATTTCGCCGATGGCTGCCTGAAAATCGAGGAGGGCCAAGTCGTGGGCCTGGGCGAGGCCACGGCCGTTCTGGGAGAAGCCACCTCCCGGGACAGCGTGATCGATTATCGCGGCCGACTGATCCTGCCTGGCTTCGTCGATGCGCATGTCCATTACACCCAGATGGACGTGATCGCCTCCTTCGGCCGGCAATTGCTGGATTGGCTGAACGACTACACCTACCCGGCCGAACGCGCCTTCGCCGATCCCGCGCACGCCGCCCAGATCGCCGAATTGTTCCTGGAGACGCTGCTTCGCCACGGCACCACCACGGCCGCCGTATTCCCGAGCGTGCACCGGCAATCGGTCGATGCCTTTTTCGCGGCGGCGGAACGGCGGGGCTTGAGGATGCTTTGCGGCAAGGTGATGATGGACCGCAATTGCCCGGAATTCCTGCGCGACGAATTGGCCGGCACCGAGAAGGATTGCCGCGCATTGATCGATTCCTGGCACAAGCGCGGGCGGCTCTGCTATGCGCTGACCCCACGCTTCGCGCCGACCTCGACGCCGGAACAATTGGCGCTGACCGGAAGGCTGTTCAACGAGTTTCCCGATTTGTGGCTGCAGACCCATGTCGCGGAAAACCCCGACGAGATCGCGTGGGTTGCCCGCCTGTTCCCGGAATCGCGCTCCTATCTCGATGTCTATGACCGCCATGGCATGCTGGGGCCGCGCTCGATCTATGGCCATTGCGTCCATCTCGATGAAAAAGATCGCGAAAGGATGGCCGAGACGGGAGCCGCCATCGCCTTCTGCCCGACCTCGAATCTCTTCATCGGTTCCGGCTTTTTCGATCTGGAGGCGGCAAGAGCGCGGGGCATCCGTGTGGGCCTTGCGACCGATGTCGGGGGCGGCACCTCTTACTCGATGCTGGCGACCTTGGCCGAGGCCTACAAGGTCCTGATGGTTCGGGGCCAGCGCCTGAACCCCTGGCGCGGCCTTTACCTCGCCACCCTGGGCGGGGCCGAGGCGCTCTATCTCGACGACAAGATCGGCAATTTCGCCATCGGCAAGGAGGCCGATTTCGTGGTCGTGGATTGGGCGGCGACACCCATTTTGAAGCGGCGTACGCAAGTCGCGCGCGGAATCGAGGAACGCCTGTTCGCGCTGATGATGTTAGGCGACGATCGCGCCATCCATGCCACCCACATCCTGGGCGAGCCGGCCTGGTGTCGTGGTTCCAACGCTTGATTTCCAATCATTCCCGTTGGAACCACAACACTTGTCATCGAACTTGCTAGTGTTCCGGGCCGAATTGTCCCTGGAGCGGAATGTCGATCGCGGAACACTAGGCGCGCGAGACGAATGGAACATGGCCGGTGAGGCTAGAATGAGGGACGAAAATTTCATTCTGGTCGATTGGGGCACCAGCAATTTTCGCGCCTGGCTGGTGGATGGGAACGGCCGCGTACTCGATCGGCGGATTAGCGCCGAGGGCATTCTGGCCGTGCCCAAGGGCGGGTTCGAGGCCGCACTTTCGCGCCGGATCGGACCCTGGCGGATTGGCGCCAATCCGCCCCCAATCTTGATGTCGGGCATGATCGGCAGCCGCCAGGGCTGGGTCGAGGCGCCCTATGTCGAATGCCCCGCGACGCTCTCGGATCTCGCCGGCGGAATGATCGGCGCTGGTCCCGAAAGCCAGTTCCTGATCGCGCCCGGCGTTTCGAGGGCAACGACCAGCGGGCATTTCGATGTCATGCGCGGCGAGGAGGTGCAGATTTTCGGCGCCGCCGCGGGTGCCGCCGATGCCGGCCAGGGGAGCGACGGCCTCTATTGCCTGCCGGGCACGCACAGCAAATGGGCGATGGTCGAAGCGGGCCGGCTCACGGATTTCACCACCTACATGACCGGCGAAGTCTTTGCACTGCTTTGCGCCCATTCGATCCTCGGGCGATTGATGGGCAAGGCGCCGGAACACGATCCCGTTGCCTTCGATTCCGGGTTCGCGCGCGCGCTCGAGGATGGTGGGTTGCTCGCGCATCTGTTCTCGGCCCGGGCCGATGTGCTGTTCGGCGCTATTGCGGAAGCCGGGGCCAAATCCTATCTATCGGGCATTCTCATCGGGCATGAATTGCGCGACCGCAAACCGGCGACATCGCGCGGCACCATTGTGAACCTGATCGGAGCCTCGAACCTGGTCGAACTCTATGGGCGCGGCCTTGCCGCGATCGGCCTCAAGGCGCGGGTCGTGGATTCCGAGGCCGCGACCATTCGCGGGCTCCTCGCGCTGGCAAGGTTGCGTCAAGTCCGTGGCGGGATCGCGGGATGAGCGACGCCACCACCGGATATCGATCTGAAAAGGGGACGCTACCCTTTTCACGCTACAACCTTTTCCTACCCTTTTCGAAAGCGGAAAGAAAAGGGTAGCGTCCCCTTTTGCGCACGGGTGGTCAAGCCGACGCTACGGAGTAGCGCCTCGGTTGATGGCGAAGAGTGCATCGGAAAGCCGGCCGACATAGCGATCGCCATGGCCCAGATTGCTGGCCAGCACATAGACCTGCTCGATGCTGGAGGCGATAATGGCGGTGGCGCCCAGGCCTTCGGCCAAGCCGCAGTAATAGCGCAGATCCTTGGCGGCGTTCCGGATCACGAATTTGAGGGCGCTGTCGTCGTCCTCCAGCGCCACCTTGATGATCCGCCCGAACATCACCGAATTCGCGCCACCGGCGGTGACGATGGTATTAAGCGCCGCCAGGTCCGACCCGGCGGCCTTGGCGGCGGCGATCGCCTCCGAAACAACCGCCGCGGTGCCGAGCGCGATGAAGTTGTTGATGAGTTTGATGGTGTGGGCCGCGCCCACCCCGCCCACATGCACGATCTGATCGGCGAAGCATTCCAGGACCGGGCGGATTTCGGCCAAGGTTGCCGGATCGCCGCCGGTCATGAGCGCGAGCTTGCCGGCTTCGGCCTCGAGGGGCGTGCGGGTCATCGGGGTGTCGACGAAACGCCCGCCGGCGGCAGCGATCTCGGCGGCGATCTTCAGCGTCGATTCGGGGAGCGCGGTCGTGCAATCCGCCACCACCAGGCCGGGATGCATGCCGGCGATGATCCCGTCCGGGCCACGCATTACCGCCTCCACTTGGGACGAGCCGGTGACGCACAGGATGACGAGATCGCTGAATGCGGCGATGTCGCGCGGCGATTTGGCCTCTCTTGCCCCCTTTTTCACCAGATCCTCGACCGGCTCGCGGTTGCGGTGGGCGAGCACCCGCAGATCATAGCCCTTGGCCAGGATGTTCTTGCCGATGCCGTGCCCCATCAGGCCGGCGCCGATCAATCCCACGCGCGGCTTCTTGGTCATCGCTTTCTCCTCGATACTAGCCGGCAAGAGCGTATCACGGCGCGTGCTCGCCGGTGACCGCCACGGAAACGACATCGAGCGACTCGGTCGCGGGGGTGCGCGGAACCTCGCCGCGATGGCCACGCCGATTGTCGGATCGGCGACCATCCGCTTCTCAGGCGGGAAGACCAGCGCGACGCAGACAATCGGCGAGGCGCTCCTGGTCCTCCGCGCGCTTGTAATGCTGCGTGGTCATGAATTCGCCGATGGTGAATTGCGGGGCCAGTTCCAGGCACTTGCGCGCCTGTTCGCCGGCCGCCTTCAAATCGCCCGAGGCCACATGGCAAGCCGCCAGGAACCCATGATGCGAGTGATCGGGCGATGAAATCCGCTTGAAGGCTTCGATCGCCTCGGCCGAACGGCCGGCCACGAAACAGGCGCGCCCCAGATGGCTCCAGAACCTTTCCGGGTGATAGGGGTTGAGCCGCATCGCCTTCTTGATCCACTCGATCCCCTCCTCGGCGCGGCCCATCCAGGTCAGGACCTCGCCCTGCTGCACCACGATCAGATCGTCGTTCGGATTGAGGGCAAGCGCGCGGTCCTGGTGGTGCATGGCCTTCTCGAAATCCTCGTATAGGACGTTGATCGCGGCCATGAGGCGATGCACGTCGCTGTCGTTGTCGTCGAGCGTCAGCGCGGTATTGGTCTCGGCCACGATCAATTCCCTGGTCGCCTCCTTGTCGGCGCACCAGGAATAGATCCAGGTCTGGCCCAGCACGCAGGCCTTCCAGGCGTGGGCATGGGCGTAATCGGGGTCGAGTTCGATCGCGCGCTCGAGGAGGGCCAGCGCGCGGGCATTGTCCTCGCGTTTGGAGCGGTGATGCAACACCTTGCCGGCCAGCACGCATTCATAGGCGGCCATGTTCTCGGTCGGCTTGCGCGAGGCCCGGTCGCGCGTCGCCGCCTCGACCCTGCCCGGCAGCACGGCGACGATCGCGGTCGTGACCTCGTCCTGGATGTCAAAAATGTCGGCCAATTTGCGATCGTAGCGCTCGGCCCAAATGTGGCGGTCGGTTTCGGCGTCGATCAACTGGGCCGTCACCCGCACCCGATCGCCCGATTTGCGCGTGCTCCCTTCCAGCACGTATTGCACGCCCAATTCCTTGGCCACCTTCTGGATATCGGCCACCTGTCCCTTGTACTTGAACGAGGAATTGCGCGAGATCACGAACAGATCGCGGAAGCGGGAGAGCCCGGTCAGGATGTCCTCGGTCAGGCCATCGACGAAGAAATCCTGTTCCGGATCGCCGCTCATGTTGGTGAAGGGCAGGACCACGATCGATGGGCGAGAGGGCAAGGGCAGCGCGCCCCCGGCTTGCGCGGGTGCCGCTGCCGGCGCGGGCGACGGCGCTGCCGGTGCGCGGCCCTCGCCCAGCTTGATCCGATAGACCCGGATCGGCTGGGCGATGTTGCGCAATTCCTGCTCGCCCAGATCCTCGAAGGCGATGTCGAGCTTGCGCGAGACCTCGTCATGCACCTTGGACGACAGGCAAACGCCGCCGGGATCGGCGAGCGTCTGCAGTCGGGCGGCGATGTTGACGCCGTCGCCGAAAATGTCGCCGCCCTCGGCGATCACATCGCCCAGATTGATGCCAATACGGATGTCGATCCGGGGCCGGTCGGGGTTCTTGTCGTTGGCTTCGGCCCAGCCCTTCTGGGCGGCGATCGCGCATTCGACGGCGCTGACGGCGCTCGCGAACTCGATGAGCGCGCCATCGCCCATCAGCTTGACCACGCGGCCGTGGTGCTGCTCGATCAAGGGCTGGAAGATCGCCTTGCGCCGGGACTTGAGCTCGGTGAAGGTCCAGCCCTCGTCCTCGCCCATCAGGCGAGAGTAGCCCACCACGTCGGCGGCCAGAATGGCGGCAAGCCTGCGCTCCATGCACGCGTCCCCAGAGAAGGCCCGTTTCATATCAGCGGGTCACTAGAAGTGCCATTGCGCGGGAATGTTAGTGCAAATCGGCGGCTTAGCAAGGGCGCGCGGGGAAAATGGTCGGTCGGCAGGATTCGAAGCTGTGAAAGGCTATCCCGCCCCGCCGTATTTTTTCCCGATGATCCGACGGCGTTCCTCGGCGGAGAGGTCTTTGCGCTCGAAATCGCGAAATTCCCTTGCCACGCCAGCAGTCAGTCGGATTCCTTCGACTTCGCTTATCTTCGCGAAGCTGCCGCGCCCAAGAATGTAGCCCTGGCCGCCACCATTGTGGGGTTTTTGCCGTGACTCCTTCATTGGGTGACTCTAGGCCACCTCTAAAAACCCCCTGTTCCGCGGGATAGATTTCTGATTCAGTGATTCCAGCAGCAAAGGAGTCGCCGATGGCGAACCAGCCAGGATTTTTCGACGTTCAGGACAGGTACGCGGCGCTGAGCCGGGCGGGCGA
>CAZIUB010000011.1:0-4329 GCA_964542425.1 uncultured Rhodospirillaceae bacterium | reverse complement strand
GTCGCCCGCCCGGCTCAGCGCCGCGTACCTGTCCTCAACGTCGAAAAATCCTGGCTGGTTCGCCATCGGCGACTCCTTTGCTGCTGGAATCACTGAATCAGAAATCTATCCCGCGGAACAGGGGGTTTTTAGAGGTGGCCTCAATTCGCATTCAATGAATTGCCAACTGAAGTTCAGACACGCTTCGAACGGTGGCTAAACGATGTGGTTTTGGTTGGATTGGACCAGTGGCGCAGACAGCTCTGATTGGTCAAGTCCGCCTCAGAACGCCTCGGCGGGCATCGCCATCAGGGTCTGGCCACCGGCGGTCAAGGTCGCGAACAGCGTGGTCGATTCCGGCAACAGCTTGACCATGAAGAAACGCGCGAGGCCAAGCTTGGCGCGATGGAAGGGAAGTTTCGCCACTTCCTTTTGGGCCAAGGCGCGCTCGGCCATCCGGCACCACATGTAGCCGAGCGCCACCAGCGCGAAGAGTTTCAGATAATCGCTGGCGGCGGCCGCGCCCTCCTCCGGGCTCTTGATGCCGGCTTGCGCGATCCAGGCCGTCGCCTGCTGCAATTTGGCGAAGGCCTTCATCGTCGGCACCACGAATTCCGCCATCTCAGGCCTAGCGGCGGCGGCCTCGAGATAGGCGCCGACGGGATGGAAGAAGCGGCGCAGCAGCCGGCCGGTGCCTTGTCCCAGCTTGCGCCCGACCAAATCCAAGGCCTGGATGCCGTTGGTGCCCTCGTAGATCTGGGTGATGCGGGCGTCGCGCGCGAGTTGCTCCATGCCCCATTCGCGGATGAAGCCATGGCCGCCAAGGACCTGAATGCCGAGATTGGCGGCGTTGAAGCCGTGATCGGTGAGGAACGACTTGACGATCGGTGTCAAGAGCGCCACCAGATCCTCGGCCTCTTCGCGCCTGGTGGCATCGGGGTGACGATGCGAGATATCGAGCTCCATGCCCACCCAATAGCCCAAGGCCCGGCAGCCTTCCGTCAATGAGCGCATGGTCAGCAGCATGCGCCGCACGTCGGGGTGCACGATGATCGGATCGGCCGACTTCTTGGGGAATTTGGCGCCCGAGGGGGCGCGCATCTGCAAGCGGTCCTTGGCGTAGGCGGCGGCGCCCTGATAGGCGGCCTCGGCGATGCCCAGCCCCTGCATGCCGACGGCAAGGCGCGCGGTGTTCATCATGGTGAACATGGCCGACATGCCCTTGTGCTTCTGCCCCACGAGCCAGCCCAAGGCGCCGTCGAAATTCATGACGCAGGTGGCCGAAGCCTTGATCCCCATCTTGTGCTCGATCGAGCCGCAGCCGAGCCCATTGCGCGCACCCGGCTTGCCATCCGGATCGGGCAGGAATTTCGGACACACGAAGAGCGAGATGCCGCGAATGCCGACAGGGGCGTCGGGCAGGCGCGCCAGCACCAGATGCACGATGTTCTCGGTCAAATCGTGCTCGCCGGCCGAAATGAAGATCTTGGTGCCGGTGATCTTGTAGGCGCCATCCTCGGCCGGCTCGGCCTTGGTCTTGATCAGGCCCAGATCGGTGCCGCATTGGGATTCGGTCAGACACATGGTCCCCGACCAGGTGCCATCGCCGAGCCTTGGCAGATAGAGCGCCTTCTGTTCTTGCGTGCCGTGCAGGAACAGCGCGTTGTAGGCGCCACTGGAGAGGCCCGGATACATGCCGAAGGAAAGATTGGCCGAGCAGATCATTTCCTCGACCGCGAAATTCACCACCTTGGGCAGGCCCTGGCCGCCGAATTCCGGATCGCAGGGAAGCTGGGTCCAGCCGCCCTCGATGAATTTCGCGTAGGCCTCCTTGAAGCCCTTGGGCGTGGTTACGGATCCGTTCTCGAAATGGCAACCCTCTTCGTCCCCGGTCCGGTTCAAGGGCACCAATTCATTGGTGCAGAACTTGGCCGCTTCCTCGAGGATCGCCTCGAGGGTGTCGGGCGTCGCGTCGGAGAATCCCGGCATTGCCGCCAGCTGACCGGCCCCCAACAGATCGAACAGCACGAACTTGATGTCGTCTAGCGGCGCGGCGTAGCTTGGCATGGGGATTGGCCCGACCTGTTGGCGTTCTTTTTCCTAGTTCCGGAGCGGCTTGCCGGTTTCCAGCATGTGCTCCATGCGCTTCAACGTGTTCTCGTTGCGCACCAGCGCCATGAAGGCCTTCTTCTCCAGCTTGCCGATCTGGTCCTCGCCCACCATCTCGGTCAGATCCGCCTCGCCCCCGGTCAGCACCTCGGCCAAGGCCAGCGACACCACCCGATCGTGCTTCAGCGCCTTGCCCTGGGCAACGAATCCATCGATTGCGAGCGTGAGTGCCGCCATCCCGCCATGGCCCGGCAGGCGGAATTCGACCGGAAGGGGCGGCTTGTAGCCTTCGGTCAGCAGTTTGAGCGCGCGGGCCTTGGCATCGCCGAGCAGGCGGTCCCGATTCATGGTGATCGCGTCGGATGCGCGCAGGAAGCGAAGTTCGCGCGCCTCGGCGGCGGATTTGGCTACACGCGCCAGCGAAATCGCCTCGAAGGCAAGGGCGACCGGCGGCATCGGCCCCTTGGGATCCTTGGGCCCCGGCTGGCAGCGGATCAACATTTCCTTGCACCCGCCCCAACCCGGGATCAATCCAACCCCGACTTCGACCAGCCCCATATAGGTTTCGGCATGGGCCTGGATGGCGGCGCAATGCAGAAGGATTTCGCAACCGCCCCCCAGCGCCATGCCCGAAGGCGCGCCCACGACCGGAAAGGGCGCGAATTTGAGCGCCTTGTACGCCGCCTGGCCCTGGCCGATCAGATCGTCGATCATCGGCCACAGCGCGACATTGGCGGCGAACATGGCCAGCCCGATATTGGCGCCCACGGAAAAATTGTCGGCCTCGTTGTGGATCACCAGGGCCTTCATCTTTTTCTTGGCGACGAGATCCACGGATTGCTTGACCATGGCCAGTGATTCGGGATCGAGGGCGTTCATCTTGGAGTGGAATTCCAGGCAGACGACGCCATCGCCGATGTCCCACAGGCTGGCCGAGCCGTTCTTGGCCAGGGCCGGGCCCTTGAGCTTGATATCGGAGAGCAGCAGCACGCCCGGCGCACGCTTGATCGGCGCGTAATCGCCCTCGGCCGTCATGTAATGGGGCCGCCCGTCGATGACCTTGTAGAAGCCGCCGGCCTTGATCGCGGTATCCAAGAGCTGCGGCACAATCAAACCGGCCTTGGCGACATGTTTGGCGAACCATTGGACGCCCATCTGGTCGATCATCTCGAAGGGCCCGCGCTTGAAGTTGAACCCGGCGCGAACCGCCTGATCCAGCTGGACCACATCAGCGGTGATTTCCGGCACCAGGCCGGCGGCGTAGGCAAGGAGGCGCGACAGCACCGCCCAGGCGTACAACCCGCCTTTGTCGGGATGCCCGACCAGCGCCTTGAGGTTGCGCCTGGCGGCATCGACCGATTCCAGGCGCGCGGGTCTTGAGGGCGAATAGAGGCCGGTCTTGAGGTCGATCGATTCCTTGACCCTGGCGCCGCCATCCTTGTTCAGCCGATAGAAGCCGCCCTTGCCCTTGCGCCCGGTATAGCCATCGGCGATGAGCTTTTCGAGGAGCGGCCAATCGCGGCGCAGTTTCTGGTAGCCATCGGCCGTGGGCAGGAGTGCCGCCATGGATTTGTCGACGTGCGGCATGAGGTCGAGGCCGACCAGATCCAGGAGTCCGAAGATGCCGGTCTTGGGCGCGCCGATCGGTCGGCCCATGATCGCATCCGCCTCCTCCACGGTGAGGCCCATGTCGATCGCCGAGGTAACGGCCGACTGCATCCAATAGACACCGATTCGATTGGCGACGAAACCCGGCGTGTCCTTGGCGCGCACGATCGCCTTGCCAAGGAATCGATCGCCGAAATCGCCGATGATCTCCAGCGCCTTCGCACGCGTCTTGGCCCCGCCCACGATCTCGAGCAAGCGCATGTAGCGCGGCGGATTGAAAAAATGGGTGATGCAAAAATCTGCCTGGAAGCGCTCGGGCAGCCCGGCCACCAGCTTGGCCAGCGGAATGGTCGAGGTATTGGAGGAGACGATCGAACCCGGGCGGCGATGTTCCTCGATACGCGCGTACAGGCCTTGTTTCAGATCCAATTTCTCGATGATCGCCTCGACCACCCAATCCACTTCGGATAGGCGATTCAGATGGTCTTCGATATTGCCGGGCTCGATCAGCCTGGCGGCGGCCTTGGACATGAGGGGTGCCGGGTCGGCCTTCAACAGCCGCTCGATCGCGGCCTCGGCAATCGCGTCGCGGTTGGCGCCGTCCTTGGGCACCATGTCCAGGAGCAGGACCGG
>CAZIUB010000010.1:0-47411 GCA_964542425.1 uncultured Rhodospirillaceae bacterium | reverse complement strand
CAGCCTTCGTCAGCGCGTGAATCTGGCACCTGTCCTCGTACTTGATACGCCGATACTTCTTGCTCATCCGTAACCTCTTGTTTTGCCAAGAGGTTGCTCCATCCGGACGTCTAAATTATGCACTGGCGAGTTGAATCCGCGAAGTGTAATCCCATTCGATTAGGGTGCGCCGGTTCTTTCAACCAGCCAAAGGATCGTGCAATGAAACTCTATTACGCACCCGGGGCATGCTCGCTTTCTCCCCATATCGTGCTTCGCGAAACCGGCGTGGCCTTCGATCTGGAGCGGGTCGACATCGCAACCGGTCGGACCCAGAACGGCGAGGAATATTCCAAGGTCAATCCCCGGGGCTACGTGCCGGCGCTGCGGCTTGATGGCGGCGAGGTGCTGACCGAGGGCGCCGCCATCGTGCAATTCATCGCCGACCAGCATCCAGAGAAAGGTCTTGCCCCGGCGAATGGCACGCTCGAGCGCGCGCGCCTGCAGGAGCGACTGAACTTCATCGCATCGGAGTTGCACAAGGCGTTTTCGCCACTATTCAATCCCGCCACCTCCGGTGAGGCCAAGGCGACCGCGACCGCCAACATCACCCGGCGGCTCGGTCACGTCGAGCAGATGCTGAGCGATGGTCGCCCTTATCTTCTGGGCGATCGCTTCTCGGTCGCCGACGCCTATCTGTTCACGGTCACCAGCTGGACCGGGCATGTCGGAATCGGGCTGGAGAAGTGGCCCAATCTTGCGGCCTACATGAAGAAAATTGCCGATCGGCCCTCGGTTCAGAGCGCCATGCGCGCCGAAGGTCTGATCGCGGCGTGACTAGAACGGCCCAATCGGCCGGGGAATTCACGCTTGCGGCCCTGCTCGGCTTGTCCATCGGGGCCGGGCAGGGCAATCCCCAAGGACGAGGAGCGCGCGAAATATGAATGCCGGCCAAAACTATGTCGAAATCGCCACGGTGATCTCGAATTATTTCGACGGCCTGTATAATAGCGATTCCGGCCTATTGGCGGAGGTCTTTCATCCCGCCGCGCAATATGTTTGCGTGACCGACGGCAGTTTCGTTCATCTCGGCATGAACGAATACTTGCCGATGGTCGAGAAGCGCCCCTCGCCGGCAAGCCGGGGGGAACGCCGTACCGACAACATCGTTTCGCTGGAATTTGCCGGGCCGGTGACCGCATTCGCGCGCGTGCAATGTTCGATCGGGGAAAAGTTCTGCACCGATCTCCTGACCTTCATCTTCCTCGATGGACGATGGCGGATCATCGCGAAGGTATTTCACTACGACCTGCGCAAGATCGCTTGACGCCGAATCCAGGAAGGACCGGCAACAATGCCCTATGCGAACATCAAGATTACGCGCGAAGACGCGCGAGGGCCTGCCGGAATTCCTGCATCTCGCGGGCAAGGCCCTGGTCACCGCGAAAATGGCCGGCCGCAACCGCTATCACATCCTGACGGAAGAGCCCTGACGCACCGACTATTCGTGACGTAGGAAGCGTGACTGGCGCGGCTTTCGCGCTCCATGAGGCCCACCGGATCGGTCGATGAGAATGAGAGGGGCGTACCCTTCTCAGCGATCGGTGAAGGCCAGCTTGACCCCAAGCGCGGCAAATGCGCCGGCGAAGGTACGGCGCATCCAGGTCAATACAAGCGGGCGAGAGATCACGTGGTCGCGAATCGAAGCGGCGAACAGGCCGTAGCCCACGAAGACCGCGAAGGTCATCAGCATGAATATCCCGCTCAAGCCAAGCATGCGCGAAAGCGGATCCACCTCGCTAGCGCTCACGAATTGCGGCAGGAACGCCAGAAAGAAAATCGACAACTTCGGATTGAGGATGTTGATCAATATGGCCGTCACGGTCACCTGAGCTGCCGAACGGGTGCCGATCTCCTTCTCCACACTCAAGGCGCCGCGCTCGCGCAATGTGTTCCAAGCCATATACAGAAGATAGGCGACGCCCAAGTATTTGAGGGTCTGAAAGGCGAGAGCGCTGGTATGCAGGAGTGCCGCCATTCCCATGATCGCGGCCGCCATATGTGGGACAATCCCCATCGTGCATCCGAACGCGGCGACGATACTTGCGCGCGATCCCCGCGAGAGGCCTGCCGCCAGTGTGTAGAGAACGCCGGTGCCGGGCGAGACTATTACGATGAACGACGTGATCAGGAATTCGACGCTCACGACCAACGCTCCTATTGCTGGCATCAACCATTTGAGCGCCAGGACTGCCCGGAACATGATTGGGGCCGGATCGCCGGCGCCAACCCGCGCCCCCGACCGGCCCTCGAACGTCACCACGGAACCCGCGCGAGCGGGTTCCAAATATCTAGTAGCCCTCGCGCTCCATGCGTTTGCGCATCAGCTTGCGGTGGCGGCGCACGGCTTCCGCTTGTTCGCGCGCCTTGCGCTCGGAGGGCTTTTCGTAATTTCGCCGCATTTTCATTTCCCGGAAGATGCCCTCGCGCTGCATCTTTTTCTTTAGCGCGCGCAGGGCCTGATCGACATTGTTGTCACGGACGAGCACTTGCACTTTTGACCACAACTCCTTCTTCTCGGGCGGGCGCGTCCGGGATCAATCCGGCGGCGCAGCCCAGTTTCGTCCGGCAATAGAACACCCTTGGCCGGCATGTGAGCCGTCCACCCGCGCGCGCTATCTATCACAGGCCTATGGGGATGTGAAGCGCGATCGGGTCTTGCGATGGGTCTTGCTCGGGGCTGAATTTGCTTCATATTTCAATAAGAAAGGAGGCTCGCGATCATGGCCATGCTCAAGATCGCCCGCATGGGGCATCCGATTCTGAGACAAGTGGCGCTTCCGGTTCCTGATCCGAAATCCCTTGAAATTCAGGGCCTTATCAGGGACATGATGGAGACGCTGGAAGATTGCGGCGGGATCGGCCTGGCCGCACCCCAGGTCCATGTATCCTTGCGTGTCGTCGTCTACGGCATTCCCGGTGAGCGCCTGACCGAGGAGCACGAGGATCGCGCCGAAATGCCCCAGGGAATTCCCCAGGGCATTCCGATGAGCGTGCTCATCAACCCGCGAATCGAGCCCCTGGGCGAGGGATTTAGCCTCGGATTCGAGGCCTGCCTGTCGGTTCCGGGCCTAATGGGGCAGGTGCCGCGTTGGAACCATATCCGATTGTCCGCCCAGGACGGTGCCGGCGAATTCCTCGAGCGCGAAGTGCATGGATTTCACGCGCGCGTCTTGCAACATGAATGCGATCACCTGGATGGTATTTTGTATCCCCAGCGCATGATCGACTTGACGACGTTGGCCTTCGCCGAGGAGGCGCGTCGCTTCGCCGGCCAGGCGGCGGAAGACGGAGGTGTGTGAATGGCCTATGACCGCGACGCCGATCGGCTGGCGCTCTTGGAAGCGGCACTCCCCCATGCGCCCTTCGACGGCTGGTCGGAGCGCGCACTGGAGGCGGGTGCCAGTGACATCGGGCTGCCGGTCGATCGCATGCTGAACGCCTTTCCGGGCGGCATGGCGGAGGTCCTGGATTTTTTCCACCGGGTCGCGGATACCAGGATGCTGGCGCGCCTGGAGGAAGCGGATGTGAAATCGATGCGGGTGCGCGATCGCATCGCGCTAGCCCTTCGCACGCGCCTGGAGCAGAACGCGCCCCATCGCGAGGCCATCCGCGCCGCCTGCGGGTTCCTGGCGATGCCCCACAATTTCGCGCTCGGCGCGCGGTGCCTCTATCGAACCGTGGATGCGATCTGGTACGCCTGTGGCGACCGATCGACGGATCACAATTTTTACACCAAGCGCGGCCTGCTGGCCGGCGTCTATGGCGCGACGGTTTTCTATTGGCTGGGTGACAAGAGTGAGGGCGCGGAAGCGACCTGGTCCTTTCTCGACCGGCGCATCGCCGATGCGATGTCCGTGCCCAAGAGACTGGGCGAAATCGGTCGGCTCCTCGAACGCTTGCCGAACCCCTTGCGTGTCGCCCGGCGCATGCGCAAAGGGCGACGCCCGCGCTCGCCCTAATCCGCAATCGCCGAATCAATAGGGTTCCATGGAAATCTGGGTGGCACTGATGCTGTTCGGCGCCGGCATCGGAAAAAAGGGGACGCTACCCTTTTCTCGCCGACGGTAGCCCCGCATACGGGGGAAGAAAAGGGTAGCGTCCCCTTTCTTTTCCTCTTCACCTTCCCGACGATGATGGCCGCCGGCCTGCCGCCGATCGTGGCCAACGCCTCGAATTCCCTAGCCGTCATGCCGGGAAATTTGATGGCGGTGATCGCCGATCGCGCGCATCTGCCCCGGCGCGGCCACCAAATGGCCTGGCTGCTGGCGATCGCCGTTCTTGGCGGCTTTCTCGGAGCGCTGCTGCTGCTGGCGACGTCGGAGCACCTGTTCACACAACTGGTGCCGCTGTTGATCGGGGCCGCGACCCTGATCTTCGCCTTCGCGCGGCCGATCCAAGGGGCGATCCGGCGCTGGGCCGGCGGTGTCGCCAAAGGGCGGCCGAGGCTTCCGCTGGTGCTGGGCCTGCTGGCGCCGGCCTCTCTCTATGGCGGCTATTTCGGCGCCGGGCTCGGCATCATGCTGATGTCGATCTTCGCGCTAGGCGGCATCGACGATCTCAGGCGCGCCAACGCGATGAAGAACCTGCTGTCGATGATGTGCGGGTTCGCCTCGGTCGCCACCTTCATCGTCCAGGGAATCATTCGCTGGCCGGAAACCATGGCGATGTTCGGCGGCGCCATCATCGGCGGGTTCCTCGGCGGGCGGTTGATCCGGGTGCTACCGTCGGGCGCCTTGCGCGCCGCCATCATCGCGATCGGCGCCCTCCTAAGCACAATCTACGCCGGCCGTTACTGGTTTTGAGCCGGTCCCGACGGGCGCGGCCCTACGTCATGTCGCGCTTGATCCGCTGGTGCCACTTGCGTTCGAAGACCGGTTTGCCGTTCTCCTCGATCGTCAATTCCATTGCCACGATGAACGCCTTCGCGTCACAGGTCATGCTGCCCCGGCTATGGTGCACGATGGTCGCGTCCTTGCGCGCCAATTCAACGCGATAATCGGTGTCGATCCTAGTCGACAACGGATCGCCGTCGAGGATCGAGTATCGCGCCAGCGCCGCCGAGCTCTGGGTTTGCCCGATATCGGGCATTTCCTTGCGATAGTTCCAGCGCGGAAAATCGACGACCATGCGGCCCGAAAGCAGATCCCGCGTCACCCTGCGCCCATGCTTTGCTTCGATGGGGTGTCGAACGGCCGGCGTTTGCGGGGCCGAAACCGGTGGCAAGAAAGGCTTGAGCTTTTTGTCGCGCGCGTCCTTGGGTCGCACCGGCAGCACCAGATGGCTCCTTCCGGTGGTGATGGTGAGTGTCGCCAGTTCCGGCGATGGCCAGGCGATCGGCCAATAGGTTGTCGAGATCGAGACGGCGATCCGATGGCCCTGGGGAAAAGAATGCGCGATGTCGTCGAGATCGACGATCGCCCGATAGGTCTTGCCCGGTTTCAGCGGCGTCGCGCGCTCATGGCTGTCGCGATGGGTGAGGTTGAGAAAACCGACCGTCACCCGCGTCGAATGCCCGTCCGGGGCGACGTCATTCAATCGCGCCGAAACCAACGCCTGCGTCTTGTCGGATGAAAATTCCAGATGCAATTGCGGAGCGCCCAGAATCTCGACCGGTCCGGCGAGGGGATCGGAGGTGAAGACAAGCGAGCCGCCATCGTCCTCGCGTTGATCGGTCGCCCATTCCGCCTCCTCGCCGTAGCGCCCGACTTCACCGGCGGCGAGGCCCACCCAGAGCGGCGAGCAAATGTCGAGTTTGCCCCCGGCGCGGCGGTTTTTGCCGAGCGACCCGGCGTTGTTCAGGTAGTGCTTCTCGTGGCGAATGCGGGGCGACGGCCAGCTTGCCTCCCCAACCCAGCGTCCGGGCCGGTGCGTGTAGAGGGTCTTGGGTGGCACCGAATCCTGCATCCAGACCCGGTACATCGGTTCCTTCATGATGCCGGTATCCGTTCCCTTCAGCCAATGGTCGAACCAGCGCAAGGCCTCCTGGAGCCACCCGATCGAAGGCCCGACCGCGGCGTCATGGGGAAAGGAATGCGCCCAGGGACCGTTGAGGCCAAGGCGCGGCACGTCGAGGCCCGCCAACAGCCTCGGTACGCTTTCCGAATAATTGTCGGCCCAGCCGCTCACCGCATAGACCGGAATGCGGATCTTCGAGAAATCCTTGCAGACGGAGCCCTGCTTCCAATAGGCGTCCCGGCGTTGATGTTTCAGCCAGTGGAGGATCCAGGGCCGGTTGTGTTCCATGCGCTGTCGCCACAGCTCGCGCCATTTCTCGCCAACGATTTCCGGATCGGGTGGCAAGTCGTTATGGGCGAACATGGTTGACGACCAATCGAAATTATCCTTGGAGAGGCAGCCACCGACCCAATGGATGTCGGTGGCGTAGCGGTCATCGGTTGATCCCAGGGTGATGATGGTCTTGAGTGCGGGCGGCTGGCGGGCGGCGATCTGGAGCGCGTTGAAGCCGCCCCAGGAAATGCCGAACATCGCCACCTTGCCGTCGCACCAGGGCTGCTGGGCGAGCCAGGCGATGGCCTCGCAACCGTCGCGCTGTTCCTGGGGCGTGTATTCGTCGTCGATCAATCCCTCGCTGTCGCCGGTGCCGCGAATGTCGAGCCGCACCGCGGCATAGCCATGCCCGGCGAAATACATGTGCATGCCCTGATCGCGCGTGCGCGTTCCGTCGCGCTTTCGATAGGGAAGATACTCAAGCAGGACCGGAACCGGATTTCGCTCGCTGGCCTCGGGCAGCCACATCTTGCCGGCGAGGTGCACGCCATCCTTCAACGGAATGAAAAAGCTCTCGACGATTTTGACCTTGCGCGGAAATTTCGTCTGGATTCTTGCCATCGACCGGTTCCCATTTTCTTCGAACGACTATGTGACGGGCAAGTGGCGATTGGCAAGATGGCGCCGGCCACGACGTAAGCGTCTCGGCTCTGGAACATTACTTGCCCATTGAAACTGGAATGAAAAGGCGCTTCCGAGCGCGGGCACCAAACATGTGAGTTCCTGTTGTCAGTGCTTTCTGGGCGTCTTGCGCTCCAACCTTAACAAAATCCAGGCATGGATTATCAAGGCCACGACATACACGGGCCACAACGAGAACCACCAGAAGATCCCTCCGTAACCATTAAAGAGGGCAGTGAGGCCAACTTGGGGCGTGATGGTCACCGACACTCGCTCTCCCGAAATTAGTTCTCCGACTTCAAGGACGGAGAATCGTAGTGTGAGGTGCCAATTGGCAGGGTAGGCCACAATTCGCGTTCCGGGCCCTTGGAAAAGCGATGAGGGTCGCCATCCTCGATGAAGGGGACCAGGTGGCGGCCCATCGTAGTCCCGTCGTAGGATCCTGCCGGCCGGGCCTCGAACACGTATTCCCTTCCGGATTCCAGCAATGATATCCGAATCTTGACGAGTTCCCCGGGGTCGGAAAAGTCCAGGAAATCTGCCTGTGGAAGGCCGCGCCGGAGATTGAAATCACCCAGCTCTGGCCGCCGTTTGCCTCCACTGAGCCTAAACCTCAGCCCGAAGAATCTATGGGACACGGAATGGGGACGCAGTTGAAAAACGGAAACTTCCACGCTCGCGTTCGGTGTCAAGGTCAAATCCGCGCGGGTGACGGCTGTCGACATTTTGTACAGAGCGTTCCCAACTACGACCACCAAGGCCAAGACAGTCCAGATGATCCATTGGAGTTTCATGATTTCCGGCCATCGATTTTTTGGACCGCTCTTGCCAGGCGACGGGCGACCATCGGGTGCAGGCGCTCCAGCATCCTGTCCTCGATGCCGAGCCTCCGGCAGCATTCATGCGTTTCCAAGAGATACTCGGCCGAGGGGCCGGTTTCGCCGCAGCCGCGTGCGATGTGATCGGCGATGGTCTCCAGCGGTAGCGCGCCGGCATAGCGCGGGCCGGTGTGATTAACGACGAATCCCAGCGCTTGGAGCGGACCCGCTTTCGTTTGCAACCGCAGCCATCGCGCGCGATAGCCGCTTCCGATCATCTCGCGCTGCCACACGGGCGCGATCTTTTGCCCCGCATCCGGCCCGCAAATCCGGTAGGCGAGGCCCCGGCACGACCCGCCGCGATCCAGGGCCAGCATCAGGCCCGGGCGCTCGCGCGAGCCCCGATGGCGCCATTGCCACAGGCAGAAGCGCCGATGCCAGCCGAGTGCTGTCGCGGACACGCTTTCCTCGAAATCCAGCTCCGGCTTCCACATCAGCGAGCCATAGGCGAACAGCCACAGATCGGCCTTCGGATCGGGTCGCGCGCCCAGGAAAGCCGTGCGCGAGGCAGCGGCTTCATCCACCGACAACAATTTCATCGCGCCGGGATCGTCGGCGACCTTCTGGGGGTGCACCGCCGCGATCAGCGCCCGGGTCAGAATCGGCGCCATGCCAAGCAACAATTCAAGCGGCGAGCTTGCCGTCGAGCGCGTTCACGAACATCTTGCGCAATTCCGGCGCGCCGACCTTGATCGGATTGCCGCCGGCCGAAGGATCGGCCGCCGCCATCTCGGCGACCTTGTCCACTTGTATATCGTCGACCTTGATTTCACGGAGCGTATGGGGAATGCCGATCTCGCGCCTGAGCGCCAGGATCCAATCGAGGAAGCCCTGGTAACCAGGATTGGAGAGCCCCAGATAGAGCGAGGCGCGGGTCAGCCGCTCCTCGATCTCGCGCCGGTTGAATTCCAGCACATAGGGCATGACGACCGCGTTGGTCAGGCCGTGATGGGTGTTGTAGAGCGCGCCCAAGGGATGGCTGATCGCGTGCATGGCGCCCAGGCCCTTCTGGAGCGCGGTCGCCCCCATGCTGGCCGCGGCCATCATGTAGGAGCGTGCCGCCAGATTCTTCCCGTCCTTGACCGCGACCGGCAGCGCTTGGCGGATCAGGCGCATGCCTTCGATGGCGATGCCGTCGGCGAGCGGATGGTAGCCCAGCGCGCAATAGGCCTCCAGGCAATGCGACAGCGCATCCATGCCGGTCGCCGCCGTGATATGGGCCGGCAACCCCAATGTCAGTTCCGGGTCGTCGATCACGATCGCCGGCAGCATCTTGGGGTGAAAGATGATCTTCTTCACGTGATTGGTTTCGTCGGTGATGACCGAGGCGCGGCCCACTTCCGATCCGGTGCCAGACGTCGTCGGGACCGCGACGATGGGCGCGATGCCGTGTGCGTCGACCCTTGTCCACCAATCGCCGATATCCTCGAAATCCCAGATCGGCCGCTTTTGGCCTACCATCAGCGCCACCGCCTTGGCGGCGTCGAGCGCCGAACCCCCGCCGAACGCGATCACCCCGTCATGCTTGCCGGCCTTGAAGGCGGCGACGCCATCCTCGACGTTCTTGCCAGTGGGATTGCCTTGGACATTGCTGAAGAGCCCGGTCGGCACGCCGGAAGCCTTGTTGGCTTCGATCGCCTCGCGGATCATCGGCAAGCCCGCCAGGCCCGGATCGGTGATCAGCAAGGGCTGCTTCATGCCGGCGGATTTGCAATGTTCGGCCAGTTCCTTGATCCGGCCGCAGCCGAACTTGACGGAGGTTGGATAGTTCCAGTTGCCCCGGAGCGTGGCGGAATCGATGTTCATGGTGTTGTCCTTTGTGATCGAGTTTTAGCTTTTCCTGTCGAGGACATCATAGTGCTCTCGCGCCCGGACGGAAGAGGCGAGGAGAGTGGAATCATCGCCAATTCCGGCATCGCGCGACCGCCTCGGCGAAAATCGCGAGGATCTCCGCCGACAGGGGCGCGTCGGGTTCGACAACGATTCTTGGGCCCGGCGGGGGCGGCAAGTTTTCGGATCGCGCCAGCCCGGCTCCGATCAACGCCAGTTGCGCGGTGCCCAAGCCGGTCAATTCCGCGCTCGCCGGTACGCTGATTCGCCGATTGAGCGTATTGGCCAGGAAACGCAGGAAATACTCGTTCGCGGTCATGCCGCCATCGACCGACAATGCCCCTTTGGGCGGGGCCCGGCGATCCATCGCCGCCAGCATTTGGCCGGCCAACAGCGCCACGCCTTCGAGGAGTGCCTGCATCAAATCGGCGCGCGTGGTTTCAAGCCCCATCCCCAGCCACATTCCGGCCGCCCTTCGGTCCCAATGCGGACAAGACAGGCCCGAAAGCGCCGGCACGAAGACCAGGCGCCGGGCGATGGCGCTCTGGCCATTGAATTCCCCGATCTCCGCGAAGTCGCCGAACAGCCCCAGACCGCGCGCCCAATTGATGGCAGAGGCGGCGTTGTAGATGCCGCCCTCGAAGGCATAGAGGCACGGTGCCTCGCCCAGTTTCCACGCAAGCGTGGACAAGAGGCCGCTGTCAGGGTCCACAATCGGGCGGCTTCCGGCAATGCCGAGGGCGAAGGCGCCGGTGCCGAAGGTGATCTTGGATTGCCCGGGCTCGCGGCACCCATGCCCGAACAAGGAGGCCTGCTGATCGGTCACGCTGGCGGTAATGGGCACGCCCGCGCGCGTGATTCCGAATGATCCCGCGGTAGGCCGGATTTCCGGCAGGCATTCGATCGGCACCCCGAACAGATCGCAGAGGCGTGGATCCCAGGCAAGCGTCTCCAGATTCATCAGGCTGGTGCGCGACGCGTTGGTCACGTCGGTCGCGTAGTCGCCGGTCAGGCGATCCAGGAAAAAAGTATCGCTGGTGCCGAGCCGCAACCGCCGCTCGCGCCGCAGCTCGCCGGCCTCCGCCACGTTGTCCAGCAGCCAGCGCAACTTGCTGGCCGAGAAATAGGGATCGAGTGGCAGCCCCGCGATCCCCTTTGTCATTTCCTCGGCGCCCTCGGCCTTCAAATTCCGGGTCAGATCCTCGGTGCGCGAATCCTGCCAGACGATGGCGTTGTGGATCGGCCGCTTGGTGTGGGCGTCCCACGCAATTACGGTCTCGCCCTGGTTGGCGATGCCGATC
This sequence comes from uncultured Rhodospirillaceae bacterium, assembly GCA_964542425.1. Classification (GTDB taxonomy): domain Bacteria; phylum Pseudomonadota; class Alphaproteobacteria; order Dongiales; family Dongiaceae; genus Dongia_A. Next base: position 36,451 of record CAZIUB010000010.1, on the reverse strand, counting down.
GCCGCCGGATTGCCGCCCTCTCCGATCGCCGCCTCGACATGGGCCATGAGTTCTTGCGAATCGTGCTCGACCCAGCCGGGCATGGGATAGATCTGGCGATGCTCGAATTGCGCGATCGTGTTGAACACGCCATCGAGGCCGAGGCGATGGGCCTTGGTGCCGGTCGTGCCCTGGTCGATGGCGAGGACAAAGGTTTCACTCACGATTCGTCCAATCGAACCTCCACGCTCTTGACATCGCGCGGCAGCGTTGGCGGAACATGCCAGGCAATCCGGCGTTCGGGAAGCACGCTCACCCGCTTCGACCAGATTTGCTTGCCATCGGCCAGCAGGCGCAGCCTTCCCGATGTTGCCCGCGCCGCGCGGGCCTTGAACAGCAGCGGATCATGGTTCTCCATGCGCCGGTCCAGGAACTGCGGATAGACGTATTTGATGGCGCCGCCGGTCGCGACCGGCACGCGATCGGGCGCCGGCAATTTGCCGTCCAGATGCCGGGCAATCGCACGGGCGACACTTTTTCCTTCGCGCCAGCAAAGCCCCGCGGTTTCGATCCCACGCAATACATTGCCGGCGGCAAAGTACCTTGGATCGGAACAGCGATAGGCCTGATCGATGGAGGGCCCTTGCGTGCCGGGATCAAGCGTCAGATGGCTGGGCGCGATCAGGGCGCTTTCCGGGCGGAACCCGCCGGTCAGGATGACGCCATCGCAATCCAGCCGTTGCGGACCGGCCCCGCGATCGATCTCCACCGCTTCCACGCGGGCGTCGCCCAGAATGCGCAAGAGCCGTGTCTCCAGAAAAACCGGAACGCCGAAGCCTAGCCGCGCCACCCATTCGCCCGGCCTTCGCGCGATAATGCGCCGGTTTTCCTCGATCATGGCGATGGCGCGAATGCCGGCATGGCGAAGTGTCACAAGGGCGGAGAACGACACCAATTCGCTCCCCACGATGATTGGCCGCGCGAAAGGCGCACGGCCATGCAGATAGACCATCTGCTGCAGGGTGCCGGTATTCATCACGGCCGGCGGCCTCGATCCCGAGATGAGGCGGGGGCTCCTCGGCGTTTCGCGCGCACCGGTGGCCAGGATGATGGCCTTGGCCTCGAGGCGCTCGATCCCGGCGCCCTCATTGATCTCGGCAATCCCGCCCGGAAAGATGGTCAGCACGGTAGCGCCGGTCTTGAGATCGACGCCGCCTATGCCATCGGCCAGTCGCTTGGCGTAATCGGGACCGCGCATTATCCAGCCGAATTCGCGCAGGCCGAATCCCCAGTGGCCGCAATGGCGCGGGATGCCGCCGGCCTCGTGCTCGCGCTCCAGGATGGACACGCGATCCACGCCAAGGCGCCGCAATTCGGCGGCAGCGGACAATCCCGCGACCCCGCCACCGATGATGAGCACGTCAACGGATTTCATGGCGCAAGTTTTCCGCGCGCGAGCTCGTCCACGCGTGCCGCGCAATAGAACCCTTGGCAACGGCCCATCATCGCGCGCGTCCGGCGCTTCAGCCCGCCCAGATCGCCGGCCGGCAACGGGCCGATGAGCGCCGCCTCGATCTCGGCCCGCGTCACTCGCTCACAATGGCAGACGATGTCGCCACCCTCCGGGCCCAGATAGGGACGGCGAGAAGCCTCGGCCAGACTGGGCACCTTCCGCCAGATCGGCGGCTCATCCGCGACGCCGCCGAAGGCTTGCGAATAGAGGCCAAGCACATGCCGGGCGATGCCGAGCGCGCCGGTCAATCCGGTCGATCGGATCCCGGCCACCGTGATCCAGCGTTTTTCCTTGCCGCATTCGATCCGGTAATCCTTGAACTGGGTCGCCGGGCGCAGGCCGGCATAGGTCGCGGTGATCGTCTGATGGGCCAAGGAAGGCAGCATTTCGATGCCGCGCCGGATCAGGCGCTCGCAGGTCTCGCGATCGGTTTCGGCGAGGCGCCGATCTTCCTGGTCCTCCGCTGTGGGTCCGACCAGCAGATTGCCGAAGGCGGTGCGGCAGATCATGATGCCCTTGGTGCGCTCGGTTGGCACCGGAAGAATGCTGGCCTTGACCAGGTGATGCGCCGCCTTGTCGAAGACCACGAACTGCCCCTTGCGCGGCGCGATGCGAAACGGGCTCGGCCGATGGATTTCCTCGATCACATCGCCGAAATTACCGGCGGCGTTGATCACGATCCCGGCCTCGATCGCGCCTCGGCTGGTGGCCAGGCGCCACCCCGCGCCGTCGAATTCGCCGCCGGTGACCGTTGTGTCGCGCAGGGTCGCACCGCCATGCGCGATTCCCTGCAACGCGTAAGCCAACGGCGCCGACCAGGGATCGATGATGTGCTCGCCGGGGATTAGCAATCCACCCAGCGCGCTCCCAGCCAGATTGGGTTCGCGCCGTCGCAATTCGGCGCGGTCGATTTCTCGGGCATCGGCAATGCCATTCTCGCGCGCGATTTCCACGTTCGCCGGCATCCGCGCGAGTTCCGCCTCGTTCCAGGCGACCATGATGCCGCCGGTTTCCAGCAGCGGCAGGTTCAGGCGTTCCCTGATCTCGATGTATTCGCGATAGCCTTCCTTGACGCAGGCCAGTTCCAGCGAGTCCCTAGGCGCGTCATAGCCGGTGTGCAGCATGGCGCTGTTGGCCTTGCTGGCGCCTGAAAGAATATCGGCGCCGGCCTCGATCATGAGCGGCTTCTGGCCCGCGAGCGCCAAACGCCGAAAGAGGGCGCAGCCAACGACGCCAGCGCCGATGATCGCCACCCTGGTCTTGGCCAACGGCTCATTCATGCCGGCCAAGGTGAAGCGGCAGGAGGATTCTGTCCAGCGTGGCCCGGGGTCCTAGAGTTGCGAGCGCAGATGGAAGGATTTGGGCCGGGTCAGCATCTCATAGCCCACCCGGCTCAGGCTAGCGCCTCGCCCGGAATCCTTGACCCCCACCCAGGCCAGCGCCGGGTCGAGGTAATCGCAGCGATTCATATAGACGGTGCCGGTATCGAGCCGATCGCCGATCTTCTTCGCGGCCTCGACATCCGAGGTCCACAAGGCGGCGGTGAGGCCGTATTTGCTGTCGTTCATGAGGAGGATCGCCTCGTCGTCGGACCTCACCTTCATGATGCCGATCACCGGCCCAAAACTCTCCTCGGCCATCACCGACATCTTGTGATCGACATCGACCAGCACTTGGGGCGCCAGATAGGGCGTGCCCGGCTTGTCGGCGGCGAAGGCCCTGGTATCGATCAGCGCCTTGGCGCCCTGGCGCACAGCCTCGGCGATCTGGCCGCGCACGAATTCGGCCGCCGACGCGCGCACCATGGGCCCGAGATTGGTCTCCTTGTCCAAGGGATTGCCGAGCCGGTACTTGCGCGTGAGATCGGTGAAACCCGCCACGAACTTGTCGTAATGCTGCTCGTGCACATAGATGCGCTCGATCGCGCAGCAGCATTGGCCGGAATTGAACATCGCGCCATCGACCAGATTCTCGATCGCGTGATCGAGATTGGCATCCGCGCGCACATAGGCCGGGTCCTTGCCGCCCAGTTCCAAGCCAACGCCCATGAATTTGCCGAGTGCCGCCTGCTGCACCGCATGTCCGCCGGCGACCGACCCGGTGAAATTCACGTAAGCCGTTTCGGGAGCGGCGATCACCTTGGCGGTGTCGTCATGGGTCAAGACCAGATGCTGGAACAGCCCTTTGGGCAGGCCGGCCGCATCGAAGGCTTGTTGGTACCCTTCCGCGCAAAGCGGGGTCTGCGCCGAATGCTTGAGGATGACCGCGTTCCCCGCCATCAGCGCCGGAATGACACAATTGACCGAGGTCAGATAGGGATAGTTCCAGGGTGCCACGACGAACACCACGCCCAGGGGCTCGCGCCGGATGAACCGGGTGAAGCCGGGCTTGTCCTTGGCCTCGATGTCGGCCAGCGCGTCGGGCCCGATCGCGATCATGGTGCGCGCGCGCTCCTCGAACCCGCGCATCTCGCCGGGGCTCTGCGAAATCGGCCGGCCCATCTGCCTGGTGATCCATTCCGCGTGTTGCTCGCGCGCCGCCAGGAACAGATCGACCGCCTTGGTGAGGATCCTTGCCCGCTCGGCCAGGCCCACGAATTTCCAGTGGCGTTGCGCTCCTTGCGCGGATTTGAGCGTGGCCGCGATTTCGGCGGCGCTGGCGTAAGCGCGCTCGACAGTGACGCTGTTGTCGATTGGCGAGATGGTCTTTTGCGTGGCGCCCATGATATCGCACGTCCTTTCCTGGTGGTTTCCTCAGATGATCTCGAAATATCGTGCCAGCTCCCAATCGGTGATGTGCTTGCGGAACTCGCGCTCCTCCCATTCGCGGGTCGCGGCCCAATGCTCGACGAAGGCGTCGCCGAACAGATCGCGCGCCGCCTTGGATTTCTTGAGCCGCTGGGCCGCCTCCCACAACGTGCGCGGCAGATCGAGCTTGGTCGGGTGCTTTGTGTCGTAGGAATTGCCGATTATCGCCGGCATCGGCTCGATCTTGTTCTCGATCCCCCACAGGCCCGACCCGATCGCCACCGCCATCGCCAGATAGGGGTTCATGTCGGCCGCCGCGATTCTATACTCGACCCGCTGCGACTTTTCCGATCCGGGAATGACGCGGAGCGCGCAGGTCCGGTTCTCCACGCCCCAGGTGGCGTTGGTCGGCGCCCAGAAGCCCGGGATCAGTCGCGAAAACGAATTGACCGTGTTCGATACCATGCTCAGCAATTCCGGCATCAGGGCCTGCTGTCCGCCCACGAACCAGTGCATCGCCTGCGACATGTTGTGCGGCTGCTTGGAATCGTGGAACACGGCCTTGCCATCCTTGCCCTTGAGGCTGACATGGATGTGGCCGCTTTGGCCCGGCCAATTGTTCGACCACTTAGCCATGAAGGTCGCCATCAGCCCGCGGCGCTGCGCCAGCACCTTCATGAAGGTCTTGAACAGGGCCGCCCGATCGGCGCCCTCCAGCGCCTTGTCCACGGCCAAGGCCGCTTCCAGCACGCCGGGGCCGGTCTCGGTGTGCAGGCCCTCGATCGGGATCCGCATCTTTTCGCAGGTGTCCAGGATCTCGTGATAGAGCTCGGCCCACACCGATCCCCGGAGCAGCGAATAGCCGAAATTTCCCGGCGTCATCGGCTGCAAATTGCGATAGCCCTTCTCGCGCACGCTTTCCGGCGTCTCGTCGAACATGAAGAATTCGAATTCGCAGGCGGCATAGCAATCGTAGCCGGCCTTGGCGGTGCGCTCGAGCACCCGGCGCATCACCGCGCGCGGGCAGACCTCCTCGGCTTTGCCGGTGAACTCGCCCAGGAACAACAGCATGCTGTCCTCGAAGGGGATATCGCGGCAGGTCTCGGGCAGAATGCGCGCCCAGGCATCGGGATAGGCGGTGTGCCAGCCGGTGAACTTGATGTTGTCGAACAGCTGGTCGGTGCTGTCCCAACCCAGGACCACGTCGCAGAACCCGAAACCGTTATCCAGCGAGGAAAAAAACTTCGCCTTGTTCATGTATTTTCCGCGCAGGATCGCGTCGCCGTCGAAGACGCCGACCTTGATATGGGTGAGGCCGCGCTCCTCGACGATCTGCTTGGCGTCGGCGATGGTTTTCACCTGTTCTGGCAGCAGCGGCATGGTTCTTACCCCCGGTCGAGCAGCGGTTGGAGAAAATGGCGTGGCGGTTTGGTTTTACGATGGTGCCGGCCCGGTGGGGCGAAGCGAATTCAAGTCGGCGGCCGTGGGCGAACACCGCGCCGGAATGGGCGCGGTGAAATTGCTCTTCCGGTCGGCGCTCGGTCGGATCTCGAAGGCGTCGAGATAACAGCGCGAGAAATGCGACAGCGAATCGAACCCCACCGCTTCGGCGATCTCGGCCAGGCGCAAGGTGGTGTCGCGCACCAGATCGCGGGCCTTGGCCAGCCGTAGGCGCTGGTAATAGTCGCGGGGGGATCGGCCCAGATGGCTCTGGAACAGGCGCTGCAGGTGACGCAGATGAACGCCGCAATCGCCGGCCAATCGGCTCATCGGAATCGGTCGTCGCAGATTTTGGTGCATGATGGCGAGGGCGCGCTTGACCGGCGCCGGGGCCTGGCCTTCGCGGGTGGTGCGCCGTGTCGAGTCGGGATCGTCGCCGGAGCGCCATTCGCGCCTCGCGATCCGCCGCAGCAACCTTCGCGCGACATGGGCGCCCAGCGCGCGCTCCACCGCCGAAAGCGCCAGATCCGAGGTCGCGCAACCGCCGCGACAAAAGAAGGCGATGCCGTCCCGCCAATAGAGGCCGGCACCGTCAGGGCGGGCATTGCGCGCGGGCGCCGCCTGGTCGATTTCGCCGTCGGCCACGTTCCCGATCCGCCTGATGGCGCCGCGATGGCGCTCGAGCCAGGCGTGGAGCACGTCCTCGCCGCGCGAGTCGCGATCGATCGTGCCCAAGGTCACGACATTGGCGCGAGGGTCGAGGTCGCCGATCTCCTCGGCGTCAATGGCGATCCCGGCCGAGGAGGTCACACGCGTTCCCGCGACCGAGGCGATGCGCCAATCGAACAGGGATCTGGAGGCCAAGTCGTTGGCGCCATGAAACACATCCAGCAGCCTTGCGAGATCGCCCAGCGGAAATCCCGGGAACAGCACGATCAAAATTTCGCAAGTTCCGTCCTCCGCCAGATGAAACGGAGTCAAACGCGCACGCGATGCGCCGCCCGCGGCGACGTCCCTACCAACGAAATTTTCCGATCGCTCTCTCGGCATTGGCTGCCTCCGCGTTTCCCGTCGCCCAATCCTTGGCATCCCTCTCCCCCTAGGGATCGCGGGGGAGCGGGTAGGGCGAGGGGGCAAACTCAATAGTTCGGAAAACGATCTAGTCGCGATTATTTTCGCGCACTGTGGAAAGCGCGATGCCGCCGGTCAAGGGCAAAAACATCGCTTCGCGCGAATCCCACTCGACCCGGGAAAAAGAAAGGCCGCCCAAGGGCGGCCTTTCGAGGTTCTCTCGCCGTTTCCCTTAACCGGCCAATTCGGCCTCTTGGCGGGCGATCTCGGCCTGCCTGGCCTTTACGGCCTCTTCGGTCAGCGGCGGGCCCTGGAAGCGGTTGCGCTCGACCGCGTACCAGATGATCACCATGACCACGATGCCCCAGAACAGCAGGTAGCCCACCTTCTCGTTGGGCGGCTGCACGCCGACGATGACCAGCAGGGCGCAGCCGATGGTGGCCAGAACGGCGACCGGCTTCGACCAGGCGCCCAAATCGAAGGGTCCCTTCTTGGTCCAGGTCTTGCCTTCCGCCCTCAGGCCGGCGGCGATCGGCATCAGGTAGGACACATAGAGGAACACCGCGCAGCCGGTCGCGAGCACGTAGAAGGCGGCGGCGTAGAGCGTCGCGATGAACGAGAGCGCGGCTGCCACCCAGATGGCATTGGCTGGGGTGCGATGCTCCTTGCTCACCTTGCGCAGGGTACTCGAAAACCACGGCACTCCGCCATCGCGCGAGAACGCATAGAGCATGCGCGATGCCGAGGTCAGGCCGGCCAACGCGCACAGGAAGTTCGACACCACGATGCCGATCACCAGCAGGTCCTTGAGCAATGTCGGCATTCCCGAACTATCCAGCATCCATGGGAAGGACAGCCAGCCCTGGGCGGCACCCTCTTCGACGCTTGGCATGGCGAGCACGAACGAAGCCACCATGACGTAACCGAAGGTCGCCGACCAGAACACCGAATGGATCATGCCCTTCGGTACCTCGCGCGCGGCAGCCCGGGTCTCCTCCGAGGTGTGGCCCGAGGCGTCGAACCCGGTGATCGTGTAGACGCCCTGCAGCAGGCCGAGAATCAAGGCGGCCATGGTGAACGGGAAGATCGCACCCAGCCAGCGTTCGCTGGCCGGGTCTGGCCAAACGCCACCACCGGCATCGCCGGTGTAATCGGCGAACGTGAACAGCCGCCCGAGATCGAGCGCCACCGGCGCCCAAGCCAGCAACGCCACGATCAACACGACCGTCACGCCGAAAATGAGGTACCCGGCAAAATCAGTGACCTGCGTGGTCAAGCGGATGCCGCGATGGTTCACCACCGCTTGGGCGGTCGTGAAGATGATGACGGCGATGGCCTGATACCACCAGCCCTTGTCGAACATCTCCGCCGAGACCAGGCTGGAGGTATCCGCGCCGAAGACGACCGGCAGCAGCAGATCGCGGATCAGCCACCACAATCCGACATTGACCGAGGAAACCACGAACATCAGCCCAAGCAGGTTCAGCCACGCCGCGCCCCAGCCAAAGCCCCTGCCGCCGAGGATCGAGGCCCAGTGATAGATGCCGCCCGCCGTCGGATAGGCCGAGGCCACCTGGCCGAGCGCACAGGCGACCACCAGGGCGAAAATGCTTGCCAGCGGCCAGCCGATGCCGAGCGACGCGCCGCCGCCAGCACTCAGCGACAGCGGAAACGCGGTGATGCCGCCCGCCAGGATGCAAATGATCGAAAACGAAATCGCGAAGTTCTGGAACAGGCCCATGCGCCGCGATAGCTCCTGGGCATATCCCATCGAGTGGAGAACCTTCACGTCCTCTTCCATCTGTTTGTCTTGGTCTGCCATTTTTGTCCCCTGTCAAAAGTTTCATGGCCGCATTACGATTGCGGCCAATCGTGGAAGTATTCTTTTGGGATTCATCCCCTTGATCCGCCGCGATAGTGGCGGCATTGTAGCGGCCCTGACCAATTAGACAAGTTTGCCTCGTGCTGCATTGCAGCATTTTCCTGCAATATTCGCAAAGGTGGCATATTTCACCTTGGCGAGCCGGCCTTTGGTTGGCATGCGCGTCGGTCGAGTTGTCGCCCTGCAAAGCACCGCCGCAACATGCCGCGCAATGGCGGGACACGAGGTCAGGCCCTGCGATTCGATGCCGAACAAATGGACTTGGCCATCAATGCCATGTGCGTCCCGACCCGGGATGGCGAAATCGCCGGCGGCCTCGCCGGGTCCGCTCGGCTTCGGCCTGATCCCGGCATGGGCCGGAACCAGCGCACTCGATTTTAGTGCCGGTCGGCATCGCCGAATCGATTACTCGAACGAGGCAGCGCCGGCTGGGTCGACCTGGTAATCGATGCGATCCACCCACTCGACATCGGGGCCGAGTCGGGTCTGGCCGGCGAGATCGAGGGTCGAGCGGATGGCGAGCCCGCCCGACTCGGGCATCGGATAGACGAGGTGGCGGAATGGCGCGTCGCTCGAGAGCGTGAAGTAATTGCCCTTTGCCGGACAAAGGGGCGGGATCGCGGCTTGCCGAAATCCTTGGATCGATCGCGCGATTGCCAAGCCCGATGATCCCGGCCCCGGTCACCGCGCATTCCGTCCCCACTATTTCCATCGGCATTTTCTCAATGTTCGGCCACGCGCGAGACATGAATGCACGCGGCGATGATCAAGGCCACGCCGGCGATCGCGAGCGCGTTCAAGACCTCGCCCCAGAAGATCCAGCCCCACAGGCTGGCCCAGATCAAGGCGCTGTTTTCGAACGGGGCCAGAAGCGACAGCGGCCCGTAGCGGAAAGCCTGCACCAGGCAAAACTGGCCGATCGATGCGCCGGTCCCCACTAAGCCCATCAAGAGCAGGAATCTTTGGTCGGGCGCGTGCCAGACGAAGGGCATCGTCGCCCCCAGCAGGATGACGCCCGCGATCGCGTAATAAAACAGAATCGTGTACGAGGATTCGGTGGCGCTCAACCGTCGGGCCTGCAATTGCACGATGGCCCACAAGACGACCGAAACCATCGCCGCGATCGTGCCCAATGTGCTGTTCACGCCGGATGTCGGCTGCACCACCATCAGCATCCCGGCGAACCCGACGGCGACCCCGGCCCAGCCGCTTGGGCGCATCCGTTCCCGCAGGAACAGAACCCCGAGCAAGGTGATGATGATGGGCGCGATCATGACCATGCTGACCGCGACCGGCAGCGCCAGATTGCCAAGCGCCACGTAGAACGCCATCAATTCCAACGCCGCGAAAAGGCCGCGGATGATATGCTCGATGGGGCGGCGGGTGCTTAGCGCGCTTATCATGCCCCCTTGCTGGCGCGAGACCAGGACCATGATGACCAGTAGCGTGATGCAGTAGCGGAAGAACCCGATCTGAGTGGGATTGTATTCGTCGGTCAGCGATTTGACCGCGGTATCGGTGCTGGTGAGGACAAAAAAGGCGGCGATCGCGTAGGCGATCGCGCGTCGGTGCTGGTGCTGGTAGGTCTTGGCGGCCGGCATGAGGGGTCCGTGGGTTGCTAGTTGGCGGCGGACCTTCCAGGAAGCGGCGGCAGCCGATAGAATGACCCGAATCTAGAGACAAAGCCCGGGAAAGCCAAGTTCATGTTGCCAGACAGCGGCCAAGTCGAGATCCGGCACTCGGTGTGCCCGCATGATTGCCCGTCCACCTGCGCGCTTGAGGTGGAGCGGCTGGGGCCTTCGCGGATCGGACGGGTCCATGGCGCGCGCGGCAATTCCTACACGGCAGGCGTGGTTTGCGCCAAGGTCGCCCGCCATGCCGAGCGCCAGCACCACCCCGATTGGCTGGCGGTTCCGCCGCGCCGCGTGGGCGACAAGGGGATTGGCCGAGCCGCCTATACACCCATGGCCTGGGTGGATGCCCTGGACGAAATCGCGAAGCGATTCCTGAAGACCGAGCAGGAAACGGGGCCCGAGGCCGTATTCCCCTATTTCTACGCCGGAACCATGGGTCTGGTGCGGCGCGATGGGATCGAGCGCTTGCGCCACGAGAAACGCTATTCGCGCCACAAGAGCACCACCGGAAGTCGCACGCCGGCGGGTACGATCATAAGGTAGGCTGTCTCAACTTTCGTGGAAAAATCGGCGCATTTCATGGATCGCGAATTTTCGAAAGTTGGCACCAGGAACACGCCCCAAATCATCGTCCTGGGGAACGAGAAGGGCGGGTCTGGAAAATCCACGATCGCCATGCACGTCATCGTCGCCCTGCTGCAGGAAGGCCATCGCGTGGGCTCGATCGATCTCGACGCCCGCCAGGCCTCGCTCACCCGTTACATCGAGAATCGCCAGGCGACTTCCGCATCGTTGTCGCGGCCCTTGTCGCTGCCCCGGCACATTTCGGTGGCGCGCTCCGGTGCCGACAGCAAATCGCGGGCGATGAGCGAGGAGGCGGCGCGCCTCGGCAGTGCGCTCGGCGAGCTCGGCGATTGCGACTTCATCGTGGTCGACACGCCGGGATCGGATACTCTGCTCTCGCGCCTTGGGCACGGCGTGGCCGACACCCTGGTCACCCCCCTCAACGACAGCTTCCTCGATCTCGACGTGCTTGGCCGGGTCGAAAATTCCGGCGCCACCGTCGCGCACCCCAGCATCTACAGCGAATCGGTCTGGGAGCGGCGCAAACAGCGGGCGGCAACCGGGCAGCAGCCGATCGATTGGCTGGTGATGCGCAATCGGTTGAGCCATCTCGACGCCCGCAACAAGCGTGACATCGAGCGGATGATCGCCAATCTTTCGAAACGGATCGGCTTTCGGGTGGCACCCGGGCTGACCGAGCGCGTGGTCTATCGCGAGCTCTTCCCGCGCGGGCTGACGCTGTTTGATATCGGGCGCGAGGACATCGGCATTCCCTGGCGGATGTCGCATATCGCGGCGCGCCAGGAGGTGCGCGACCTGATTGCCTGCCTCAATCTCTCGTCGCGGGCCGGAAATCCGGTGGCGCCACAAGACGACGCGGCGCGGGAAAAAGTCGCCGAAGTCTGATCGGCGATTGTCTTTGGACCTGACCCTCGCCCCAACCCTCACCCGCCTCGGCTAACGCTAGGGCACCCTCTCCCGCGAATCGCGGGAGAGGGAGGGACCCGTCGCGAAAGCGACGGGAGGGTGAGGGAGTTTCATTTTCCCTCTCCCTTGGGAGAGGGTGCCGAGCGCAATCTCGTGGGGCCGAGGGACATTCCTACACGTCCAGATCCCGGGCGAATTGGGCGTTCTCCTGGATGAACTGGAACCGGAGTTCCGGCTTGCGGCCCATCAGGCGTTCCACGAGATCGGCGGTCTCGCGCGCTTCCTGGCGCTCCTCCTCGTTGTAGCGGTGCGGCATGCGCACCCGAAGCAGCACGCGGCTCCTGGGGTCCATCGTGGTTTCCTTCAAATGCCTGGCCGGCATCTCGCCCAATCCCTTGAACCTTGTGATCTCGACCTTGCCCCTGCCGGCGAAATCGGTCTTCAGCAATTCCTCCTTATGGGGATCGTCGCGGGCATAAACGACATGATCGCCCTGGGTCAGGCGATAGAGCGGCGGCTGGGCCAGGAACAGATGCCCGTTCTCGATCAGGCCCGGCATTTCGCGATAAAAGAACGTCATCAGCAGCGAGGCAATATGCGCGCCATCGACGTCGGCGTCGGTCATGATGATGACCTTGTCGTAGCGGAGCCTAACCTCGTCGTATTTGTCGCGCGTGCCGCAGCCCAGCGCCTGGATGAGATCGATCAGCTCCTGATTGGCGCCCAATTTGTCGGCGGTGGCACTGGCGACGTTCAGGATCTTGCCGCGAAGGGGGAGGATCGCCTGGGTCTCGCGCTCGCGCGCCTGCTTGGCCGAGCCGCCGGCCGAATCGCCCTCGACCAGGAACAATTCGGTTCCGTCGCGCGAGTCGCGGCTGCAATCGGTGAGCTTGCCGGGGAGTCGTAGTTTGCGGGTGGCGCTCTTGCGGGTCAGCTCCTTGTCCTGTTTGCGTTTAAGCCGCTCCTCGACCTTCTCCATGGTCCGCTCGATCAGATCCCTGGTGCGGGCCGGATCGGCGCTCAGCCAATGGTCGAAATGATCCTTGATCGTGGCATCGACCAGGCGCGAGGCCTCGGCGCTGGAGAGTTTTTCCTTGGTCTGGCCCTGGAATTGCGGGTCGTGGATGAACAGCGACAACAGCATCATCGCGCCCCCGGTGATGTCCTCGGCATTGATCTGGCCGGCCTTGCGGTTGCCGATCAATTCGCCATAGGCGCGGAGCGAGCGCGCAAGCCCGGAGCGCAATCCCGCCTCGTGGGTGCCGCCCTCGGGCGTGGGTACGGTGTTGCAATAGGAATTGAGGAAGCCCTCGTCATCGACCGGCCAGGCGATGGCCCATTCCAACCGGCCTTGGTCGTCCTGGAAATCGGCCTGGCCGACAAAGGGCGTTTGGGTCACGGTCTTGCGTGCCTCCAGCGTCGCGTTCAGGAAATCCAAGAGTCCGCCCGGAAATTGCAGCACCGCCTCAGGGGGCGTGTCGTCGCCCTCGGGGATCAGCGATGGGTCGCAACGCCAGCGGATTTCCACGCCCCGAGACAGATAGGCCTTGGAGCGGCACATGCGATAGAGGCGGCTCGGGCGGAAATGCAGGGCCTTGCCGAAAATCTCCGGATCGGGGTGAAAAATGATGGTCGTGCCGCGCCGGTTGACGGGGCCTTCCGGTCTCACCTTGGATATCGGCTTTCCTCTGCTATAGGTCTGCGCATAAAGCATTTTTTCTCGCGCGACTTCGGCGCGCAGATGGTCGGAGAGCGCGTTCACGACCGACAGGCCGACTCCGTGCAGCCCGCCCGATGTCTTGTAGAGCTTGTTGGAGAATTTGGCGCCGGAATGGAGCACCGTCAGCACGACTTCCAACGTCGAGAGGTGTTTGAGTTTCGGATGCGGTTCCACCGGGATGCCGCGCCCGTTGTCCCGCACGCTGACCGAGCCGGTCTTGTCCAACGCGACCTCGATCCAGGTGGCATGGCGCTCCACCACTTCGTCCATGGAATTGTCCAGGATCTCGGCCGCCAGATGATGCAGCGCGTGCTCGTCGGTTCCGCCGATATACATGGCGGGGCGTCTGCGCACGGGCTCCAGCCCCTCCAGGATCTCGACGTCCTTGGCGGTGTAGTCGCCCTTCTTGCCGGGGAGTTTTCCAGGGGGCTCGTCGAAAAGCGTGCTCATGCCATCCATGACGCTCGTTCAGCCACGTCCTTCATAGGTCTTGGGCGCCGAATCGGGCAAGAGCCAGTACCCGCCGTCGCGAGACCGGCTGAATCGCCAATATGACACCGGAAGCCACACGCCGGCGGGCGACTTATCATTGGGTCAAACGTGCCAACTTTCGTGGAAGCGTCGGAGCGTTTCATGGATAACGCTTTTCCGAAAGTTGGCACTTGGGGTGGGCGATTGGCAAATCCCGGCAAATTGTGCTCTAGGATGGAGGCTGGGAAATCGGCGAGAGGAACCATGCGCTCCGTGCTCGAGGAACTGCCTCCCGAGATTCGCGACCTGCCGCAAGAATAAGCCATGGCCAAATTCACCTTTTCTTGCGTGGACGCCCATACCTGCGGCAATCCGGTGCGCGTCGTGATGGGAGGCGGGCCGGCGCTGCGGGGTGCGACCATGAGCGAACGCCGCCAGCATTTCCTGGCCGAGTTTGACTGGATCCGCCGCGGCCTGATGTTCGAGCCCAGGGGCCACGACATGATGTCGGGCGCGATCCTCTATCCCCCGACCAGGCCCGATTGCGACCTCGCCATCCTGTTCATCGAGACCTCGGGCTGCCTGCCGATGTGCGGCCACGGCACCATCGGCACGGTGACGGTCGCGGTGGAACAGGGCCTTGTGCGCCCGCGCCTGCCCGGCCGCCTCAATCTGGACACGCCGGCCGGAATGGTGGTGGCCGAATACGAGCAGGTGGGCGAAAACGTGGAATCCGTGCGCCTCACCAACGTGCCCGCGTTCCTGCTTTCGGAAGGGCTGGAGGTCGATTGCCCGGAACTGGGCGCGATCAAGGTCGATGTCGCCTATGGCGGCAATTTCTATGCGATCGTCGAGGCGCAAGCCCGCTATCGCGACCTGGCGGATTTCTCGGCCGGGGATCTGGTGCGGCTCTCGCCAAATTTGCGCCAGCGCTTGAACGAGCGTTACCAGTTCCAGCATCCCGAGAACCCGACCATCGAGGGCCTGAGTCACATTCTGTGGACCGGCGCGCCGAACGCGGCCGGCGCGGATGCCCGGAACGCCGTCTTCTATGGCGACAAGGCGATCGACCGTTCGCCCTGCGGCACCGGCACCTCGGCGCGCATGGCCCAGCTCGCGGCCAAGGGAAAGTTGAAGATCGGGCAGTCTTTCGTGCACGAAAGCATCATCGGCTCGATATTCAAGGGCCGTGTGGAGAGCGAAACCAAGGTCGGCAATTATCCGGCGATCGTGCCCTCGATCGAGGGCTGGGCGCGCATGACCGGCTACAACACGATTTTCATCGACGACCGCGACCCCTACAGGCACGGCTTCCAGGTGATTTAGGTGGCTGTCGCTCGTACCCTCATCACACTTTTCTTTTCCCGGCACCGCCGGGCTTGACCCGGCGGTCCATGGATGCCCGTGTCAAGAACGGGCATGACGGGGAAAAGTTGATGCAAGGTCCTTGATCCGCCCCACTGCCCAAAGCACGAAGTCGGGGGCGAGGGGAGGGTGAGGGGGCGTCGACCGCCGCTCTCGCCGATCGCCGGCGCTTGATCCGCGCCGCCTCCCTCCCTAAGCTACTCGGACGGGGAGCCACCAACCATCAACCGAACGGATAATCGTATCATGCCCAGGACCTTCGCGGAGTATCCGCAATTCTTCGTGCTCGACCATCCGCTGATCCAGCACAAGCTCTCCATGATGCGCGACAAGACAACGCCCACCATTCTGTTCCGGCAGTTGCTTCGCGAGATAGCGCTCCTCATGGGCTACGAAATCACGCGCAATTTCGCGATGACCACGGTCGGAATCGAAACCCCGCTCGCCGCCATGGAGGCGCCCACGCTTGCGGGCAAGAAGGTCGCGGTGGTGCCGATCCTGCGCGCCGGATTGGTGATGGCCGAGGGCCTGCTGGAGCTGATCCCGCCCGCCCGCGTGGGCCATATCGGCCTCTATCGCGATCATGCGACCAAGCGCCCGGTCGAGTATTTCGTCAAGCTGCCGGACCCGGAGGGCCGCGTGTTCATCCTGGTCGATCCGATGCTGGCGACCGGGCATTCGGCGGTCGCCGCCGTCGATACACTGAACAAGCGCGGGGTCTCCGACGACAATATCCGCATGATGGTCCTGGTGGCCGCACCCGAAGGCGTGCGCGAATTCCAGAGGGCGCACCCCAAGGTCCCGGTCTATTCCGCCGCACTCGATTCCCATCTGAACGAGAGTGCCTACATCGTGCCAGGCTTGGGCGATGCCGGCGACCGCCTGTTTGGAACCAGATAGGGGCGCCCAGTTCCGACTTTCGAGGGCGGGTAATCCCGGATTTCGCGGCGGCCTTGGATCCGCGCCACGCGGTCACGCTTTCGGTCAATGCTCGATTGTGCTAACTCTTGCGTGTCCGCGAAGCGTCATCCGGGAAAACCCGGGTTGGATTGCATCCGCTAGAAGGAGGGAAGCATGCGTTTCATCGTCAAGGTGACGTTCGACGTCGAGGCAGGCAACGCCTTGGTGCGCAAGGGCACGCTGGGATCGACGATCCAGTCGATCCTGTCCGAGCAGAAGCCGGAAGCCGCGTACTTCACCGCGCTCGACGGGAAGCGCAGCGGCATCCTCATCGTCAACATTGACGATGTCGCGCGCATTCCGGCCATCGCCGAGCCCTGGTTCCTTGCCTTGAAGGCCCAGGTCGAGTTCCTGGCGACGATGACGCCGGAGGACCTTGGGCGGGCCGGCGCCGATATCGCCGCCGCCGCCAAGAAATATGGTTGAGAGCGGGACGACGGGCGCCGCGAGGCGGCCGGGATTGCGGTGACAGAGCATCCAATTTCGGTCAAGACGAAAGCAACAAGAACAACAACAACGGATCGACCCGTTAGCCGACTTTTTGAAAGTGCCCCGACGGCGTGCACTGGTGGGATCATATGGCTGAATCATCCAGTCTCACGACAGGCGGGCACTAGGATATGCCGGATTGCATTCTTTCGATCGACCAGGGCACGACCTCCACGCGCGCCATCCTGTTCGACCTCAAGGGCGAGCAACAAGCCGTCGCGCAACGGGAATTGCCGCAGATTTTTCCAGCCGACGGCTGGGTCGAGCATGATCCCGAGGAAATCTGGCGCGCGACCCAGGCGGTTTGCCGCGAGGCGATCCAGCGCGGGCCTGCGGCAAGGCCCCGCGCCATCGGCATCACCAACCAGCGCGAGACCACTGTCGTTTGGAACCGCAAGACCGGCAAGCCGGTGCACAACGCCATCGTCTGGCAGGACCGACGGGGCGCGCCTCTGTGCCGGCAACTCATCGAGAAGGGGATGGAAAAGCTGATCCAATCCAGGACCGGCCTCTTGATCGATTCCTATTTCTCGGCGACCAAGATCGCCTGGATCCTGGAGAACGTCGCCGGGGCCAGGGAATCCGCCACCCGCGGCGAACTCGCCTTCGGCACCATCGATTGCTTCTTGCTGTGGCGCCTGACCAATGGCAAGTCGCATGCGACCGATGCCGCCAACGCCTCCCGCACCATGCTCTATGACATCCGCAAGATGGAATGGGATCGGGAGTTGCTGGAATTGTTCGGCGTGCCCGAGAGTCTACTGCCCGAAGTGCGCGACAATGCCGCCGAGTTCGGCGTGAGCGATCCGGGCACGATCGGCGTGGCGCTCCCCATCACCGGCATGGCCGGCGACCAGCAGGCGGCACTCATCGGCCAGGCCTGCTTCGCGCCCGGCATGATCAAGAGCACTTATGGCACCGGGTGCTTCGCGCTCATGAATACCGGCGACCAGGCAGTTGCCTCGACAAATCGCCTGCTCACCACCATCGGCTATCGCTTCGACGGCAAAGTCGCGTATGCGCTGGAGGGCAGCATCTTCGTCGCCGGCGCCGCGGTGCAATGGCTGCGCGATGGGTTGAAGCTGATCCACCAGGCCGGCGAAACCGAAGCCCTCGCGCGCTCGATCGCGGGCACGCGCGGGGTCTACCTGGTGCCGGCCTTCACCGGCCTCGGCGCTCCCTATTGGGACCCGGCGGCCAGGGGCGCCATCCTGGGATTGACCCGCGACACCGGCATCGCCGAAATCGTGCGCTCGGCCCTCGAGGCGGTCTGCTACCAGACCCGCGATCTCATGTCGGCGATGGAGGCCGATGGCGGCGCCAAACCGAGCGCGCTCCGCGTCGATGGCGGCATGGTGCGCAACGATTGGGTGATGCAATTCCTGGCCGATATCCTGGATACACCGGTCGAGCGCCCGGTGGTGACCGAGACCACAGCCTTGGGCGCGGCCCTGTGCGCCGGGCTTGGCGCCGGGATCTATGCCTCGCTGGGCGAGGTATCGTCCAATTGGCAACGCGATCGGCTGTTCTCGCCATCCATGAACCCGGATCAACGCCAGGCGCTCTATGCCGGCTGGCAACAGGCAATCAAGCGCGTGCAATCCAGATAGCGGACTCGCCCCCTCCCTCTCCCTTAAAGGGGACGCTACCCTTTATTTTTCCCGCCCGTCATGTTAGATTGTCCACATGCCCCGCCTCGCCCGAACCGTCTGCCCCGGCGTGCCCCATCACATCACCCAGCGGGGCAATCGTCGTGAAGTGGTGTTCTTCACCGATGACGATCGCCACGCCTATCTGCAGTGGCTAAAGGACTACGCCGAGGGAAACGAAGTGGATGTTCTCGCGTATTGTCTGATGACCAACCATGTTCACCTCGTCGTGGTGCCGGCAAGCGAGGATGGCCTGCAGCGGGTGCTTAAACCGCTGCACATGCGTTATGCCCAACGCATCAACCGCACCCGAAACTGGAAAGGGCACCTGTGGCAGGGACGGTACTTCTCCTCGGCGCTCGATGAGACCTATCTCTGGGCGGCGATACGCTACGTCGAGCGCAATCCGGTGCGGGCCAGGATGGTGCGCAAGGCGGAGAACTATCGCTGGTCGAGCGCGAGCGCGCATTGCGGACTACGACACGATGCGACACTGACCGACAAGTCCGCCTGGCGCCGGCAATTCGAGGGCATCGGTGACTGGTCCGCCTGGCTTGCCGAAGGTGATGAACCGGACAAGCTGGAGGTATTGCGGCGCAGTGCCGACAAAGGCCTGCCCTGCGGTTCGAAAAAATTCATTCAGAACCTGGAGAAGCTGACGGGGCGAACGCTACGGTACCGACCACGGGGACGACCGAAGAAAGAGGATGGTGAATAAGGGTAGCGTCCCCTTTCTTGTTTCCCTTTCTCTTTGGAGGCTTGACATGGGGGAGTTCGAGGCCGCGCAATCGCGCTGACGAGGCAGGCATGACGCGAATTGAAACCATCGCCCCCCTGGTCGCGCGGGCGGAATTCCCGCTACTGCGCCGCCCCGGTGCCGTCGCTTATCTGGACAGCGCCGCCAGCGCCCAGAAACCGGCGCTCGTGCTGGGTGCCTGGCGCGCGTTCTATGAAACCAGTTACGCCAACATCCATCGCGGCGTCTACGCTTTGAGCGAGGCCGCGACCGATGCCTACGAAGCCGCGCGCGAGCGCCTTGCCCGCTTCCTGCGGGCACCCGATCCTTCGGCCATCGTCTTCACCCGCAACGCGACCGAGGCCATCAACCTGGTTGCGCAAAGCTGGGGCAATGCCAACATCGAGGCCGGCGACGAGATTCTCCTCACCATTCTCGAGCATCATTCGAACATCGTCCCCTGGCAGATGCTGGCGGCGCGCAAGGGCGCCAGCATCAAATTCGCCACCATCGATTCCGACGGCAATCTCGATCTCGACCACCTGGAAAGCCTGCTGAAGAATCGGGTGAAGCTGGTGGCCTTCACCGCCGCCGCCAACACGCTTGGCACCAGGGTTCCGGTCCGGGAAGTTGTCGATCTCGCCAGGAAGGTGGGCGCGCTGACCCTGGTGGACGCGGCCCAGGCCGCACCCCACCTGCCGATCGATGTTGGGACATGGGATTGCGATTTTCTGGCCCTGACCGCACACAAACTCTATGGCCCCGACGGGATCGGTGCCCTCTACGCGCGTCCGGAAATCCTTCGGGCCATGCCGCCCTTCATGGGCGGGGGCGGCATGATCGCCAGTGTCTCGACCGAAGGAACGACTTATGCCGAGCCACCCCAGCGCTTCGAGGCCGGCACGCCGGCGATTGGCGAGGCGATCGGGTTTGCCGCCGCGCTCGATTTCCTGGAACGCCCGGGCTGGGAAGCGATCCAAAGCCATGAACGAAGGCTGACCGAGTACACGCTGGCGCAATTGGGTGAAATTCCAGGCTTGCGCTTCATCGGGCGGCCCAGGGAGCGGGTGGGGATCGTTTCCTTCGCGATCGAGGGCGCGCACCCGCACGATGTCGGCACGCTCTTGGGCGATGTCGGGGTTTGCTTGCGCAGCGGGCATCATTGCGCCCAGCCGCTGATGACCCACCTCGGCCTCACCGGCACGGTGCGCGCTTCGTTCGGCCTCCATAACGGCTCCCACGACATCGACCGCCTGGCCGAGGGCCTGACCCGCGCGCGCCAGGTCCTGACGCGGCGATAGGAAAAGCTTGGCTGGGGCGTGCCTATTTGGCGATCGCCCCGCGACCCGAATATCGCGCCACCTTGCCGCTTGTGCCGGGGCCGGGTTTGGTGGACATTTCCGGAAATGTCCTTGAGTCCGACACGAGATACCCGATGATCATCTGCATTCCCGATATTCTGACCCAAGCGGAGCTGAAAACGATCCGCGAGCAGGTGTTGTCCCTTCCCTTTGTCGATGGCAGGGAGACGGCCGGGTCGCGCGCCAAGCTGGTCAAGCGCAATGAGCAGGTCTCGAAGACCAACGAGGAGCGCAAGCCAGTGCAAGCCCTGATCGTGACCGCGCTCCGGCGCAGCCACGAATTCACGCGCAATGTGGTCCCCCAACACATCCGCCCGCCCCTCATCAGCCGCTATCGGCCCGGCATGGCCTACGGCAAGCATGTCGATGATCCGCTGATGGGCCCGGTCAACGCGCGCGAGCGTTCCGACGTTGCGGTCACGGTATTCCTGTCCGACGCCGCCGATTACGAGGGTGGCGAACTCGTCATCCATTCGCCCTTTGGCGATCAACAGGTGAAATTGCCGGCCGGCGCGGCCGTCACCTATCCCGCCTCAACCCTCCACGAGGTGACCGAGGTCACCAAGGGCGAGCGCCTGGTCTCCGTTACCTGGGTGCAATCCTATGTCCGCGACGAGCGCCAGCGCGAGATCCTGGCCGATGTGGCGCGGGTGCGCGACCTGCTCGCCAAGATCGCGCCCAAGGCCGCGGAGGCCGACGCCGCCCACCGAATACACTGCAATCTCTTGCGCCTTTGGTCGGAAACCTAGTACCCGCCGTCGCTGACGGTCGATTCAAGCCAATTAACCCCGGAAGTCGCACACCGAGGAAAAGGGGACGCTACCCTTTTCTCGCCGATCGAAAGGGGACGCTACCCTTTTCTCGCCTGCCGTAGCCCCTGAGGGAAATGGGTAGGGAAAAGGGTAGCGTCCCCTTTTCCCAAGTCGCACGCCGGCGGGTACTATCGTTAGGTAACATGTGTCAACTTTCGTGGAAGCATCGGAGCGTTTCATGGATCACGTATTCTCGAAAGTTGGCACCAGGCCGTGAACGCGTCGCTGTCCGCTTCCCTCATCGAGGCGGAGGCGCGCTATGTCGCCGCCAATCCGGAAAGCCAGCGCCGCCACGAGGCGGCCAAGGCGGCGCTACCCGGCGGCAACACCCGCACCGTGCTGCATTACACCCCCTTCCCGCTCGCCTGGGCCATGGGCGAGGGCGCCCAACTCCACGATTTCGATGGCCATGTCTACACGGATTTCCTGGGCGAGCATTCGGCGGCACTCTATGGCCATTCCCATCCGGTCATCGTGGCCGCGATCCGCGAGGCGTTGGATGGCGGCATCGTGCTGGGCGGCCCCAATCGGTATGAGGCCGAGCTCGCGCTGGAAATTCGCCGGCGCATTCCCTCGCTCGAATTGCTGCGCTTCTGCAATTCCGGAACCGAGGCCAATTTGTTCGCGCTACAGACCGCACGCGCCCAAACGGGCCGCGCGACCATGATGGCATTTGGGGGCGGCTATCATGGCGGCGTCTTTTATTTCAAGGATGGGGGAACGGCCCTCAATCTGCCCGGGCCTTGGGCGATCGCCCCCTATAACGATGCCGAGGCCGCGCTGGCGCTCATGCGCCACCACGCGCGCGATCTGGCGGCGGTGATCGTCGAACCGATGCTGGGGAGCGGCGGCTGCATTCCCGCCTCCCCGGAATTTCTGCGCGCGTTGCGCGAAGGCTGCGACGAAACCGGCGCCCTCCTCATTTTTGACGAGGTCATGACTTCCCGCGTCTCGATAGGGGGCGCGCAAGGGTTGATGGGTGTGACGCCCGATCTCAGTACGCTCGGCAAGTATCTGGGTGGGGGATTGAGCTTCGGTGCCTTTGGCGGGCGCGCCGATGTGATGGGCCGCTTCGACCCGGCGCGCGCCGATTCCTGGCCCCATGCCGGCACCTTCAACAACAACGTGCTTTCCATGGCGGCGGGCCTGGCGGGGCTCACCAAGATATTGAAGGCGGAGGCGATCGCCATACTGAACGCCAAGGCCACCCGCCTGCGCGATGGCATCAACGCCACCGCCGAGGCCCAAGGCGCGGATTTGCGCGCAACCGGCATCGGCTCCTTCATCGGCCTGCATTTCGCGCGTCAGCCGCCCAATTGCCCCGCCGATCTCGACCCATCGGATGAACCCCGGCGCGCCGCCTTGCAGAAACTGATGCATCTCGATTTGATCGCGTCCGGGCAGTATTACGCGCGGCGCGGCTACATGGCCCTGATGTTGCCCACCGAGGATCGCCACATCGACGGCCTCCTGGCGGCGATCGAGGAATTCATCGCCACAAGGCACAATCCGATCCAGGCCCGCGATTAGACCCGGCGCCGCCCCAGATAGGCGCGGATCGCGGGCAAATCGGAATCCAGCACTTTCTCGGTTTGATCGACGAGCACGATCCGGCCATCGGCCAGGAAGGCCGTGCGGGTCGCGGCGTAACGCGCATCCGTGGGATCGTGCGTCACCATCAAGATGGTGAGAGCTAGCCCGCGCTGGAGCGCCATCACCAGATCCATCATTTCCTGGCGCAGCGCCGGACCAAGGGCGGCGAAGGGCTCGTCCAGCAAGAGGATCGGCCGGTGGCGCACCAGGCAGCGCGCGAGGGCCACGCGCTGGCGCTCGCCGCCCGACAATTGGCCGGGCAGGCGTTGCTCGAAGCCGGAGAGGCCAACCGAGGCCAACGCGGCGCGGACCTCCTCACTCGCCGCCGGCGAGAGGCGCAAGGCCGGATCGAGGCCGAGGCCGACGTTCTTGAACACGTTCAAATGCGCGAAAAGATTGTGGTCCTGAAAGAGGGTCGTGACCGGTCGCCGCGCGGGTTCCAGATCGGTGATGTCCCGCCCATCGGCCAGGACGCGGCCCGAGAGCGGCGATTGGAATCCGCCGATGAGCGAGAGCAGCGTGCTCTTGCCCGCCCCCGACGGTCCGATCACGGCCATGAATTCCCCGCTCTCGAGCGCGAGGTCGAAGCGCATCTCCATTTCCTCGTAGCGGAAGCGGAGATCGGAGACTTCAAGCCGCGCCACTTTTTCCCATTCCCCACTCGATCAATCGATAGGTAGCGAAGACCACGACCATGAGAACGAGCGCGGTTGCCGCGGCGCCCTGCATGCGATAGGCCGAGAGCTGGTCATAGAGCAGCAGGCTCAACGTGCGGATCGCCGGATCGCCATAAAGCCCGACCGCCACCAGATCGCCCAGCGACAGCGCGACACCGAGTGCCAGCGCGCTCCCCAGCGCGCCCCGCAAGCTCGGCCAATCGATCAATCGCCAGCGCGCCCAGCCCCCAATGCCGAGTGCCCGGCACAGCTGATCGTTCCGCTCCAGGCCGCGCTCCAGCGCCGGTCGCAGGAGTGCCGCCAGGAACGGCACCGCGATGAGCGAATTCATCAGGATGATGCCCGTAATTGTTCGCGCCCTTCCCTCGCTGAATTCTCCGAGCAGCAGATAGAGCCCAAGCGCCAAGGCCATCGGCGAGAGCGCGATCGGCAAGGCCCCGGACATTCGCAACCATCCGGCCATTGGCTGGTGCCGCCGCCCCGCCTTGGCCTCGCCCGACGCGATCAGGAAGGCTGCCCCCGTGGCCAGCAGCCCCGCCGGCAGGCCAAGGGCCAGGCTGATCGCAACCGCCCGGGCCAGCGCCGCCGCCGCAAGCCCCCCCGCGGCGATTCCGAAGAACCCGTCGATCATGGCGGCGGCCATGGGGGGAACCACGATCAGCAATGCGAGCCCGATCCACAGGGAATCGAGCCAGGCTCCGCGACGCCCCGCCAGCGTGCTGGGCGCGACCGCGAGCGTCGAACCCAAGGGCGCCGCCCGCGACCCCATTTGCGCGGCCAAGAGCGCCAGCAGGCAAAGCCCCAGGCTCAAAATCGCCAGCCTTGCCGCGCGCGGCGGGTCGGCTTCGAAGCGCAGTGCCTCGAAAATCACGACTTCCAGCGTGGCCGCGCGCGGGCCTCCGCCCAAGGTCAGGATCACCGCGAAAGACGTGGCTGTGATCAGGAACAAGGTGGCGGCCACTTGCGGCAGATAGCGCCGCAGCACCGGCCATTCGATCAGTAGGAAGGCGGACAGGCCGCGCATGCCAAGCTGCTCGGAGAGCCGCCAGGTTTCGGCCGGAATCGAATACCACGCCGGCAGCAGCAGGCGCGTGGCCAGCGGCAGGTTGAAAAAGACATGCGCCAGCAGAATGCCGCCGAGGCCATAGAGATTCCATCTGAGATCCAAGCCCATCCAATCGATGCCCCGCGAAAGAATTCCGTTTCGCCCGTAAATCGTCACCAGACCGAAGATCGCGATCAGGCTGGGGAGCACGATCGGAACCGAAAGGAGCGTGAGGATCGACGAGCGGCCCGTGAAGGCGCCCCGGCGATAGAACGCGCGCGCGGCACCCACACCCAGCGCCAAGGAAAGGCAAGTCGATAGTCCGGCCTGTATCAGCGTGAATCGCAACGCGCGCCAGACATGAGGATCGGCGAAATCCGCGAGCGCGTCGCCGCCGCGCCCCGCGCTCATCAGCAGCGCCGCCAGAGCGCCCAGGACGCAACCCGCCACGCCGATCGCGGCCAGGATCGACCCCGACACGAAACGGCTCAGGGTGCGACCGCGTTCAGCCATTCGTCGATCCATCGGGCGCGGTTGGCGGCGACCACAATGTCCGGCAACATCAGGGTCTTTTCCGGCACCGGCAGATCGCGAAAGACCTGGGGCAATGCCGCGCCCAGATCGATCACCGGATACATCCAATTGGTGGTGGGGATTTTCTCTTGCGCCGCGCGCGAAACCAGGAAGGACAGGAATTTCCGGGCGAGTTCCGGCTGGTCGGAGCCCGCGACCCTGCCCGCCACCTCGATCTGCAGGTAATGGCCTTCGCGGAACATGGCGGCCTTGTAGCGGTCCGTTTGTTCGATCATCTGGTGATAGGCGGGCGAGGTGGTGTAGCTCAGCACCATCGGCGCCTCGCCCTTGAGGAACAGGCCATAGCCCTCGCTCCAGCCCTTGGTGACGGTGAGCGTGCGGGCCGCCAGCGCCGGCCAGATTTGGGCGGCGTTCTCGCCATGGAGCGCCTTCACCCATAACAGAAGACCCAGCCCCGGCGTTGACGTACGCGGATCCATGACGATGATCTTGGGCTCCTCGCCCTTCCGGGCGAGATCGGCGAACGCGGCGGGTGGAGTGGCAAGCGCCTCGCTGTCATAGACAAAGGCGAAATAGCCGTAATCGAAGGGCACGAAGATCGAGTCCTGCCACGGCGCCGGCATCGCCAATTCATCGAGATCGATTCCATGCTTGGCGAAGAGACCGGTCGCCGCCGCCTCCGCCGTCAAATTGTTGTCGAGGCCCAGCACCACATCGGCCTTGGTGCCTAGCCCTTCGAGTTTGAGGCGCGAGAGCAGTGCCGCGCCATCCTCCAGTCCCACCCATTCGATCCGGCAGGCGCAGATCTCCTCGAACAGGGGCTGAATCGTGGGCCCAGGCCCCCATTCCGAGGTGAAGGATTCGTAGGTGTAGATGGTGAGCGTTGGCGGCTCCGCCGCCGCGCGCCCCGCCAATGCGACCAACAAACCGACGGCAACCAGGGCCGGGACGCGCGTCATGACAACCTCCCAATGGCGGCGGGGGTCTTGAGCGCATCGATTTCGATTGCAGACTCAAATCCCTACGCCGGCATGATCCGGATCAGGTTCATCGGGTTGATGCGAGGATGGCGCATCTCTCAGCCCTCTTCTGGGCACCCCGTCGAGTGGCGCGGAGGTTGCGGCCGCTAGGCCTTGCTTGTCAAGCGCCGTCGCGCTGGAGTTCCCCTACCCAGGCATCGATTTGGCCTTGCGCGAGCATGTCGCGGCATCGATCCAGATATTCGCGGGCCAGAACGACGAGTTCCCCATCGCCGCGCTGGGCGGCCTCCATCGCCGCCCAGCTTCCGACGACCAGGTTCATGACCGCCTGGAACACACGGAGCCTGGCAATCGTCCGATCCCCGCTATCGCCCAGAACGGCCGCCGCCAAGCGCCGGGCGGCGGCCGCGTCATTCGGCATCGACAAGAGGACAGCGGCCACATCCCAATGCGGGTCGGCAAGTGCCGAGAATTCCCAATCGACCAATGCCAGCTTGCCGTCCCGCCCGATCAGGAAATTGCTGGGATTGGGATCGACATGCGATGGGACGGACGCGGGGGCGCGGTGCTTGAGGGCGGCGAGCGCCGAGCCCAAGGCGCGTCGGAGCAGGATGGCTTGCCTGTCCGGATGCTTGGCCAGATAGAGATCGATCGCCGATTGCGGGTCCTGTCGGCCCTTGAAATCGGCCTTGCTCGAATGCAGCAGGCGCAAAGTGGCCCCGACCTTTTCTTGCATGTCCGGCAGGTCGAAATCGGTGTTTTCCAGTGGCCGCGATCCCTCCTGGAACTCGGTCACCAGCACGCCGCTCGCGATATCCATGTACAGCGGAAAGGGTGCAAGGCCCATTCCCGCGGCAAGGCCGAGGTTGTGAAGCTCCGCCTCCCGGTCGAGCGCCAGCGCGCTGTTGGCCCGCGCCAAGCGCAACACCAAGGCCGTGCCCTCGCCCCGGACCAGATAGACCCGATTGGTCAGGCCCGGAAGCGGCGACACGCGCCAATCCGCAACCGGACGGATGGCAAACGGCGGCAGCGACCGCAGCCACGCTTCGACCGATCGTCCACCATCCGTGGGGGTTTCAGAAGTTTCGGCCATCGGATAAGGTGCCGCTGCTAACATACTTTTAAGGCTATCATGCCAAATTTCGCCTGTACCCGCCGTCCCAGTTGGCTGATTCCGCAATATGACCCCGCCAGCACACGCTGGCGGGTACTATCATTGATAGGATGTGCCAACTTTTCTGGAAGCAAGGGCGCGTTTCATGAATCATGCTTTTTCGAAAGTTGGCACTAAGAGTAATCGGGAATAGTTCATGTCTGAATCGTTCGGGCCATTGTCGGCTTTCGTCCTGATCTCGCCAGGGGCGAGTGTCAAGGCGGCGCTGGCGCGTGCCGGCAGCGAAACCAGCGGTGTGGTGGCCTCCGTCATCGAGAACCCGGACAGCAAGGCATTGCTCAATCCCTCCGCCGCCGACGATCGTGTGGTGCTGTGGGATCTGGGCGCGAATGGAATCGCGTCGGATCAGCGCTCCCGGATCGCGCGCCTGGCACGCTCCTATCCGTTGGTGCTCACCAGCGAAAAGGTGAACCACGATCTGAAGCAGGAAGCGGCCAATCTGGGCGCACTCGACGTGCTTACCCCTGGCGATCTTTCTCCGGCCGTTCTGCGAATTCTGTTGCGGCATATCCCGGCCCGCCGGTCGGCCGAACGCAAATTGCAGCGCCTGGCGCTGGTGGATCAGGACACCGGCCTTACCTCACAGATATTGTTCTGGGAGATGTTGAACCAGGCGGTCTTGACGTCGCGCCGCGCCAAGGATTTCTTCTCCGTCTTGCTGATGGATTTCAACTGGCCCGGGGTGTCGCCCGAGGCGCGCGAAGAGGCGGTCCCCTTCCTGTTCGCGACCGCGGCGCGCCGAATTCGGCAGTTGATGCGCGGAACCGATACCGTGGCGCGGATGGACAAGTCGCAGATTACGGTACTCGCGGTGTCGATGCCCCGCGTCGAGGATGTGCAGGTCGTGGCCGAGCGACTGGTCACCGATCTTGCCGAGCCGATCGAATTCAACGGTCAGGCCTATCGTGGCGGATTTGCCATCGGCATCGCGTTGTTTCCAACCAGTGCCACCGATCCGGAAAGCCTGGTTTCCCGGGCCAGCCATGCCCTGGCCAGCGCGCGCGAACACGGCGGCAATTCCTACGCGTTCGCCTAGGCAATCCATCGGCAGTTCTTGCCGCTTGCCCCTGCCTGCGGAAGCCATAATCCTTTGATTTTGTTGAAATAAATGCGCCTGCAATGGCGGCACGCCGCTTGCTTTGTTATCAAGCACAAGACAGCCGCATTCGGGGTCGCCACATGTTATCGATGTTCCACAAACCGCAGGATTCGCTCGCCGACGAACTCTTTGGGCGCCGTACGCCCCGGCTGGAACGCCAAGCGCCTGGCGCCCCGGCGAAACCGCCCGTCGCCAGCAACGCCCATTTGGCGTCGCATGCCAGGATACGTCCGGCGCCCGCGAAAGCCGATTTGGTCGAGCGCGCGATCCCCAGCGTCGGGCAGTACCTCTATCACCTCTCGCACGATCTCAAGAGCTTCACCCGCGCCGAAACGATCAACGCGGTGATCGGGGCCAAGCCGGCGGAAATCCAGCGCGTGGTTCAGGTGGCAGCCAAATTGAAGGGGCGCTACCTGGCGCTGGTCATCGATTTGGGCGGGGCCCATCGCGGACCCGTCGGCGAATCCGATATGCGCGAATTGGAGCGCGCCCGGTGCATGTACGAGGAGGCCGAGGCTGGCCTCTCCGCCCTGCGCTTGGCGATCGAGAGCGGCGATCTCGAACTGGACGGCGTTCGCGCCGCCGAATAAACCGAAATTCAGCCGGGCTTCTTGGGTTTCAGTGCCTGCCAATCGGCATCGCCCAGCGACGACAGAAAATTGAACTGTCCCGCCCCTTGGAGCCACTCGCCGCCGTCAATGGTGACGACCTCGCCATTGATGTAGCCCGATCCTTCGCACAGGAGATAAGCCGCCAGATTGGCGAGTTCCTCGTGCCTTCCCACCCGACCCAGGGGATTGCGGGTCTCGAACTGGCGCGCGAGATCCGGGCGCGGCACCAGACGCTCCCAGGCACCTGGCGTCGGGAACGGTCCCGGCGCGATCGCGTTCAAGCGCACGCCCCGCCCGCCCCATTCGACCGCCAGCGACCGGGTCATGGCCAGCACGCCGGCCTTGGCCATCGCCGATGGCACGACATAGGCCGATCCGGTCCAGGCATAAGTGGTGACGATCGAGAGCACGCTGGCGGCGTGGCCCGCTTCCAGCCAGCGCCTGCCGCAGGCAAGAGTGGCATAGGCAGAACCATGGAGCACGATGCCCAACACCGCATCGATCGCGCGCGGCGACAAATCCTCGCTCCGGGCGATGAAATTGCCGGCTGCGTTGTTGACCAGACAATCCAGTGGAGCCTCGTCCCACAGCGCGTCGATCATGCGCTCGACCGCTGGCGCGTCGCGAATATCGCAGACCCGCCAGGCGATTTCCGCGCCGGTTTCGGTCCGCAGGCTCTCCGCCGCCTGGCGCAGCACCGCCTCGCGCCGGCCGCAGATCGCTAAGTGCGCGCCCAATTCGACGAATCGCCGCCCCATCGACAGGCCAAGACCGGTGCCCCCGCCGGTGACCAGGATGCGCTTGCCCTTCAGCAGATCGGTTTGGAACACTAGGGTCGCCTCAGGCTTCGCGGCCGCGCAACAGATCGCGAGGTGGAAAAGGGGACGCTACCCTTTTCTCGCCTGACGTAGCCCCTGAAGGAAAAGGGTAGGGAAAAGGGTAGCGTCCCCTTTTCGGAACTGGATAAATCGAGCCAAATGACTCCGGAAGTCGCACGCCGGCGGGTATTATCCATTGTGACATGCGGCCCGACTTTCGTGGCAACATGGGAGCATCTCATGGTTCACCCATTTTCGAAAGTCGGCACTAGGCTTCGCGGGCGCGCAACAGATCGCGCGAAATGATGTGGCGCTGGATTTCCGAGGTGCCTTCCCAGATGCGTTCGATGCGCGCGTCGCGCCACAACATTTCCAGCGGCAATTCGTCCATCAACCCCATGCCGCCGAAGATCTGAATCGCCTGGTCGGTGACCCGGCCCAGCATTTCGGAGGCGAACAGCTTGGCCATCGCCGCGTCGGCATTGCTCATGGTGCCTAGCTGCAGCTTCCAGCAGGTGTTCGCCGTCAACATATCGGCGGCGCGCAATTCAGTCGCCATATCGGCCAGCTTGAAGGAAACGCCCTGGAACTTGCCGATGGTCTGGCCGAATTGCTTGCGGGTGGCGGCCCAATCGATGGCGAGATCGAGCGCGCGCTCCGCCTTGCCGCAGCAATTGGCGGCGATCATCGCCCGTCCGCCGGTCAGCCATTCATTGGCCAGCTCGAAGCCCTTGCCCTCCTCGCCGAGGATCTGGCGCTTGTGCAGCCGCGCCTCGTCGAAGAACAATTCGTAATTGTCGTAGGCACGATAGGAGACGCAACGCGGGCCCCGCCGGATGGTGAAGCCGGGTGTGCCCCGATCGACCAGGAAGGCAGTCACGCGCTTGCGTTTGCCTTTGGGCGTTTCCTCGGTGCCGGTCACGGTGAAGACGATCGCGAAATCGGGCAGGCCGACGCCGCTGATGAAATGCTTGTGCCCATTGAGGATGTAGTCGTCGCCATCCCTGGTGGCGCGAGTCGTGATCGATAGGGCATCCGACCCCGCGCCAGGCTCGGTCAACGCGAAGACCTCCATCTTCTCGCCCTTGACCGTCGGCAGCAGATACTGGCCCACCTGCTCGTCCCTGCAGGCCATCAGAATCGCCGACGGGCGACCGACGAATTTCTGCAGCGCCCAACTGCACTTGCCGAGCTCGCGTTCGAAATACATCTGCGACAGAAAATCGAGCCCGCCGCCGCCCACCGATTCCGGCATGTTGGCCGAGTAGAGGCCGAGCTCGATTGCCTTGGTTTTGATCTCGCTCGCTAGTTCCCTTGGTACCTCGCCCAGGCGATCGATCGCGCGTTCGTGCGGGAAAATCTCCTTCTCGATGAACTGGCGCGTGGTTTCGACCAGGAGGCGCTGTTCGTCGGTCGGGTGGAAGTCGATCGGCATGTTAATCCCCAGGCGTTTCCCGGCCGGGTATATCGACCCCGGATGGCGCTGACAAGTTTTCTGAATTCATGTTCATTGCGCGGCGATTATTCATTGCCTTTCATTGACTTGGCGGCGGCGAGCCCCTATGGTTCACTGGCCTGGAATGGGGATCTTGGATGCGCGAGGCGATCAAGGAACGGCGACGCGAGCAATTGATGGATGCAACCATCGAATGCATCGCGGCAAGGGGATTTGCCGATCTGACGTTGGCCGACGTGGCGCGGGAAGCGGGGCTTTCCGTGGGCATCGTGAATTTCTATTTCAAGAGCAAGGACCAGCTGCTGATCGACACCTTCACTTTCCTGGTCGAGGAATATCGCCGCGCCACCGATGCGAATCTGGCCGCCGCCGGGCCCGATCCGGTCCGTCGGATTCTGGCCATGATCGACAGCGATTTCCAGCCCACGATCTCCAATCGCAAGCGGGTAACCGTGTGGTATGCATTTTGGGGCGAGACCCGCTGGCGCCCGCAATTCCTCAAACTATGCCAGGGGCTGTCGGAAGCCTACCACGCCGAGACGCGCGCCACCTTCGCCCAGTTGATCGAGGCCGGCGCCCGGGCCGATCTCGACCCGGATTCCGTGACTCGAGGCTTCCACGCCATGATCGACGGGCTGTGGCTCGACATGTTGATCAACCCGAAAAGCCTGGACCGCGACATGGCGCGGGCCATCGTGCGCACCTATCTCGGCGGCTTGTTTCCGCGCGAATTCCCGCTATTGATTCCCGAACGAACGCGCCAGATCCCCGCTGTCGCCGCGGGGTGATGCGGCGATAGGCTGCCGTCCGTGTCGGGCGGTGGAACCCGATCGCCCGCCCAACAAACGCCGCCATTTGTCTCGAGGAATGCGCAATGCCTGGTCCACTCACGCCCGAACTCCGCCGGCTGAAATCCGCGATCCGCGATTTCGTCGATCGCGAGCTCATTCCCTGGGAAGTCCACGCCGAAATGAACAACGGCGAGATTCCAGGGGAGGTGCGGGCGCGGCATTTGGCCCTAGCCCGTGCGCTGGGCTTGAACTCGATGGATGCGCCTCGCGAATTGGGTGGCGGCGGCCAGTCGATGCTGGCCCAAACCGTGGCCCAGGAGGAGATCGGCCGGGCCACCAACGCGCTGGGCTGGTGTTGCAGCAACGTGCAGCGATGGCTCATCGAGGCGGCGACGCCCCACCAGATCGAGACCTGGGTGAAGCCGATGATCGCCGGCGATATCCACGAATGCTACGCCATCACCGAGGCCGATGCCGGCAGCGACCTCGACGCCATCAAGGCGACCGCGCGGCGCGAGGGCGATGGTTACATTCTCGACGGCGAGAAATGGCACGTCACCGGCGGCAATCTGGCGCAAGTCATTTTCTTTCAGGCGCGCCTGGTGGATGGTCCGCACGCGGGCCAGCATTGCCTGTTCTTTGTCGAGAGCCAGGCGCCGGGCGTCGAGATCGTCCGCACGCCCGCCTACAGCCATAATTTCCGCGCGCATCATCCGATTGTTCGCTTCACCAATGTCCGGGTGCCGGCATCAAATCGCCTCGGCGCCGAGAGCGACGGCATGCGCTTCACGCATAGTTGGTTTCGTTACGAACGGTTGATGATTGGTGCCCGCTGCTGCGGTGCTGCCCTGCGCCTGATCGAGGAGGCGCTGGCCTTCGCCAAGTCTAGGCCGATGTCCGGCGAGACCCTGTTCGACAAACAGGCAGTGCAATTCATGCTGGCCGACTCCGCGGTGGAACTGTGGTCGGCGCGCCTGATGACCCGCGAGACCGCGCGCGCGATCGATGAGGGACTGGATCCGAAGACGGCGCACGGGCGCTGCGCCATGGTCAAGCTCCAGGCCTCCGAGATGGCCAATCGCGTGGCCGACCGTGCGGTGCAGATTTTCGGCGGTCGCGGCTATATGCGAGAGAACGTGGCCGAGCGCTTCTATCGCGAATTGCGGGTCGAGCGCATTTGGGAGGGAGCGAGCGAAATCCAGCGCATAATCATCGCCGATGGCCTGGCCAAGCGCGGGTTGCCCGCGCTGATCGACTGAACCGCCGGTTATTGGAATTCACCACCATGTGGAAAGCCATCCAGCCGGTCCTCCAGGTCCTGATCGCGATCGTGATTCTCGAGGCGGCGCTGGGCCTCCTCAGCCCGCTGATCGGCATTCAACTGGCCGCCCGCCGGGTGCCGCCGTCCATGATCGGTATCGTCTCCTCGGCCTATTTCGTGGGGTTCTTGCTGGGCACCCTCACCTGCCACCGGTTGATCGACCGCGTGGGCCATATTCGTACCTTCGCGGTATTGGCGGTTTGCACCGCTAATCTGACCCTGCTCCTCACCATGATCGAGCATACCTATGCCTGGATTGTCATTCGCGCCACGACCGGTTTCGCGCTGGCGGGCGTGTTCGTGGTGATCGAATCCTGGCTCAACGACAAGGCCTCCGAGGAGACGCGCGGGCGCATCTTCGCGGTCTATATGGTGCTCTCCTGGGGTGCCGGAGGATTGTCGCCGCTGGCGCTCAATCTCGCCGATCCCGAGGGCATTCTGCTGGTGCAGATCGCCGCCATGCTGATCGCCGGCGCGATGATCCCCTTGGGCCTGACCCGGTTTGGCAACCCCGAAGTCGCGCATCGCGAACATTTCGGCATCCTTCGGCTATTTCGGGTTTCTCCGCTCGGTGTCACCTGTTGCTTTGGCGCCGGCTTCATGAACGGCGCCTTTTATTCCCTGCTTCCGGTCTATGTGGAGCAAAGCAGCCGCAGCCCCGCCGAACTTTCCTTCCTGCTCGGCACCGGGACCGCCGCCGTTCTGTTGACGCAATATCCGATCGGTCATGTCGCCGATCGTTACGGGCGCCGGCCGATGATCATTGGCATCAGCCTGGCCGCCTCGGCCATCGCCTTTGTCATTGCCGGCCTCGATACGCCGGAATTCACCACGCTGCTCGTGCTGTTCTTCTTGTTCACCGGTGTCGAATCCCCGCTCTATGCGCTTGGTGTCGGACAGACCAACGACTATGTCGAGCGCAAGGATTTCGTGGCCGCCGCCTCCGGCCTGCTGCTGGCCTGGGGCATCGGGGCAACGATCAGCCCCTCGATCGCCGGCCTGGCGATGCAGGAAATCGGTCCAGCGGGCCTGTTCTGGTTCATGGGCTCGGGCTTCGCGCTGGTAGCACTCTTTGCCATCTGCCGGGTGTTGATGCGGCGCGCGAAAACACCGGAAGAGCAAGGCAATTTCGTCGCCATCCCCGCGATCCAGACCGCCTATGGCGCGCCCGAACTCGACCCCCGCGCCGATCCCACGCCGATCGCCAAGCGCCCGGCGGCCGCCACGCCCGACGAGTGAGTACCTATCCGGCGAGTTCTCGCGCCCGCATAACGGCCCAGGGCGTGGGGCCTTGCCGCCATTCCCACTGCATCAACAACTGATCCAGATGACTGAGTTGGCGAATGAATTCCGGCAAGGCCGGATCGTGCACCCGCGCGTGGACAATCTCGATCGCGTGGCTGGTTTCGAACCGGCCAGGAATGATGTCGACGGTGTGGCCCTCATCGATCCGGTGAAGTTCGACCACGATATCCATGTGGAGCAAGGCGGGTGCCGCCACCGGATCGAGGAGTTCTAGTTCCGCGCCTTCGATATCGCACCAGACCAGGACGCGCCGGCCGGGCACCGCGTATAGCGAGAAGTTCACGGGGTCGAATCGTCCGCCGATCTCGATCGCCTCTTTGTTGCGATCGGCCAGCGCGCGGCATGCATCACGCGCATTCTGATCGATGTCGAAGGCCAGTACCCTGGCCATGGGCAACATCCGCTTCAGCCCCACCGCGTAGTAACCCTCGGCGCAACCGATATTCAACACCGCCGCGTAATTGGCCCCGGGCGCCGCTCGGAGGAAGTCGTGCAGCTCTGCCTCGTAGCAACCAAGAAGCTTCGGCGCGTGGCATCCCTCGCTCGATTGTGCGACGAATTCCATTCCCGCGAATGGGCCGTGCGCCACCACTGTGCCCTGGTGCATGACCAGCGTGTTGCTGAGAAGCGTGGCGCGATACTTCGCGAGCATGTGCAGACAATCATTCAGAACCTTTTCGTCCGTGGCTGCGGTCGCGCCCAGGGTCCGACCCAACCACGCTCGAACATCCCGGTGCAGCGACATGAGCGCTCCCAATCCTATGTCGTCAGCAGATTGAGCGCCCGCCGGAACGGCACCGCATCGTTTGGCTCCGATCCCAGTTCGCGCGCGCAACGATGGCCCGAATAGACCGCCTGGGCGATCAGCCCCGGCGCCAGGCAATCGCCGATGCGGCTGACCGACTTGATCCCGGAAGATGACAGGGAATCGGCATCCGTCGTCAGTTCGCGGTAGAGTTCATCGTGGGGTTGGCGCGACGTGACCGTGACCAAGGATCGCGCGGCGATTTCGCGTTCTCGATCGGAATAGACGCAGGCGATCCTGGCCCTCACGCCGTCGAAGGCCACCAGATCGTGCTGCACCACGACTTCGATTCCCAGTTTGCGCAGCTGCTTGTTGATGGGAATGGCCTCGATCGCATGGCCCGCCCAGGAAGCCGCGATGTCGCCGCTCGTGAGATAGATCACTTCCAGCCCTGCCTTGTTGAGCATTTCGGCCATCAGGCTGCCCATGTAAAAGCACTCGTCGTCATAGACGATCGCCGGCCCGGATTTGGGCCCACGCCCCGCCATGATGTCGTCGGGCGTGAAGACCGATTCCAGGCCGGCAAGGCTAGCGATCGGCCAGGGGTGGCTGCGCCCCACGCCATCACGCCGCCAGCTCGACCCGGTGGCCACGATGACGCGTTCCATCGCAAACTCCCGCACATGCGCGACGGTCAGGCGCGAGTCACGATAGATGGTCACATTCGCCATCTTCCCGATCTGGGACACCCTGTAATCCCTGACCCTGGCCCAGGCGCCGAGGCCCGGCAGCCGCGATTCCAGCGTCACCCGTCCGCCCAATTCTGTTCCCGCTTCCGCCAGATGCACCTCGTGCCCGCGCTGGCCGAGGGCGCGGCCTGCCTCCAGTCCCGCTGGCCCGGTGCCAATCACCAGCACCCGATCCTCGTTCAGCCTCGGGGCGATCAGTTCTGGATGCCAGCCCTTGCGCCATTCCTCGCCCA
>CAZIUB010000009.1:0-11583 GCA_964542425.1 uncultured Rhodospirillaceae bacterium | reverse complement strand
GTACCGGGCAGCTTTCAGTGAACTCGGCTGTGCAGGTCGCCACCGGCCCGGTCGATTGCGAGACAACAATCGCGCCGAGAGCTCCCACCGTCCGATCCGGCGACGAGAACGCAAGCAGCAGCGGTTCAAGTCGCAGGGCTCGGCCCAAAGATTCCTTGCCACTCACGCTGCTGTCTACAACACCTTCAACATCCAACGCCATCTGATCAGTCGTTCCACGCTTCGCCACTGGCGGGTCGCGGCGATGACGGCTTGGGCGGCGGCGACCGCCCCCGGATGACTATCAAAATTGTTGTGAGCGATCTGCGATCAAAGCGCGTTAACTTGTCAATCCCTCTTCCGGCAATAAATTCGCGTCGTCTTACGTTCAATGTAAGTTGCCGCGAGTTGCCGTTTGGCCGCGCAAGGTGCCGAGCTGGTCCTTGCGCCAATCCTTCACTGCAGCCGCAATCGCGTTGAGGTCGGCCTGTACGGCGCGGTCAACCACGGGAAACATCTGCCCAAGTTCGGCGAGCATGGCCGCATCCTCCGGCCCAGGCGGTTTGGCGAACGTGTTGCGCGTGGTGGCAAGCAGCTCGATACTCTTCTCGATGCGCGAAAGGAGATCGCCGATACCGGGCGGCACATCGATCTGCCGATTGCCGCCGGTAAAGCCTTGCATGAATCCGTCGTAAAGCTCCTCGACACGAAGCTTGGCAGCCGCATGCAATGCCTCGCGGGTATCGATTTTGCCGATTTTCTGCAGTTTGAGCGATCCGTCCTGAAACCGGGCGCCATTGTTCCATAGGCTCATCAAGGCCTGGAAAAACGCATTCGCCTCCTCGCCATCGTCGAAGGTCGGGAGACCGTGTGGCCAGAAGCTCTCGATCGTCTTGATCGGCGAGGCCTGAAGTGAGGGACTGACAATCTCTCCCCAGAAGCGCATGCGAACAACGTGGAGCGGCGTCGGGCAGCCGTACCGCGTGAGCAGTTTCTGGATCGCGCCGTCGCCGGCGTAGGGGAATTTCGGTTTTGGCATTGAGTGCGGCTCCGAATGCGGTCGCTTACACCGCTGCCTCGCGTCAGATGAACTGTTCGAACGGCTCGATCGCCTTGACGGTTGCGGCATCCCCGGAATTCGGGAAATCGGCCCCGGGCGGCTGTCGATGATCGCCGATGCCCTATTGGCGCCGTTCGATATGGTTCCAGGCAATTGGGCATCCGACCTCGCGATTGGTTCAAGCACAGATGTCCCGCCGTGCCAAAACCGCCGAGGCAGCGTTGGGCGCGGGTCCCACCCCTGCACTACATGGACAAGACCAGTCTATCAAAGTCGGTGGTGATGGCGTGCCTGCCGGCGATAATCAGGCCCAGCCGGTTCGGAGCCAAGCGCATCTTCATCGACGCGGCACGCGCGCTCAGGCCCCGCGCGGCCAATTCGGCGGCGATGGTCCGGCCAGGATGGGCAGGCGCCAACGATGGCCCGGCCGGCAGCAAAAGGATATCCTTACGAATGCGGGTCATGGATGCGTACCTCCCAAGCACCACCGCCAGCTAAATTCACCGTATCATATAAACCGGGCTCGACCAGATGAGGTGGCCGTCCTCCTGGGTCAAGCGGACGTATATGGCATTGTCGACCCCAGGCTCGAGCGCCAGGCGCCGCTCCAGGATCGCGTGGCGATGCGGGTTGTGCTCCGGCAGGCGAAAGACCCGGATGCGTCGGCCAATGCCGCCGGCCTCGAACACAATGTCCTCGATCCCGATGCTCTCGATGTCCAATTCCGCCTTGACCAGCGCGGTCTCGATTCCAAGCACGCCCGCACGCGGGTCTTCGAGCCAGGCATCGAAGCCGCCACAGCCCCCGGTCGTGAGCGCGCTCCATTCGACCCGGCCCGGCGCCGTTTGTTCGAATTTCTTGTCCAGGTTCCAGTGGTTGATCGGGGCGAGGCGGCGGAAGGCATTGCCGTGGAGATCGGCCGAACCATCCCAGATTGTCTGTCGGCCCCGCCCGCGATATTCCGAACCCTCCCAGATCACGCGGATGCGGCCGCCCAGCCCGTTCTCGCCATAGGGTCTCCAAGTGGCCATCGTCGATCGACCTTTGCGGATTTCCACGCGCTCGATCGGGGCCGATCCCAGCGCCTCGATGCGCAACATGACCGCATCCTCGCCGGTGCGCAGGATGTCGCCCATCATCGCCGCGCGGCTGGGCCGACCGGTGGTTGGCCCCAGCGCCGGATCGCGATCCAGGATCGTGACCTCGTTGTCGAATTCGAGTTTGACGTCCAGGAAGGCACGGCAGCCGGTGGTGGCATAGTGATGGCGCCGGCGCAATGCCGACAGAAGACCGGCACGCGTGTGCTCCCTCGCCAGGATGCAGGTCAGCCCGCCATAGGCGCCGAACAGGCTGGCGCCGGGATAGCTGGCGCCGGGCCGGCCCTTGTGGCCATCCGAATTGGCGACGATGCCGACCCGGTAGCCCTGGTCGAGCGCGTCCTCCAGCAGCCACTCGAAGGTGCCCCAATCGGAATGGATCTCGATCGCGGTCTCGAGCCGCTGATCATGCGCCATGCGGATGTCGGCGTAGCGTCCGCCGACATGGGCGAAGACCAGGCAATCCTCTTGGCTGAGCGCGCGGAACAATTCCTCGGCGCTGTTGGCGTCGCTCCGCAGATCCGATCGATCGGACACCAGCGCGTGGCTGGACCGGTGGATCGGGCGGCCCTCGTCCATGAATAATACGTTGCGATCGCCGCCCAGCCCGGTATTCCCCGACCATTCATAACCCGGAAAGACGATGAACCTTCCATCCTCGTTGAATTCGCCGGTGAGTTCGTTCAAATGCCGCCAGAAATCGCTCGTCACCTGGAAATCATTGCCCTGGTGGCTGGCCGCGTCGAGGAAGGCACGGTCGCGCGCGAACTCGAACATGGATCGGGCCGAATTGGTGCCGATCGTCTCCTCCGATTGACTGTGCAGATCGGCCCAAAATTGGCCAAGCGGCGCCTGCGCGACGATGCGCAATGGGTTGGAATGCGCGAGCAAGCAATCCGCGCCGTCGCGGATCTCGATGACGAGATCGCCGGGCTGCTCCACGTGCAAGCCCTCGAAATCGAGGCTGAACCGGTCCGGATCGAAACCGGCCCGCTGCGGCAGACCGATTACCGGCAGTGTGGCCACAAGCCGCAATTCGCCCTGGCATAGATCGCTCGGGTTGCCCCAGCGATCGTCACCCACGATGTGCAACGCGAACTTCTCGCCCACCCGACGCAGGGTCGGCAGGATCGCCTTCCAGCGTGCGGGCTTGCCGGGGCGGATTCGAATCGACGGCGATTGCGCAAGTTCGACGTAATCATAGGTGGCGAAGGCGTCGACCAGCACCTTGAATTCGAAGCGATCCTCGCAGAAGGTTTGGAGTCGCATCCCCGGCGAGCCCCCTCGAGGATCGCCGAAGCGCACGATGATCCGGTCGCCCTCGCGCAGGAAACCGCGCATGATCTGGATGTAAAGCGTCTTGTCCCACGGCCGGATGTTTTGCTTGCCGTGATAGTGGCAGGCCAGCAATGCGCCATTCGAGGCCTCGACCGAAACGAAATTGGGGCCCTTGGGATCGTCGAATTGCGGGCGTCCCATGTCGCTGGCGAAACGATGGACGATCTTGATCGAGCCGGTGTCGTCGATGCCGTAATAGCCGGCGACGTAGGTGAGGGTGAAGGACTGGAACGCACCGGCCTCGAAGGCGCCCTCGGGCTCGATTCCGGCGTGGCCCATCCGTTCGGGCTGATAGGTAGAGTGCGGCATGATCGCATCCCCTCGGGGGTTCGGCGGCCCTACACCGATCCTACATTCCCTGGTGGCGAGGCCAGGGGTCAAGCCTTCGCCCCGATCCAATCAGCGAAGTGCCGCCATTGACAAACCGGCTTCCCATCACGACAAACAATATGACCATTATGATCATAGCGGAGCTCGACCATGATCACCAGGACCAGCGCCGTCGCCTTTCGCCAGAATCTGGGCGAGATGATCAACCAGGTGCGGTACCGGCGCGACAGCATCGTCATCAACAAGGACGGAAAGCCGGTGGCGGCCTTGATCGATGCCCGATTGTTCGAGCGCATCCGCAAGATGCAAGATCGATTCGATAGCCTCGCTTCGCGCCTCGCCAAGGCCTATGAAGGCATTCCCGAGGACGAAGGCCTGGCCGAAATCGAGCGGACGGTCCAGCAAGAGCGGGCGACCAAGCCGTCCCGCGCTGGATCCCGGTCGCGGTCCCGCGCGGCGGTCGGTCGGGCGCCGACGAAAGCCTGATCATTGCCGGCACCGCCCATCGTGCTCGACACCAATGTCCTGGTATCCGGGCTGGCCTATCCGGATGGGTTACCGGGGCGGATCTACGCCGCCTGGAGGCATGGCGCCATCGATGTCGTGCTTTCTCGTTACATTATGGCTCGCGGGCGTTGCCGCGACTAAATCACCGCCTCGGATGGGCCAAGGGCGATTTTGCCGACTTCCTCGATATCCTCGCCGTGACCACCGAGTTGGTGGAACCGGCGCCGCCCTCGCAAGGCTCGCCCAGCGACGCGGCCGATCTCGCGATTCTGGGAACCTATCTGGCGGCGCGCGCCGATTATCTCGTGACTGGCGACCGCGACCTGCTGGCGCTGGCAAAGTCTTACGCGATCGTGACACCGGCCGAGTTCTGGCGCCGGCACGGCGGGCCGTGAAGCCAAGATCGAATTTTATCGGCTGATGAGAATCCACTCGGCGGCACGGCCAACCACTTCGCGGAACATGGCGGGCGTCAGGCGGTTGGTGTTGGTGTTGTAGCGCGAGCAATGATAGCTGTCGAAAAGCCGCCTGCCATCGCCCAAATCATGGCTCCCGCCATGGCCGAAGGGGAACGCCGATTGGCGCCGGCCCAGCGCCTTGAGCACTGCCCCGTGCGCGATTCCGCCCAGCGCCAGCACCGCCTTGAGGCGCGTCATCACGGCGATCTCGGCCTTGAGAAATCGATTGCAGGTCATGATCTCCGCCGGAATCGGCTTGTTTTTCGGCGGCACGCATTTGACGGCATTGGAGATGCGGCAATCGATCAGTTCCAACCCGTCATCGGGGCGGCTCAGGTAATTTCCTCGCGCCAGGCCGAATTCCATGAGCGTGGCATAAAGAAGATCGCCCGCGTAATCGCCGGTGAAGGGCCTCCCCGTTCGATTGGCGCCCTTCAGGCCCGGCGCGAGCCCGACGATGAACAGGGCGGCCCCGGCCGCGCCGAACGGTGCCACCGGGCGATTGTGCCAGTCGGGAAAGGCGAGGCGATTGGCCTCGCGGAAACCGGCCAGCCGCGGGCAAAGCGGGCAATCGAAGGCCGGTGTGGCGGAGGCCGATGTGGCGGAGGCCGATGTGGCGGGAGCAGGCCTCGCTGGCCCCCTCGCCGCCGCCTGAATTGGCCCTCCGCTCACTCCGCCGCTTCGTCGGGGCTGGCGACCGGCGCGCCTGTTTGGTGGTGGCGCTCGGTCCGGCCGTTGTGCTGGCGCGCGATCAGCGCGGCCATGTCCTCGAGCTCGATGAAATTGTCGGCCTGCCGGCGCAATTCGTCGGCCACCATCGGCGGTTGCGAACGAATGGTCGAAACCACGCTGACCCGCACGCCCCGCCTCTGCACGGCCTCGACCAGGCGGCGGAAATCGCCATCGCCCGAGAACAGCACCACATGATCCAGATGCGATGACATTTCCAACACGTCGATCGCCAGCTCGATGTCCATGTTGCCCTTGATCTTTCGCCGGCCCATGGAATCCGTGTATTCCTTGGTCGGCTTGGTGACCATGGTGAAGCCGTTATAATCCAGCCAATCGACCAGGGGCCGCAGCGGCGAGTATTCCTGGTCCTCGATCAGCGCCGTGTAATAGAAGGCGCGAATGAGGTGGCATTGCTCCTGGAAATGCTTGAGCAGGCGCTTGTAATCGATGTCGAAACCAAGCCCGCGTGCCGCCGCGTGCAGATTGGCCCCGTCAATGAAAATGCCGACCCGCTCATTGGGATAGAAACGACCAACCATATCCGTGCCCTCACTATTGTGTTGCCGTGGAATGACCGAAAACCAAGTCGAGTCGCGCGGTTCTAGCCCGTTGCCGAATGCTTGACGATATATACATAGGGCTAGGCGCCAATCTTCCCCATCCAACCCTGGGGCCGCCCCGACGCACCCTCGAATTCGCGCTCACCATGCTAACCGGTCACGGGCCAATGATAAAGGCCCTCTCGCCCTGGTATGAATCGGCGCCGGTGCCGATCTCGGACCAGCCCTGGTATATAAACGCGGTCGCAAGGATCGAAACCACACTAACGCCCGTGGAACTTCTGGCGGTTCTCCACCGGGTTGAAGTTGATCTTGGCCGCGTCCGGTCGGTTCCGAATGCCCCGAGGCTGGTCGATCTGGACATCCTGGCCTATGGCCGCCTGGTGGCAAGGAGCGGGCCGCCGCCCCATTTGCCGCATCCCCGAATGGCGACCCGAGCCTTCGTGCTGTTGCCGCTACGCGACCTGGACCCGGATTGGCGGCATCCCGAAACAGGAAAACCGATCAATGCCTTGGTGGCCCAAATGCCGCAAGATCAGCAGACCCGGCCCCAGAGCGAGGGGAAGAATCCGGCCTGAGCCGGCGCGCGACTTGAATCCGCCACGATTATCGGCTAATCACAATCGATTGCCCGTTATTCTGGAGAAAATCGAAAGATGGCACGCGTTACTGTCGAGGATTGCGTCGTGAAGGTGCCCAACCGGTTCCAGCTGGTCTTGCTG
Source organism: uncultured Rhodospirillaceae bacterium (assembly GCA_964542425.1). Taxonomy (GTDB): domain Bacteria; phylum Pseudomonadota; class Alphaproteobacteria; order Dongiales; family Dongiaceae; genus Dongia_A. Next base: position 4,800 of record CAZIUB010000009.1, on the reverse strand, counting down.
GCCTCGCAGCGGGCGCGCGAGGTCGCCGCGGGCGGCCAGATCACGATCGAGCGCGATAACGACAAGAATCCGGTGGTGGCGTTGCGCGAGATCGCCGGCGGCACCATCGATCTGGAGGTCCTTGCGACCGCGCTGGTGCGCGGCTTGCAGCGCCAGGTCGAGCCGGACGAGCCGGAGGAAGAAGGCACCGGTTTTGGCGTCGGCGCCGGGGAATTGCTGGCCGAGGAGATGCAGCAGGCCCAGATCAGCACCGAGGAGGCCGAAGAGGCCGACATGTCGATCGAAGGCGAGTTCGAGGACGCGGCGATCAGCGACGAGGAATGAACCCGCGCCGGTATTGGCCGGGACCTTTCACCATGCAGCGGAAGAGCGCGTAGACACGGAAAAAAAGGGTCACATGTCGGCCGGGATGATCCGACAGGTTGAACTGGTCGAGCGGGTCAAGGCCTATGATCCGGGCGCGGACGAGGATTTGCTGAACCGCGCCTATGTGTACTCGATGCGGGCCCATGGCGCCCAGTCCCGCGCCTCGGGCGATCCCTATTTCATGCACCCGCTGGGCGTCGCGGAAATCCTGACCCGTCTCAAGCTCGATTCCGCCTCCATCGTCACCGGGCTCCTGCACGATACCGTCGAGGACACCGCGACCACGCTCGAGGAGATCGAGGCCCTGTTCGGGCGTGAGGTGCGCCAATTGGTCGACGGCGTCACCAAGCTTACCCGCCTGGAGACCCAATCCGACCATACCAAGCACGCGGAGAATTTCCGCAAGCTGGTGCTGGCGATGTCGAACGACATCCGCGTGCTGCTGGTGAAGCTCGCCGACCGTCTGCACAACATGCAGACCCTCGGTCATATCGAGAGCGCCGAGAAGCGCCGGCGGATCGCGCTCGAAACCATGGAAATCTACGCGCCTTTGGCCGAGCGCATGGGCATGCACCAATTGAAGGACGAGTTGGAAAACCTGGCCTTCGCCGAGATCAATCCCGACGCCTATGCCTCGATCACCCAGCGTCTGAGCTTCCTCCGTGAAAAGGGCGTCGATCTCAACAACCAGATCATGCAGGAACTGACCAAGGTGCTGGCCGATGCCGGTGTCCAAGGCGCGGTCTCCGGGCGCGAGAAGACGCCGTTCTCGATCTGGCGCAAGATGCAGCGCAAGAGCATGGAATTCGAGCAATTGTCCGACATCATGGCGTTTCGCATCACGGTGTCGGACGTAGGCCAATGCTATCAGGCGCTGGGCGCGCTGCACGGGCGCTACTCGATGATCCCGGGCCGGTTCAAGGATTACATCAGCACACCCAAGCCCAACGCCTATCGCTCGCTGCACACCGGATTGATCGGGCCGCTGCGCCACCGCATCGAGATCCAGATCCGCACCCGCGAGATGCACGAGATCGCCGAGCTGGGCGTGGCCGCGCATTGGAAATACAAACAGGGTGCCGCCCAGCACGACGGCCGGCAGTATCGGTGGCTGCGCGAATTGCTCGACATCCTGGAACATGCCTCGGGGCCGGAGGAATTTCTCGAGCACACCAAGCTCGAGATGTTCCAGGACCAGGTCTTCTGCTTCACGCCCAAGGGCGATTTGATCGCGTTGCCGCGGGGCGCCACACCGGTCGATTTCGCCTATGCCGTCCACAGCGAGATCGGCGACACCTGCGTCGGCGCCAAGATCAACGGGCGCATCGTGCCCTTGCGCGGCGAATTGCAGAACGGCGACCAGGTCGAGATTTCGACCTCGCGCGCGCAGACCCCGTCCCCGACCTGGGAGCGCTTCGTCGTCACCGGCAAGGCCAGGGCTTGCATCCGGCGCTTCGTCCGCGCCCAGCAGCGCAACCAGTACCTGGAGCTGGGCCGGGCCATGATGAACAAGGAATTCCAGCACGCCGGCTACGAATACGCCGACAAGTCGCTCGAAGGCATGCTCAAGAAATTCAAGGCCGAAGAGGTAGAGGATTTATTGGCCCAGGTCGGCGAGGGCATGATCGGGGCTCGCGAATTACTGAATGCCATCTTCCCCGGCAACCGCACCGACGGCAAAGAGAAAGTGGTGCCGATCGGCAAGTCGAAATCCAGGACGGCCAAGGCCGCGTCCGCGGCCATTCCGATCAAGGGGTTGATTCCGGGCATGGCGGTGCATATCGCCGGCTGCTGCCATCCGCTGCCGGGCGATCGCATCGTCGGCATCGTCACCACCGGCAAGGGGGTCACCGTTCACACCATCGATTGCGACACGCTGGAGAGCTTTGCCGAGACGCCGGAGCGTTGGCTGGACGTTTCCTGGGAGACCGGCGGCGAGCCGGCCAACCAGCATGTGGGCCGCCTTGCCGTCGTGATCACCAACCGGCCCGGCAGCCTCGGCAGCCTGACCACGGTCATCGGCAAGAACTTCGGCAACATCTCCAATCTCAAGATCACCAACCGCTCGATCGACTTCTTCGAGGTTCTGGTCGATGTCGAGGTCAACGATCTGAAGCATCTGACCAACATCGTCGCCGCGCTGCGGGCGACCCCGGCCATCTCCTCGGTCGAACGCGCCCGGGCGTGAGGCGCAAGCTAGCGGGCCATGATCCTCGGCATCGGCAGCGACATCATCGACATCAGGCGGGTGGAGCGCACATTGGAGCGCTTCGGCGATCGTTTTCTGGAACGCGTGTTCACCGAGATCGAGCGCGCCAAATCCGACCGCCGGGCCAGCCGAGCGGCCTCCTATGCCAAGCGCTTCGCCGCCAAGGAGGCTTGCAGCAAGGCGCTTGGCACCGGCTTGCGCGCCGGCGTTTTCTGGCGCGACATGGGGGTGGTGAATCTGCCCAGCGGCAAGCCCACCTTGCGCTTGACCGGGGGCGCCTTGGCCCGCCTCGATGCGATCACGCCCGCGGGCCTGGTGGCCCAGATCGATCTGACCATCACCGACGATTACCCGCAGGCCCAGGCCATCGTCATCATCTCGGCCTATTCATCCCGCTAGAGGGCGCGAACACCCGCCCAAAACCGTGCTCGAAACCGGAGCGAAAAGGCGTCGGCCCGTGCGCCGCGTTGCCTTGACATTGCCGGGTCCGGCTGGCTTGATCGCGCCCGAATTGCAGCCGGGGACGAAAACCATCTTGTCGAAGGATATCGAGAGATCGGGTGAAGCTGGAAAATCCAGCGGCACCTTCCGCGAGATCGCCGAATTGGTGAAGACCATCATCTGGGCCGCGCTGATCGCGTTGGTGGTGCGGACGTTCCTGTACGAACCCTTCAACATCCCATCCGGCTCGATGATGCCGACCCTGCTGGTCGGCGATTACCTGTTCGTTTCCAAGATCGCCTATGGTTATGGCCGCTATTCCTTTCCCTTCGGGCTCGCTGGATTCGAGGGCCGAATTTGGCCCGACGAGCCGATCCGTGGCGACGTGGTCGTGTTCCGCCCGCCGGGCGAGCCGGAAACCGATTTCATCAAGCGGGTGATCGGTCTGCCCGGCGACCGGGTGCAGTTGCAGGATGGATCGCTCCATCTCAACGGCCAGAGAGTGGAACGCCGCCGGATCGAGGATTACGCCGATGCCGACAACCGCTTCGGCTCACCGGTGCCCCAATACATCGAAATCTTGCCCGGCGGCATCCAGCACCGCATCATCGAGATTTCCGGCGATGAGGGCGATCTCGACAACACGCCGGTCTATGTGGTCCCCGAGGGGCACTATTTCATGATGGGCGACAATCGCGACGGCTCGAACGACAGCCGCCCCTGGGATCGCTCCTCCGGCATTGGCATCGATGGCGAGATCGGCGCCGCCAACGCCCAGATCCTGGACAAGGTCGGCTTCGTGCCGCGCGATCATCTGGTCGGCCCGGCGCAAATCCTGTTCTGGTCCTATGGGCCCGATTTTCGCTGGTACAATCCGATCACCTGGCTCAGCGCCTTGCGCTTCGGCCGGCTGCTCGATCTGGTCGAATGACGGGAAAGGCCACATCCTCCGATCTCGCCGATCTGGCGGCTTCCATCGATCATGAATTCGCCGATCCGGGATTGTTGCGCCAGGCCCTCACGCATCCGAGCGCGCTCACCAGGCGGGGATCCCGCCAGCGCCCCTCCCGACCCCAAGGTTGCGACAACCAGCGCCTGGAATTCCTCGGCGACCGCGTCCTGGGACTGGTGGTGGCGGAATTGCTGTTCGCGACCTTTCCCGAGGAGAACGAGGGTGCCTTGGCCAAGCGCCTTGCCGCCCTGGTGCGCCAGGAGGGACTAGCGCGCGTGGCCCTCACGCTCGATCTCGGGCGCCATCTGATTCTCTCCAAGGGCGAGGCCGACAGCGGCGGGCGCGACAATCCGGCGACACTCGCCGACGCCTGCGAGGCGGTGATCGGCGCCATTTTCATCGATGGCGGATTGGAGGCGGCGCGCAAGTTCATCCAGCGACGATGGCGCCCGATGGTGCTGGCCGAAATCCGGCCCCCGCAGGATTCCAAGACGGCGCTGCAGGAATGGGCCCAGGCCAAGGGTCTGCCGCTGCCGGTCTACGAAGTGGTTTCGGCGAGCGGTCCGCCGCACGATCCGACCTTCGTGGTCAAGGTGGGTGTCGCCGGGCACGCCCCGTTGAGTGCCAGCGGCAAATCGAAAAGGGTGGCCGAACAGGCGGCGGCACTTGCCCTGCTGGTGGAACTCTCCTAGGGAGCCTCTGAATAAATTGAAGTTTGAAGATTTAAGGCTGATTTTTGTGACTTTTCTGCTTGTGCGTGGTGTGTATTTGGCTTGATCGGCGCTCTTTTGCGCCGAGATCGCGGTATTCGGGCGCGGTTCGGGCGTCAAGC
>CAZIUB010000008.1:0-68287 GCA_964542425.1 uncultured Rhodospirillaceae bacterium | reverse complement strand
CGCTCACATTCTCCCCCGCCAGCATGCGCCGAAGCGCCGCCAGCTTCATCTCTCGACTGAAAACACGGACTACCTTGGACATCAGTTCTCCCCCTAAGAACTGTCCCCATTATCCGTGTCTCACTTTAGGGGTCCACTCCAGTGAGAATATGCTTGAACAATCGCACTCTGACCCCAATTCCCCAGCACTCTGACCCCAATTCAATTCCCTCTCGGGCTACTCGACCGGCGGCTGGAATTGCGGCGGCCTGAGCGATAGCAGGCAGGGATCGTTCGGCGCCCGCTTCGGATCATCGAGGAAAATCGCCGCCAGGCGGCCCGCGCAGGGCTCATTGCCAAGCACGTCATGACCAACGTTCGAAAATTCCAGGAAGTGGCTGTTTGCGAGACCGGTCGCGGTCTGGCGCCCGTAGGCGGGCGGCGTGATCGGATCGAAGCTCCCGGCAAGAACGAGCGCGGGCACCGCCGATCGCACCAATTCCTTCCCGGAAGAATCCGCGCCGGGGACCGGCCAGGACGCGCAGGCCACGAAGGGCGGCAGGCGATAGGCCAAGGATTGCAGGAGCGGGTAGGCCCGATAACTCGCCAGCACCTGGGCGGCATCGGCATACGGATATTCCTCGGCGCAATCGATGGTGAGGGCCAGTCCCTCGCCCCAATCCTCGCGCTCGATCCACAGCTCGATCAGGCGCCCAAATTCGTCGGCGACATCGCCTGCCTGGCCGCGATCGAAGATGTCGATGATCCGGGGCACCCGCTCGATGTCGTCGCGGTTGTACAGATGCAGGAACAGATAAGCGAGGATGAGATCGCCGCTGAGCCGCACCGTCGCGGTCTCGGTTTGGCTAGGGCCCTCCGTCTCGAAATTGAGGATCTTCGTGTTGTATCGATGCACCAGGGCTATCAGCCGTGCCTTGAGATTGGGATACCAGGAGCGGCAAGCGGCGTCGCGGGCGCAGGCCTCGAACAGGATTTCGAAGGCGCGCTCGGTGCGCCAGGCATCGTCGCCATGGAAATCGATCTGCGGCGGATCGGCGGAATCGAGTATCACACTCCGGAAATCCTGGGGGTAGTGGCGCAGATAAGCGAGCGCCAGGCGCGTGCCGTAGGAGAGTCCGTAGACGTTCCACTTTTCCGCACCCAGCGCGTCGTGGAGGTCGTGCAAATCCAGGGCGCTTTCCCGGGTCGTGTAGCTCGCCGGATCGTGCCCCTCGGCGATGACCCGGGCGTGGCACGCGCCCGCCGCCTCGCGCAACAGGCGGAAGGCGATGGCATTGTTCATGTCCGGGGACAGGAACGCCAGCGTCAGAAGCTCCAATTCCGGGCAATCCATGCGCGGCGTGACGTTGCCGGTGCCCCTCTGGTCGAGCAGGATCAGGTCACGCTGGTTGAGCCAGGTGTTCTCGCGGATGAAATCCCACCAGAAATCGATGCGCTGGTCGTCGATCCAGGCGCCATCGCCCGGCCCGCCGGCCAGATGGACGATGGCATCCTCGCGCTGGCGCTTGCCCGGCACGGAGAGAATGACCACCGGAATCTCCAGCATGAACGCGCTGCCGCCCGACCGGCTTTCGGGAACCGCCAGCCGGTGGCAGGTGGCGGAAAAATCGTCCGGCGCCTCGAACCAGCAATCGACCGGGCGCAGCTCCCTGCCCGCTCCGGCCCGGCGCCCGGATTCCGCCGTCAATCCGGCGATACCGGCCAGCACCAGGGTGCCGGCGGCGAGCGCGCCAAGCATTCGGGGGGAAACAGGCATGCGATGAGCGTTTACGTCGATATTGCAAGGTCGGGCAAGCGACCATTGCCGCCGCCGGGCTTCACGATACACTGACCCCGCGCAACGGAAAGGCCCTTCGCGCGATGCGTCGCAGACCAATACTCGCCACCCTGGCCGTGCTCGGCGCCCTGATCGGCGCGGCGTTTCTATGGCGGGTAGAACTGGCGGGAAGCGTGGGGGAGGCGTGGCTTGAAGCCCAGCTCGGAATTCCGGTCGATCTCCAATTCGAGCGGCTGGACATCGATGGGACGCGTATCGCTGCCCTTCATGTCGGGGGTCCGGTCGTCATCGGGGCCAGCGGAATTGATGCCAAGGGAATCGCGGTTGCCTATCGCTGGCGCGAATTGCTCGCAGGTCGGATCGATGCCATCGCCGTGGACATGCTGACCCTATCGCTCACGGTCGGAGCGGATGGCCGGACCGATCTTGACATTTTGAAGCCCCTGCTGGGCGCCGGCGACGACCCAAAGGCGAGAACCCCACTGCCGCCGCGAATCGAATTCGAGCAGGTCGGGGTTCGGATCAAGTCTCCGAAAGGCGTTTTCGCCGCGGTCGGTCGGGTATCCTTTGATGGCGAAAGGCTCGAAAGTGACGGCCACATCGTCGATTCAGACGCGCACAGCTATGGCCAATGGCAACTGACCGCGACCGGATTTCCCGAAGCGCCGCGATTCACGGGCGACATCGAGGTCATGCTGGATTGGCGATCGCCGGCCTGGGAATTGGCGCAAGATTGGCGGCCGAGTGCGGGAAACGTCTCGTTGCGGGCGAGCTTCGCCGCGCTCGATCCGACGGGCGCGGATTTTGGTCTGGAGAATCCGATAACAGCCGAGGTGCATTTTGGTGGCGTGGCGGTGCCCGACCTGCCCCATCCGATCGATGGAAATTTGCGCGCCAAGGTCCTGCCGCGCGGGGATCGGATCGTCGTTTCCGAGATGAACCTGGATTTGAGCGGCGGAGCCCTCCCGAGCTTAGTAATGAACATTGAGGGCAATGCGAACCTACCCTTGTCGGGCGTTGGTGACGCCAGCGCCGCGCTGACAGTATCGGCCGATGCGAAGGACACCGTCCATGCCGGCTGGTCGGCCAAGGCAATTGCCGCCGAATTGCCCTTGTCGGTCACAAGAACCGGACAATCCGTCGGTTTGAGTCTGGAATCGGCGGGGCGGATCGAGGCCACGCAACTCGGCGACGGCACGGGCGAAATCGGGCCCGTGGATTTTTCCATGGCCTTGCCGGCGCAATCGAATGTCCTGCAATTCGATCACGCGGATATGACTTGGCGCGCACGAATTGAGGGCATCGCCACGCTAGGGGCAAAGGGACAAGCCTTCGCGCAAGCCGGATGGCGCGCCAGCAATGTCACGGCCGAATTTCCGGTCGTGCTGAGTGCCGATCCCGATCGCCTCACCGTCGACTTGGCGGCCCCGGCGATTGTCGCCATCGGGCGGATCGAGGCCACGCAAGGCAGTGGCGACAAGGACAAGATCGGATCGGCAAGCCTTTCCCTTGCCATGCCCACGCAATCGAATGTCCTGCAATTCGATCTCGCGCACAATGACTGGCGGACCCGGATCGCGGCCAGCGCCAAGCTGGCGGCAAAAGGACATGCCTTCGCGCAAGCGGGATGGCGGGTGAACGATGTCGTAGCGGATGTGCCGATCGCGCTGAACGCCGATCCAAGTCACGTCACCATTGATCTGACGGCCCCGGCGAAAATCGCATTGGGTCGGGTCGAGGGGCCGGAACAGAGCGCCCAACTGGACGATCTTGTGGCAATCCTCATGCCGGGCGCGCGATCGGCAAGCCATGACATGGCGACCGGCGCGCTCGATGTCGAGCTGCCGATGCACCTGGAGGCGCGCCGGATCACTCTTGAGGGCGAGCGCGTCGAGGCGGCACCGATGGATTTGGAGTTTCGGTTCGGCGCCGGGAAAGATGGCATTCGCTGGTCGGCCAAGGGAAAGGGCCTGGCACTTGCGGTGCCCGATCGAGGCTGGCGCGGTTCCGGCATCGATCTTGAGGCCGGCGGCGACGATCGAGGCATCGATTTCGGGGTGAAGATCGGGGCGCTCGCCTTGGTGCCCGATCTCGGCGACCTTGCCCTGCGAGCCAAGGGCCGGCTGGCCAGGGGCCGTCTCGAGGCGAGACTTGGCCTTCGCAGCGCCGGAGAATCCGGTGTCGATCTCGGTCGCGCGTCGGTGAAAGTCGATCTGGCCAAAGGCCAGGGTTCGGCCGATCTTGATCTCGGCCCGCTTCGCTTCGACGCGGAAGGATTGCAGCCGGCCGCACTCGCGCCACGGCTCAAGCGGACCTTGCGCGAGGTTTCGGGGTCGATCGCGCTCAAGGGCGCGATTGCCTGGCAAGGGGGCGAAATGACCTCCGATCTTCGCTTGGCGTTGGAACAACTTTCCGGCCGCGCCGGGCCGATCATCCTCTCCAATTTGAATGGCGTCATCGAAATCGACCGGCTCTGGCCGGTTTCCACCAAGCCGGATCAGGTGATCGCCATCGAGCAGATCGTCACCGGATTGCCGATGCAGGCGGCCTTGTTTCGCTTCGAGCTGGACGGAACCGAACTCACGGTCAAGGAAGGAAAGCTGGGCCTCGTCGGGGGAACCGCTATTCTGGAGCCGGGGCTAATCTCGCTCACCCGGCCCGGCCAACGGCTGTTCCTGACCATCGATCGGCTCTCGGTCGCCGAATTGTTCAAACTGGCGGGAATCGCCGGGCTATCGGGCGAGGGCGAGGTTTCGGGAAGCGTGCCGGTCACCCTGTTCGCCGATGGCATCATCATCGCCGATGCCATCCTTTCCGCGCGGGGGCCGGGCGTTTTGCGCTATGACCGCGCGCAGGCGCCGGCCGCGCTTGTCAATGCCGGCCAATCGGTCGAACTGGCGCTTTCAGCCCTTTCCGACTTTCATTACGAAGAATTGATCGTTCGATTGGACCGAAAGCTGACCGGCGACACGGTGCTAGCCTTGCATATTTCGGGCGACAACCCCAATTTCTACGAAGGTTACCCGGTGGAGTTCAACCTGACCCTAACGGGCAAACTGGATCAGGCGCTGCGGAAAGGCTTGGCGGGCTATCAAGTGCCCTCTATCATCGAGCAGCGATTGATCGAACTGCAATAGGAACCGTGCCCTTGTCCGATATCCCCCTTCGATCCAGCTTTTTGGCCATGCTTGCGCTTGGCCTCCTCGCCTGCACGCCCACCGTCAAGGTGGAGGCGCCGGACAAGCCCATCGTGATCAATCTCAACGTCAAGATCGAGCAGGAGGTCCGGGTCAAGATCGATCGCGACGTCGAGACCCTGCTGCAGCAGAATCCGGAACTTTTCTGAGGATTGGCATGTCACCCATCACCAAAATGAGAGCCCTGTTGACCGGCCTGGCGCTGGCGCTCGTGTTGGTCGTCGGACCGGCGCCGGCCAGCGCCTCGCCGCTCGACGACGCGCGCGCCGCCGGCTATGTCGGCGAGATGCCGGACGGCTATGTGGGCCTGGTCGATGCCAGCGCGCCGGCCGATGTGCAGGCGCTCATCGACCAGGTCAACGCCCAGCGCCGGGCCAAGTACGAATCGCTCGCCGCCGAGCAAGGTGTTCCGATCGAGCAGGTCGGCGCGGTCACGGCGGAGAAGCTGATTTCACAAAAGCTCCAGCCGGGCTGGTATTACATGGATTCCTCCGGGAGCTGGATTCAGCGCTGAAAACCCCAACCCGATGACCGCGCCGCCACCCGACATCGATGCAACCGTCGCGATGTTGGCGCGCGGCTCCTATATCGCGGATCGTAGCCTGGCGACGGCGGTGTTCCTTTCCATGCGCCTGCAACGGCCCCTGTTTCTGGAGGGCGAGGCGGGGGTCGGCAAGACCGAGATCGCCAAGGTCCTGGCCGCGACCCTCGATCGGCAACTGGTGCGCCTGCAATGCTACGAGGGCCTGGACGTGGCCAGCGCGGTCTATGAGTGGGATTACTCGCGCCAGATGCTGGAGATCAGGCTCTCGGAGGCGGCGCATATCGATTCCATGGAGCGCATCGCCGCCGACATTTTCTCCGAACGCTTCCTGATCAAGCGCCCGCTCCTCCAGGCACTGGAATCGGGGCCCGGTGGATCGCCGGTGCTGCTGATCGACGAGTTGGACCGCACCGACGAACCGTTCGAGGCCTTTCTGCTGGAGTTGTTGTCGGATTTTCAAGTGACGATCCCGGAATTCGGCGTGGTCAGGGCCAAGGAGCCGCCGATCGTCGTCATCACGTCGAACCGGACCCGCGAAATTCACGACGCGCTGAAGCGCCGCTGTTTCTATTATTGGGTGGATTATCCGGACGCCACGCGCGAACTCGAAATTCTGCGCGCCAAACTGCCGGCGGCAGGCCTCGATTTGTCGCGCGAAGTGGTGGCCTTCGTGCAGCGGCTGCGCGGTCGCGACCTTTTCAAGCTGCCGGGCGTGGCCGAGACCATCGACTGGACGGATGCCTTGGTGCAGCTGGATCAAGTGGCACTCGCACCCGAGGCCATCGATAATTCACTGGGGGCACTCCTCAAGTATCAGGACGACATCGCCCGCATCCGCGGCAGCGAGGCGGCCAAGATTCTCGAGGAGGTGCGGGCCGAGATGGCGCTCGCACGAAGCTGAAGAGCGGCGGAATATCGGGCGCGTATTGGGCGAATAGGGGCAATCGCGCCAGCCAATATGCCCCATGCAGTTCGATGACCAATGGCGGCTAGTTCTCGAACTGCGCGGAAAAGCACCAAGGAAGACCGTTCATGTCGTCGAAATCGTCAATTACCACTGAGAAGGACGGACAGCGGATGTCCACTCGGGTACCAGCGGAGGTTTTCGCGCTGGGGGAATTCATCCGCGAGGAGCTGGAGGCGCGCGGATGGACGCAGGGAGATCTCGCCCAGATCATGGACAGGCCCTTGCGGCTCATCAATGAGCTTGTCGCCGGAAAGAAGCAGATCACTCCCGAAACAGCGCGCGGCCTGTCGGCGGCCTTTGGCGACGGCGACCCGCTCTATTGGATGAATTTGGACGCCGCCTATGGGCTGAGGCGACCAGAGCCCGATGAAGATATAAAGATAAAGACGTAGATCGGCGCGGGAAGCTCTATTCCCTTTGCCCGGTTTGGGAACTTTTCAAGCACAATTGGATCGAGCCGGTCGAGAACTTGGTCGAAAAAGAGTATCGCGTATGTCAATCTTATCGCATCAAGGACATCAACGAGCGACCCGTATTCGCGCGCGCGGCCAAGGCGATTCGATATGGCGAAAGTACCGCCCTTCAGCGGGCGTGGCGCCACAGCGGCAAAGAGCTAGCGGAAATCAACTTGAACTATAGCCGCCAAGCAAGCTACGCCACTGCGGCAACAGTCGAAGTTTTTCGGGTCATTCCCCGAAGACATTCAACTTGAGCTTTCGAGAGGGCGGCCGCAAGACGGCAACCTAGCCACTCGGCGACCTGAGGCGTGACAGCATTGCCCACGGCGTGGTAGCGGAGGCTGTCAATCCGATCGGACGCAGAGGAGTCAATTTGCGTAGGACGAGTCCAATCATCTCGGAACCCTTGAACCCTTTCAACTTCAATGGCCGTAAAGCGCCGAACCCGACCATTTGGGTACCAGACATAGTTCCGCGACCAGTCGGTGCCGGTGTGCCTGGCAGATTCCGCATAAACGCAGTGAGCTATGCTTTTGACGAGGGGTCCCCTGCGAGTATTTCCAATGATCGTCTGAAAGAGGGAGGCAGGTTTCTGCCCATCCGGTCCACCCTTCGAAGGATTCCAACCGCCGCATTCGGGCTCAAAAAGTACTTCTGAGGCACTTGCTGGGTCTCGATGCACGGCAACAACGTAGACTCGACGACGTTGCTGGGGGACTCCGAAGTCCTTGCTGTTAAGCACACGCCACGCCACGCCATACCCGAGTTCGTCCAACGCCTTGAGTACGACCGCGAAGTCTCGTCCTCTGTGGCTAGAGAGAAGGCCATGCACGTTTTCGAGGACAATGGCTCTTGGCACGCCGCCTCTAACAAGCCGCACAAACTCGTGAAACAGTCCAGATTGCCCACCGCGAAGCCCAGATCGCGTCCCCATTCTCGCAAGACTGAGGTCCTGACACGGGAATCCTGCTGCCCAAACATCGGAATGGGGGATGTCTTCATGGCTGAGCGTCCTTATGTCGTTCACTCGTGGGATGTTGGGCCAGTGCTGCGCGAGGATATCGAGGCAAAAGGGTTTGATCTCACACTGAAATACTGTACTAAATCCTGCCCGCTCAAGTCCTAGGTCCAATCCACCAATTCCGGTGAAGAACGAAGCTACTTTCCACCTCAAACCTACCCCCTAAATCTTGTGTTCGCTCAGCGCAATTCCCAACATATATGCCGCGCACAGCACTACTTCGTCAACTCTTGCCAGCCGTGACCTTGTTTGCGCATTGTTTGGCCCGTATCCTAACGCGAAACTTGATTTGGAACATAGCGCGAACAAGAGGCCGCGTAAAGTGACAAAATGCGTTGTGCGGTGGCGGCCCTCTGGTGGCCGTGGGGAATGGGAGGCCGTCCCTGCCCAAGCCCTTGTGGGTCGCCAAATAGTCGTGCGAATGGAGCGTCTTGGGGCAGAAATTCCGGCGGAGGTCGCCGGTACCGTTAGTCAAGGAAAACCGCGCCTAAGAAAGCTTGAACCAAATAATCGCAATAAGCTTCATCTGATCCCGCTTGTGATGGCTCTGGCCCGCCTCCCGGACCCGGCGCGAGAAGACACGAGCGGAACTGTGATTTGGCCTCTGCGAAATAAGGGCTTCATTGTCTCGGAAATGGAGTTCGAAATAATCTCCGATGACGGCGCTTCGGTAGTTCTTAAACCGCTCACCGCAAAAATCCTCCACTCGAACAGGACCTTTGACTTTGTTACAAGGCTCAAAAATCTAGCCAATGACATCGCTGATTTTCCTAAGTTGGCCGCACACCATCCGGACTTGGCGGCGGCCTTACTATCGCACCAAAAGGCTGTCGCCGCAGGAACGAACAACATCGATATCCGAAAAGCAGCGGACCAGATAATTGCGCTCGAGACAACTGAATTTGGCGAGACCAATGCTGCGCCGCTAAGCATCATCGAGAGACTCCCGCCAACTATTCTGGAAGAGGATATCAAGGGCAAAGAGGGGCGAATTCTAACTCGACTCCATTCCTACCGTGAGCGCGATCGTGTATTTGTGAAGAAGGCAAAGGCAGCGTTTAAGTTGAAGCACGAGCGCGTATTTTGTGAATGCTGTGGATTTGATCCGGTTTTCTTTTACGGCGACCGTGGGCGGGATCGCATCCAAGCACACCACCGCACCCCTGTAGCGGAGTTGGTCCCTGATTCACAAACGACAGCAGAAGACCTAGCAATGGTCTGCCCAAACTGCCACGACATCATACATGCGAAGCGCCCTTGGATGCATGTTGAAGAGCTTCTCTATGAGCTTAGAAAATCTGGCAATCATTACTTCAAAGAGTGATGGACACCTTCACGCGCCACCGGCGAAGCGAAATAATGGCAGCGATCCGGAGCAAGGACACGAACCCCGAGATTAGCGTCAGAACGATCGCACATCGGCTCGGATACAGGTTCCGATTGCACCGCACTGACCTTCCTGGCAAGCCAGATCTCGTGTTTTCCGGGAGGCGCGCTGTTATTTTTGTGCATGGTTGTTTCTGGCACCAGCATGCCGCAGCCGACTGCAAAGCACGACTCCCGAAGTCGAGGCTGGGCTATTGGCTTCCAAAACTTCAACGCAATGTGACGCGAGATTTGAAAAACAGGAGAGCACTTACCACCCTGGGATGGCGCGTACTAGTGATCTGGGAGTGTGAAACAAGAAATTCCACAGCGACCGAAAGACGGGTTCGCCGTTTTTTAGGTAGCGGGGAACAGTCTAAACTTGCCCCAGGCGTTCACGAAATTCGGCACATGACGCCAAAGAATCGTGCCCGTCGACGCGCACCGGCGGCGTCATAATGCCCAATCATCCAGCAGCCACCGTCAGCGCCGGCCGCCTGGCCGAGAACATCATGTTGTTCGCACGCGCGCTCAGGGCGGCCGGGCTTCCGGTCGGGCCCGGCACCGCCATCCGCGCGGTCGAGGCGGTCCGGGTCGTGGGCATCGGCGGCCGGGACGATCTCTATTGGACCCTGCATGCGGTCTTCGTGCAGCGCCGCGAGCAGCGGGAGATTTTCGACCAGGCATTCCACATCTTCTGGCGCAACCCCCAATTCCTGCAACGGATGATGTCGATACTGCTGCCGCAATTTCGCGGCGACGAAGTCGATCAGGATAAGGACCGCGAGATATCGCCGCGAGTGGCCGAGGCGCTCTCGGCCGGGCGGCGCGGTGACGAGGCCGAGGCCCCCACCGCCGATCGGGAGAAGATCGAAATCGACGCCACCCTCACCTACTCCAACCGCGAGACCTTGCAAACGATGGATTTCGACCGGATGTCGATCGCGGAACTGGCAATCGTCAAGAAGGTCATCCACGCATTGCGCCTGCCGCTCGGCGAAATCAGGACCCGACGGTTCCGCACCGATCCACGGGGCCGCAGGGTGGACATGCGCGCGACCTTGCGCGCCGGGCTGGGCGATCCGGCGGCGCTGCCGCTCAAATTCCGTAGCCCACGCCGGCGCCGGCCGCCCTTGGTAATCCTGTGCGACATCTCGGGATCGATGAGCCGCTATTCTCGCCTGGCCTTGCATTTCGTCCACGCGCTGACCAATGACCGCGACCGGGTACATACTTTCCTGTTTGGAACCCGACTGACCAACATCACGCGGCAATTGCGCCATCGCGACGTCGATCTGGCGGTGGATTTGGTTGCCAAGGCGGTGCCCGATTGGTCAGGGGGCACGCGTATCGGCCATTGCCTGGACGAATTCAACCACCGCTGGTCGCGCCGGGTCCTCGGCCAGGGGGCGGTGGTGCTGTTGATCACCGATGGGCTCGACCGCGAGGGTGCGAGCGGAATAGAAGAACAGATGGAACGCCTGCACAAATCCTGCCGGCGGCTGATCTGGCTCAATCCGCTGCTGCGTTTCGAGCGATATGAGCCGATCGCGCTCGGACCCAAGATCATGATCAAGCACGTTGACGATTTCCGGTCGATCCATAATCTGCAATCGATGCAGGATCTGGCCACGGCCCTGGGCGAAATCGCCCACCGAGCCCAATCTTAACCCGGAGAAGCCCATGTCCAAGACCGAGGCGGAGGATGTGCTGGCGCGAGCGCTGGCCTGGAAGCGGGAGGGGCGCGGGGTCGCCCTTGCGACCGTGGTGGCGACCTGGGGTTCTTCGCCCCGGCCCGTCGGCAGCCAATTGGCGATCGATGACAAGGGCGGCATGCTGGGGTCGGTCTCCGGGGGCTGCGTCGAAGGCGCCGTGGTGACCGAGGCCCAGGACGTGATCGCCGATGGCAAACCCAGGCTTCTCGATTACGGGGTCAGCAACGAACAGGCCTGGGAAGTGGGCCTGGCCTGCGGGGGCAAGCTACAGATCTATGTCGAGCGCGTCGAATGAGGATAACCGACATCGAGCGCATCCTAGGCGCGCGCGCCCAGCGCCAGCCGGTGGCGCTGGTGAGGGACTTGGAGAATGGCACGCAAGTCATCGTGGCGGAAAAGGGCGATGATTCCGCGACGGGATTGACGCAAGAAGTGTTGGCTTCCATCCGCGCTTCCCTGGCCGAAGATCGTTCCGGCGAGATCGAGACCGAAATTGGCCGCCTGTTCGTGCAATGCTTCGTGCCGGCGCCACGCCTGCTGATCGTCGGCGCGGTTCACATCACCCAGGCGCTGGCGCCGATGGCCGAGATTCTCGGCTATCGGGTGAGTGTCGTCGACCCGCGCCGGGCCTTTGCCAGCCAGGAGCGGTTTCCGGGCGCCGAACTCAGCCACGATTGGCCGGACGAAGCGATGGCGAGGCTCGCTCCCGATCGGCGCAGTGCGGTGGTGACATTGACCCACGACCCCAAACTGGACGACCCGGCGCTGATCGCCGCCCTGCGATCGGAAGCGTTTTATGTCGGCGCGCTTGGCAGCAGGAAGACCCATGCGGCAAGGCTCGAGCGGTTGGGCCGGGCCGGATTCACCGAAACCGATTTGGCCCGTATCCACGGCCCGGCCGGAATCGATGTCGGCGCCAGATCGCCGGCCGAGATCGCGCTTTCGGTGCTGGCCGAGATGACCGTCAAGCGCCACGGAAAACGCCGGCCATGATCTTCGACGAATTGCCGATCGGAGATTGCAAGGGGGCGTTCCTGGCCCATGCGGTGGCAATCACCGGCGGTGTGCTGAAAAAGGGACGGATCCTGGGCGAGGAAGAGATCGCGTCATTGCGGGCCGCCGGCATCGCCCGCGTCATGGTGGCCAGGATGGGGCCAGGCGACGTGGCCGAGGATCAAGCCGCCCTGCGCCTGGCCGAGGCGCTGGCGGCACCGGCCCTAAGGGTCGATCCGCCGTTCACCGGGCGGGTCAATCTGTTCGCGCAATCCGCCGGCGTGATCCGCATCGACAAGGCCCGAATCGATGCGATCAATGCCATCGACGAGGCGGTGACGGTGGCCAGCCTGCCGGACTGGAGCGCGGTCGCTTCGGGGCAAATGGTGGCCACGGTCAAGATCATTCCGTTCGCGGTGCCCGAGGCGGCGCTCGCGCGCGGGGTCGCGGCGGCGGCGGGCGAAACGCCGGCGTTCCGGCTATCGCCCTTTCGCCCGCGAGAAGTCGCGCTGGTGCAAACCATGCTGCCGACCTTGAAAGCAAGCGTCGCCGACAAGACCGTCGAAATCACCAACCGGCGCCTGGCCGCGATGAATTGCGCAAAGGCGCGGGAGACACGCTGCCCGCACGAGATCCTCGCCCTGAGCCAAACCATTCGCCGCGCCAAGGATACCGGGGCCGGCATGATCCTGGTCATGGGGGCCTCCGCGATCACCGACCGGCGCGACGTGATTCCGGCCGCCATTCTGGAATCTGGCGGCGAGATCATTCAATTCGGCATGCCGGTCGATCCGGGGAACTTGATCCTGTTGGCGCGGATCGGGCAGGTGCCGGTCCTGGGATTGCCGGGCTGCGCGCGTTCGCCCAAGGCGAACGGTTGCGACTGGGTCATGCAGCGGTTGATGGCGGATCTTCCGGTCGAGGCCGCCGATTTGAGGGCGATGGGCGTGGGCGGGTTGCTGATGGAGATTCCAACCCGGCCGCAGCCGCGCGAAGGGGGCGAAAGGGCGGCGACGGCGCGCGGCCCACGCGTGGCCGCGATCGTGCTGGCCGCCGGAAAATCCAGCCGCATGGGCGAGAACAAGCTGCTGCTGGACGATTCGGGGCGGCCAATCATCGCGCGAAGCATCGATCACGCGATCGAGGCGGGTGTGGCGGAGGTGATCGTGGTCCTTGGCCATCAGGCCGGTGCGCTCCGTCAGGCGCTGTCGGGCCGCAAGATCCGCATCGCGCTCGCCGAGGATTTCGCCGCCGGCATGAGCGCCTCGCTCAAGGCCGGGATCGCGGCTCTCCCGCCCGGAACCGACGCCGCGCTGGTGATGCTGGGCGACATGCCAAGGGTCGGGCCGGGAACGCTGCGCCGCCTGATCGACGCCTATAAGCCCCT
Source organism: uncultured Rhodospirillaceae bacterium (assembly GCA_964542425.1). Taxonomy (GTDB): domain Bacteria; phylum Pseudomonadota; class Alphaproteobacteria; order Dongiales; family Dongiaceae; genus Dongia_A. The sequence continues at coordinate 54,863 of CAZIUB010000008.1, read as the reverse complement.
GGAGGGAAGGTCGATCGTGGTTCCCGTCCATCACGGCAAGCGGGGCAATCCGGTGCTTTTGGATCGTCGTTTTTTCGCCGAGATCGCGGCACTTTCCGGCGATGTCGGCGCCAGGCACCTGATCGGCGAGCATGGCGACCAGGTAGTGGAGGTCGAGATCGAGGATGCGGGCGTGTTCCTGGATGTCGACACTCCGGAGGCCTATCGCCTCCTGGTACCCGCCGTCGCCGATGAATGATTCAAGCCAAATGGCACCACCAGTACACGCCGGCGGGTACTATCCAATTGGTGACATGCGGCCCGACTTTCGTGGAAGCATCGGAGCGGTTCATTGATCACGCTTTTCCGAACGTTGGCGCCTAGTGGAATGGTTCCGACACATGAATTCCCAAGGGATTCATGTGTCGGAAGCTGAATACCGCTAGCATGATCGAGTTTGTGGGCCGATTCACCTGTGCGGCACGTACCCTTGCGGGGTACTTGTCTCACCGGATCGGACCACGGGGCAAGGCCAAGCCGTGACCAGCCATTCCCTCTACAACGATGCCCTCATCGAGCGCGCGCGCGCCGGTCACGGCAAGGGCCGCCTTGGTGAGGACAGTACGAGTGCCACCCTTGACAATCCCTTGTGCGGCGATCGCGTCACCATCGATGTGCGTCTCGAGGGCGATCGCCTGGCGGCGGTCGCCCATGAGGTCAAGGGCTGCCTGCTTTGCGAGGCGGCGGCTTCCACCATCGCCGGGCATTTCCCGGGCAAGAGCCGCGCCGAAATCGCCGCCGGAATCGCCGCCATCACCCGGCTGATGCAGGAGGGACAGCCCCCGCCCGCCGCGTGGTCGGTGTTGGAGGTGTTCACGCCCGTGCACACGACCCGCTCCCGGCGCAATTGCGTGCTGCTGCCGTTCAAGGCCCTTGAGCAGGCTCTCGTGGTCCGATCCTGACAGAAAGTAGGTAATTGGGATTGGTAATTGGGGTCACATGAGTAATGGGGTGTGAAATCGCGCCCAACCGTGGCCCCACCGTCAGGTGATGCTAAGTCATTGATGAAACGACGAAATAGAATGTTTGGGTTGAGTCACGGTTGGGCGCGAAACGCGACCCTGCAAATTTCGATATTTTACAATTATATCAATGCGATGGAAGGCTTCAGGGGTGGGGTCAATATTGGGTGCAATTTCACAGCGAGGGGTCGGACAATCGCACTCTGACACCAATTACAATTCGCTCTGACCCCAATTGCAATTCAAGGCCTTTGAGCCGGCTCTAGTCGTTACCGGCTGAACGCCCTTCGCTCGCCGATCCAGCGCAGAAATTCCAGCACCCGCTCCGGCAAGCCATGATTCATCAGATCGCCGTGGCCAGCATCGGGGACCCATAGCGCGAATTTTGGCTCCGGGGCCGCGGCGAAGACCTGGCGCCCGAACCGGATCGGCGTGACCTGGTCCCTGGCGCCGTGGATCACCAGAAGCGGCGCGCGCAAGGCCCCGATCTTGTCGGCGCTGGCGAATTTGTCCCGGATCAGCCAGTCGAAGGCAAACAGCGGAAAGCGAGCCCTCGCCGAGGCCAGGATCGAGGCGAAGGGCGCCTCCATGACCAGGCCGGAAGATCGCCGTTCGATCGCCATCTGCAGCGCGATGGCAGCGCCCAGGGATTCGCCGAACAGAATGAGATCCCCTTCGGCCACCCCCTGGCGCGCCAGCCAGTCGAGCTGTGCCCGCCCGTCGCTGTAGAGGCCCGCTTCGCTGGGCGCGCCCGGATTGCCGCCGTAGCCTCGATAGGCGGCGAGCAAGATGCCATGGCCGGCCTCCACATAGGGCAGGACGTTTTCCAGCCGGTAACCGAGATGGCCGGCATTGCCCTGAAAATAGACGATGGTCTTGCCCCCCGGCTGGGCCGGTGCGTACCAGGGTGAGAGCATCAGGCCATCCGTGCCGGTAATCCGAATGACCCGGAACCCGGAATCCTCCGCCTCCACCGGCAAGAACGGCTTCGTGGGATCGGGATGGAAGACGATGTTGCGCTGATTGATCCACAGGAAGGCCAGCGCCGCCAGATAGGCGGATAACAGGGAAACTAGAACGGTGGTCAAGATTCGCCTCGCAATCTTGGTTATGCGTGTGCTGGTGCCAACTTTCGAAGAAGCGCGATTCATTGATCGCTCCCATACGTCCGCGAAAGTTGACACATGTTACATGGCGATAGTACCCGCCAGCGTGCAGCGTTGGGGTCTTTTTGCTGAATCATCCGATCTCGCAACGGCGGGTACTAGGGCCAACTTTCGAAGAAGCGTGATTCATTGATCGCTCCCATACGTCCGCGAAAGTTGACACATGTTACATGGCGATAGTAGCCGCCAGCGTGCAGCGTTGGGGTCTTTTTGCTGAATCATCCGGTCTCGCGATGGCGGGTACAATGATTGGCGGCAAGAAGAAATGATGCAAGCGCAAACCCGATCCTTTTCGGCCGAGCAGCGGTATTTCGCGATCAATCGGCGTGTGTTCCATGGGCACATTCTGCTCGCGTAGTGGACCCTATGTGGCGCAGCCTTGGCGATTCGCCTCGCCGGGCCGAACTCGGGATATTCGGCGCTGCTGCCCGCCTTGCTGACGAATAGCTACTGGGCCGTGCTCCACGAGGCTCTCCATGGCAATCTTGCCGCCGGCCCGCCGGAGAACAGGTTCCGGGGTCGATTGCTGGCCATCCTGTTCGGGACCTCGTTTCGCCTCTTGCGCTTCGCGCATTTGTCTCATCACCGGTTCAACCGACATCCGCTGGATTGCCCCGAGGCTTACGATCCGGATCGTGGCGGCCGACGCATCGCCTATCCGCGTTTCCTCGGCCACATCTTGGGCGGCCAGTACCTGGGCGAAGTCATACTGCCATTGCTGTTCTGGTTGCCCGAGAGCGGCCGGGGTCATTTGGGTCGAATCGGCCATCCGCGACGGAGGGTACCGGGCCGCCGGGGATTCGGCTTGATTTTTGCCAAGGAACGGCTCCATGTTTGTTAATGGCGCCTTGGCATTGGGTCACCCTGGTAGGGTGAACGGGGATGAGGGGACGCCAGTAGCGGGGGTCATTAGTGAGAGTATGACATGTCTGACAGCAGTCAAGGCGAAGCAACGAGTGAGCTTAGAGGCAAAGTGAAATGGTTCAATCCGGAAAAGGGTTTCGGATTCGTCACGCCGGCGGATGGGGCGCCGGACGTGTTCCTGCACATTTCGGCGCTGAAGGATGCCGGTTTGCAGGATGCGCCGGAGGGCGCGACCATTCACTGTGAAGTGGGCCAGGGGCGCAAGGGTGTACAAGTGACTCGTGTCATCTCGCTCGACACCAGCACGGCGACACCGAGAAAGCCGCAGGGTCCGCGGCGCTCCTTCGGTGACCGTGGCCCGCGTGGCCCGGGCGGAGGCGGTGGGGGTTCGCGCGGCGAGGGGTACTAGTGGTGCGATGCCAGCGCTTCCTGTCCTTCTCATTGTACTGGCATAGCACCACAACACTTTGAAATGCCCAGTGGTCCGGGCCGACCTTCCTGGATCGGAATGTCGGCTGGGGACCACTGGGACGCCCGCGGTATTGCTTGGTCTGGTCGCGGTCGCATCCACTTGGCAATGCGGCAGGTGGGCGGTTGTGTTTCCGAAATTGTAGCGGCAAGGCAATCGCGCTTCGGGGGACGCTCATTCGCCCGAGTAGCCGATGGCGACGATTTGCAACTCGACATCCCCTGCCGACCGCTGCCACAGGATGGTTTCGCCAAGTGTGCCACCCGCCAGCGCGCGGGCCAGCGGCGACACCCAGGACAGGCGCCCCTGGGCGGCATCCGCCTCGTCCTCGCCGACGATCTGGAACCGGCGCTTGACGCCGCTTTCGTCCATAGTGTCCACGATCGCGCCGAAGCCGACACGATCATGGGCCACCGTTGCCGGATCGATCGGGATCGCGCGGTGGATGCGGTCTCGCAGATAGCGAATGTCGCGCTCCAAAATACGCTTTTTGTCCTCGTCGATCAGGCCATCGCCGGTCGCGATCGCGCGGTGCTGGGATTCAAGTTCGGCTAGGCGGCGACCTAAAGCCGCCAGCCCGGCGGGCGTGATCTGGTTCGGATAGGGCGAGGTCGGTCGCTCGGGAACCTCGTTGACGATCGCATCGTCTTCCTTGACGAAGGCTCGACTCATACCAGATTCATCCTTGCGTCCGCGGGGGCAGTCATTAGACTCGACCATTGTCGCGCGTCGGTCAAAGGTTTCCTCGGGCTCGGCCGGCGCAAATTCGGGGTCCTTGGGGTTCATGCGCAATTCGGACGTGGTCATCGTTGGCGGCGGCGTGGTTGGGAGCGCGGCGGCCTATTTCCTGGCATCTGAGCCCGCCTTCGGCGGCAGCGTCACCGTGATCGAGCGCGATCCAACCTATGGCGAAGCGGCGACGCCACGCTCGGCCGGCGGCGTTCGGCAACAATTCTCGACGCCGGAAAACGTGCTTATTTCCGCCTTCGCGGCGGATTTCATCAAATCGGCGCCCCGGCAATTGGCAGTCAACGGCGATGCACCGGAGCTGAATTTCCGCCAGGGCGGCTATCTGTTCCTGGCGACCGAGGCCGGGTATGCCACCCTGCGGGCCAATCAGGAATTGCAGCGCGACCTGGGTGCCGCGACCCAATTGCTGTCGCCAGGCGAATTGGCGGAGCGCTTTCCCTGGCTCGAATGCGCCGATCTGGCCGGGGGCAGCTTCGGCCCCCGGGACGAAGGGTGGATCGATCCCCATGGCCTGCTGCAGGCCTTTCGGCGAAAAGCGAAATCGCTGGGCGTCGAGTATCTGGCCGACGAGGCGGTAGGCCTGAGAACGGCAAGGGGCCGCGTGGCGTCGGTCACTTTACGCTCGGGCGAGGCGATCGGGTGCGGCGCCCTGTTGAATTGCGCCGGCGTTCGCGCCGCCGAGATCGCCGCCATGGCCGGGCTGGACTTGCCGGTGAGGCCGCGCAAGCGCTTCGTCTACGTCTTCGATTGCCGAGAGGAATTGACCGGCGTGCCGCTGACCATCGATCCCAGCGGCGTCTGGTTTCGCCCCGAGAGCGGGTCCTTCATAACCGGTGTCTCGCCGGAAGAGAGCGACGATCCGGATTGCCTGGATTTCGAGCTCGATTACCATCTGTTCGAGGAAATCATCTGGCCGATCCTGGCGCGAAGGGTTCCGGTTTTCGAGGCGATCAAGCTCATTCGCGCCTGGGCCGGACATTACGATTACAACCTCTTGGACCAGAACGTCATCGTCGGGCCGGCACCGGGCTTGCCCAATTTCCTGTTCGCCAACGGGTTCTCGGGGCACGGATTGCAACAATCACCGGCGATCGGTCGGGCGCTCTCGGAACTCGTCGCCTTCGGCGAATACCGGACGCTGGATTTATCGCGCTTCGGCTACGAGCGCGTTCTCACGAACGCGGCCATTCGCGAGTCCAATGTCGTTTGAAGCGCAACGGGAGACCAAATTGTCGAGTCGAACCGCGCTCATTTCCATCATCTGCGAGGACCATGCCGGATTGATCGCCGCGGTCACCGGGCGGCTCTATGATCTGGGGGTCAATCTGGGCGACACCACCTTCGCCGTGCTCGGCGGCGGGGCCGAATTCACGCTGGTCGCGAAGCTGCCGCGCGAGATCGAGATCGCGGAGGTCGAGCGAGAATTGCGGGAGCTCCCGATTCTCGCCAATGCGCGCATGACAGTGACGCCGTTCGACTATCGCGAGACCCACGACGAGACCGCGCATATCACCCATCGGGTGAAGATTTCGGGCGACGATTCGCCGGGCCTGATCGCGCGGCTGAGCGAGGCCATCGCCAAGTTCGGCGCCAATATCGTGCGATTGAACGCGGAAAGCGTGCCCTCGGAGGGCGGCGCGCGTTTCGTGCTGCGGATGGCGATCTGGGTGCCCGAGGCCAAGCAAGCCGCTTGCATGGCCACCATCGCCAACACCGCGAGCCAGATGAATCTTTCCTGCCGCTGGCACCAGGTGTGATCAGGGCGCCTGGCATTGCAGGTCCTTAAGGGCCGCCTTCACATCCGCCTCGAACCGGACCTTGGTCGCGCAAGCGAGGTTGTAGACACCCACGCCCCGGGCGAGGGCATCGACCCGCCGGCCGAATTCAGGTTCCAGGGTCGATTGCAGCAGATTCCGAAGCGCGGTTTGCTGCCCGATCAGGTTTTTCAGAATTTGCTGCGCGACGGTGTCGCTCGGGTTCATCGCCTGGCGCTGGCGGATGACCTCGGCTTCCAGATTGGCAAGCTCAGCCTGCCGATCGGCCAACAAGGCGCGTTGGGTCTCGAGTTCGGCGCGGCCCGCGTCGATTTCGCCCTTCTCGCAAGTGCAGTGTCGAATCTCGGCGACCGACATGGCATCGCCGATCGCCGACGCGCCGGCCGAACCCTGGTCCTGGGCGCCTGCCGGAATGGGCGCCGCCATGGACCACGCCCCCAGGCAGGCAAGTGCAAGGATAGGTAACGCCCGACCGTATCCTGCCTGCATTGCCGTCACCTATTTTTGTCCACAATGGAAGTTGAATATGGCTATCTTGCGGCGGCGGTGTTCCGACTCCGACGGTCCAATTCGGACCGTCGGCCCGGAACGTTGGCGAACCCAATGATATGTGTTGTGGTTCCAACACATTGACTGGCAGTCAAACGTTGGAACCACAACACTAGAATCAATCGCGAGTCCTTGCTTCCATGCGTATCGCCATCATGGGCGCCGGCCTGTTGGGCGTCACCAGCGCCTATTACCTCGCCAAGGACGGGCATCAAGTGACCGTTCTCGATCGCCAGGAAGAGCCGGCACGGGAAGCCAGCCATGCCACTGCCTGCCTCCTTACCCCCGGCCACACCATCGCCTGGGCCAGCCCCAAGGCACCCTGGCAATTGCTGGCCTCGTTCTGGCGGAAGGATGCGGCCCTGGTATTGCGCCCGCGCCTCAGCCGGCAATTGATGAGATGGTCGCTACGGTTTCTTGGCCAATGCACCAGCCAGCGCTATCGCGCCAATACGCTGGCCAAGCACGTGCTCGCCAAATACAGCCTGGGCGAGATTACCTCCGTCAGCGAGGAAAACCGGCTTTCCTGGGACAATCTGGCGCGCGGAGTCAATTTCCTGGTGCGGGACCGGGCGCACTTCAAGGCGGCCCGCCACGAGTTGGCGATCATGGAGGAGGCGGGGGTCGCGATAGAGGTGCTGGAAAGCGCGCAACTCCTCGAGCTGGAGCCTTGCCTGCGGCATTCGCGCCTGGCGTTCGCCGGGGCCTTGCGCCTGCCGGATGAGCAATCGGGCGATGGCCAGAAATTCGCCTTGGGCCTTGCCGATCGCTGCAGGGCAATGGGGGTCGAGTTCCGCTTTGGCGTCACCATCGGGGGCCTGGGTGCCTCGGGCGGCCGGATCGCCGGCATCAGGACCACATCCGGCATGGTCGAGGCCGATGCCTATGTCCTGGCGCTGGGCAGCTATTCGCCACTGATCGCAGCCAGTATCGGCCTCGATCTGCCGGTCTATCCGGTCAAGGGCTATTCGGTGACCATGCCAGTCCTGGACGGGACCCGCGCCCCCACGATGGGCGGGGTCGAGGAAGGCGCCCAAGTCTCGTTCTCGCGCCTGGGCGAGCGGGTGCGCATGACCACGACCGCCGAGATCGCCGGCTATGACACCAGTTTCGCGCCTGGCGATTTCGCCAAGATCTTGCGGGTGGCGCGCGATCTCTTCGATGGCGGGCTCGACATCGAGCGGGCAAAATTCTGGGCCTGCCTGCGGCCGACCTCGCCGGACGGGCCGCCGATCATCGGCGCCTCGCCCTTGGCCAATCTGTGGCTCAATACCGGTCACGGCTATCTGGGCTGGACCATGTCTTGCGGGTCGAGCCGATTGTTGAGCGATTTGATCGCCGGCAGGACGCCGGAAATCGATTCCGCGCCCTATCGCCTCGACCGGTTCTGAGCCCAATTGCGCGCGAGGCAGAGGCTGCGCGCTGGCGCCAGGCGATGGAACATCATAGAATCATCCCTGTGAAAGCATGATTCGATTCGGGTTCCATCGAATGTATCCTGGACTTCGCGCGCGTTTCCTGGGGTTGGCGTTGGCGGCCTCGGCCGCCATGGCAACCGCCATCGCGGCCGCGATGGCGCAGGAGAGCCCGGACGGGATCGGGCTGGCAAGCGCCATCGCCTATGGCGAGATCCCGGCCGGGGCCGAGTTCGATACCCTGGCGGCCGACAGCAGCGATCTCGACGCGGAAGCGCTGCAGCGGGTCAACCGGGAACTTGCCAATCGCGGCCATGGCGCCAGCCGCGACGCGGCCCTGGTCATGCTGGTCGACATGACGCTGATTCGGGCCGAGGGCCAGGACGAGCGCACCCTGGTGCCGCGAACCGGCACCGAGGCGCCCTTGGGCGAGGGCGACAATCTGTTCTCGAGCGAACGCTCGACCCTTCTCAATCAGCGCGAGATTCCGCGCTCGGGCCATTTGCTGCGCCTCGACATCGCGGTCTATGAGAGAAAATCGGGCCTCTATTTGTGGCGCGGCCGGGTCTCGCGCGATGGACTGGACGTGAAGGTCGAGCAGGCCGCCCAACGCATGGTCTCGACACTGCTGGAGCATTTGGGCGAGACCCTCGCCGAATCCGAGATCTCCCTGCAATAGCTGCCCGGCCGCGTCAGCGGAGCGCGAACAACACCAGAAGCGGCAGAGACACGAAGGAAAGAATCGTCGAGATCACCACCATCGCCGCGACATCGGCATGCGCCCTGCCATATTGCCTGGCGAACAGGAAGTTGAACACCGCGACCGGCATCGAGCTCTGGATCACGAGCACGCCGGCGGCAACCCGGGGCAGGTCAAGCAGGCCGGCGACCGCGAAACCGATCGCGAACCCACCGGCGAGCCGCACCGCCGCCAGCATCGTGTTGCGGCCCAAGGCGGCCACGCGCAACTGCGCCAGCGACGCGCCTAGCGCCAGCAGCATGAAGGGAATGGTGAGGCCGCCCAGGATTCCGATCGTGTTATCGGCCCAGCGCGGCACATCGAGGTCCAGCCCCAGGATCACGATCGACACCAGGACCGCATGGATGGCCGGCGTACGCAAAAGCCGCGCAAACGACACGGTGCCCGCCGCCAGCGATATGCCCAGCGTGAATTGCAGCGTCGAGGCGCAGGCGAAGTAGACGACACCCAAGGCCAGACCTTCATCCCCGAACGCGAACAGCGCCAAGGGCAGTCCCATGTTGCCGGTGTTGGGAAACATCAGCGCCGGCAGGAAGGAATTGGGCGACAGGCGCGAGACCTTGACGACCGCCAGCCCCAGGAGCCCGAACAGGATCAGGCAAAGGATGACCGCCTGGCCCATCACCAGCATCGCGCCCGGCGCCACGTCGAGGCTGATCAGGGAATGCGCGACCAGGCAGGGTGCACCGACATTGCTGACGATGTCGGTCAGGAACGCGCCGTCGAATCGCCGCCCCAGCCGGATCCACAGATATCCGATGCCGGCCACGACCAGCACCGGCAGCACTACCGCGCTCAACTCGGCGATCAGCCCGGCAAGGTCGCTTGGCATGACGCGCGGACCGATTCCGTTTCTTGTCCAAGACTTGGCCAAGCTGTACACAGCTTTGCCAATGGGCGCAATGCGAGGAGATTGTCGATGGGTTCCAATCAGATCGGCGGCCACGCGGTGATCGCGCAACTGGAGGCCTATGGAATCGATACCGTGTTTGGCATCCCCGGCGTGCATACGCTCGATCTCTATCGGGGCTTGGCCGAGCGGCGCATGCGCCATATCGGCGTCCGTCACGAACAGGGCGCCGGATTCATGGCGGATGGCTATGCACGGGCCTCGGGCCGGCCAGGCGTGTGCTGCCTGATCACCGGCCCCGGCCTGATGAACGCGGCGACGCCGATCGGCCAGGCCTATTCGGATTCGGTGCCGATCCTGGTCATCGCCAGCGTCAATTCGAGTGCCGATCTGGGCAAGGGACGCGGGCGGCTGCACGAGATCACCGACCAGCGCGCGGCGATCGCGCCCTTGACCGGGTTTGCCCGCACGATCGCACGCGAAGCCGATCTGCCGGGCGCCGTCGCCGATGCCTTCCGCCTGTTCGAAACCGGCCGGCCGCGCCCGGTGGTGCTGGAGTTCCCGCTCGATTTCCTGGCGGCGACTTACAAGTCCGAAATTCCGACGCGCGTTCGTGCGAAGCGATTGCTGGCGACACCGGGCGAACTCGATCGCGCGACGGCGCTGATCGAAGGCGCATCGCGCCGGGTCGTCATCCTTGGCGGCGGCACCATCGATTGCCCGAAAGAGGCCAGGGCATTGGTCGAGGCGATTGGGGCACTGGCCATCACCACCATCGCTGGCAAGGGCGTGATCCCGGACAGCCACCCGCAATCCTTGGGTGCCACGATGACGAAGCCCGCGACCCAGGCCGAGATCGCGGCCGCCGATCTCGTGATCGCCGTCGGCACCGAGCTGGCCGAGACCGATTCCTGGGTAGATCGGCTTGAAATCAACGGCGCGCTCATTCGGATCGACCTCGATCCGGCCACGCTCATCCGCGAATATCCGCCGAGCGTGGGGCTCTTGGCCGATGCCGGGCCGACCATGAGCGCGCTCGCCGGCCGCCTGAAGACAAGGGCCAGGCCGGACCCGGCCCGCGCCAAATCCATCCGCGACCGGAACGGGGCCGATCCCCCGCCCCTGCAGCGCCGACACATGAGGGTTCTGGATGCCATCCGCGCCGCCATGCCGGAGGATGGGATGGTGTTCACCGACATGACCCAGATCGCCTATACCGGCAATTACTATTACCCGTGCGGCCGCCCGCGCGGCTGGTTCCATCCCAACGGCTTCGGGACGCTTGGCTATGCGTTGCCGGCGGCGATCGGCGGCAAGATCGCCCGCCCCGATTCCGCGGTCGCGGCGCTCGCGGGGGACGCCGGATTCTTGTTCACGGTCCAGGATTTGGGCACGGCGGTGGAGCAGCGGCTGCCGCTCCCCATCATTCTTTGGAACAACGATGCCTTGGGCCAAATCGCCGGCGACATGGTCGCGCGCGATATTCCGGAATTGGGGGTGAAACCGCGCAATCCCGATTACCTGGCGCTCGCCCGTTCCTTCGGCGCCAGGGCCGAGAGACCCAACTCTCTGGATGCGATCAGCGATGCCATCGCCGGCGCGCTCATCGCCGATGGACCGACGCTGATCGAGGTGCGCGAAGATTCCCAGTTCTTGGCGTAGCGCCCGGCAAATTCTGCCGCCAAGACCGGGGCGGGGTCGGAAGGGGCCGGCACCTCGTTTCGCAATAGATTGATTTTATTGTATTTTTTATGGCATGGGGTTTGCGGACATCGGGTCGGTCCAATTTCCAGAAGGGAGATACCAATGGAACCGGCTCTGGCCCTCGTGCAGGACGTACCGCACGAAATGACCGACGAGGCACAGCGACTGCTCTGCTTCGAAATGTTCAATGCGTTCTGGGACGATTGCCAGCAGCGCGGCATCGCCTTCGACACCATCGGCACGATGTCGATCTCGGCTGCCTTGTTTGCGATCGTCGCTTGCCACGGCGTGGCGAACACCGCCGAATTCCTCGACGATCTGGCGGGTATCGTTCGCGCGGGCGAGTTCACTCTGCCCCGACCAGCGGCGCATTGATCTCTTCGACTTCGCGCGCCCGACCGGCTAGTGTCCCGATTCTGAAATTCGCCAGACCACCGGGCGATACGCCCCCCGCGAATTTCAGAATCGAAAGGCCACTAGCAACCTATTCGAGTGCCGGCGATTTGGCCACGCCGCGTGTGCCGGCTTGGTCGACGACAGGAATCGGGTATGGCGAAGTCCTGGCGAGGTTTGTTTTTCGCGGGCGCGTTGCTGCTCGCCATCGCGCCCCCTTGCTTGGCCGCCGATATGGAAGACGTGCGTCGGGCCCTGGCGGAGCAGCGCTATTTCGACGCGTTCGCCGATCTCCAGGATCTGGCCACCGGCGGCAATTCCGAGGCGCAGTTCGAGCTGGCCGGGTTCCACCATTACGGCCGCATCGGGTCGGCCAATTTTCAGAAGGCGTTGAACTGGTACACGCGCGCCGCCAATCAAGGCAACGCGGACGCCATGATCGGCCTTGCCGTCCTTTACGGCCACGGCCAAGGTGTCACGCGTGACACCGCCATCGCCTACCGTTGGCTGGCGATTGCGAACCTTCAGCAATTGGGCCCGGAAACCCAGCAGCGCGTGGCGATGGCGCTCAACGATTTGCGGGTCGATCTCAGCCAGCAACAGGTCTCGGCGGCCGAAAAGGCGGCGCGGGAATTCAACCCCAAGCCGGAATAGCAATTTCTACCAGCCGCCCCGGCGCAGCCACTCGCGCGCGTCATCGAGCCGGTCGTTGCCCCAGAACGGTTCGCCATCGGCGAAGATGAAGGGCGATCCGAACACGCCCCTTTCGATCGCGCCATCGACCTCGGCGCGCAGGCGATCCTTGATCGCGGGCAGTGCCATTCCCTCCAATAGGGCCTGGCGATCGAGGCCGATCCCGGTCGCGATTTCGGCCACGTCCTCGGGCGCTAACACTGCCCTGCCCCGGCCGAAGACGGCATCGAAGATGGCCTTGGCGAGTTCGACCGCGCGCGCGCGATCGGTTTCCTCCAGCCAATAGAAGGCGCGGGCTGCTGCGATCGAGGCGAAGGGAAAGGGATCGGGCAGGTGCAAGGGAATGCCGAGCCGCCGGGCCGAGCGCGCCATGTCCCTAGCGTGATAGGGCCCGCGCAGATTCTGGCCGATGAGCGGCGATTGGCCGGTCACCTTGAACACCGCGCCCAGTAGAATTGGGCGCCAGCGCGCCTTGCGGCCAAATTCGGCGGCGAGCGCGTCGATGCGCCCGGAGGCCAGGTAACCATATGGCGAGGAGAAATCGAAATAGAAATCGAGGTCTTCGGCCATGGGCTCTATTCCTGCCAGTGCCAACTTTCGAAAATGCGCAATACACGAAACGCGTCCGTCCTTCCACGAAAGTCGGGCCGCATGCTAGCAAACGATGGTCCCCGCCGGCGTACATTGGTGGGATCATTTGGACGGAAAAGGGGGACGGAAAAGGGGACGCTACCCTTTTCCCTACCCTTTTCCCTACCCTTTTCCCTCAGGGGCTACGGCAGGCGAGAAAAGGGTAGCGTCCCCTTTTCCCTAAGGGTAGCGTCCCCTTTCGGTCCCCTTTTCCGTTATTCCTGCCGCAGGGCGCGAGCGATGATCAGCTTCTGGATGTCGCTGGTGCCCTCGTAGATGCGGGTCACGCGCACGTCCCGGTACAGGCGCTCGACCAGCGAACCCTTGATGTATCCCTGGCCGCCGAAAATCTGCAGCGCCTCGGAGACCACGCGCTCGGCCATGTCCGAGGCGTTCAGCTTGGCCATGGCGGCGAGCTTGAGCGAGGGAGCGCCGGAATCCTTGGCGAGCGCCGCTTCTCTCGTCAGCGCGCGGGCTGCTTCGATCGCGGTTGCCATTTCGGCCAGGCGAAAGGCGATGGCCTGATGCTCGATGATCGGCCGGCCGAAGGCCTTGCGCTCCTTGGCATGGGCAAGCGCCGCCTCGAAGGCGGCGCGCGCGATGCCGACCGCCTGGGCCGCGATGCCGATGCGCCCGCCTTCGAGATTGGCAAGCGCCACCTTCAGCCCCTCGCCTTCCCGGCCCAGAATGAGATCGGCCGGTACCCGGCAATCCTCGAACACGATCTGGGCGGTATCGGAGGCGTTCTGGCCGAGCTTGTCCTCGATCCGGGCGACCCGGTAGCCGGGAGTCGAACTCGGCACCAGGAAGGCGCTGATGCCCTTCTTGGCCGCGCCGGGATCGGTGACCGCGAACACGATCGCCAGGCCCGCCCGCTTGCCGTTGGTGATGAATTGCTTCTCGCCGGAGAGGATATAACTCCCGCCATCGCGCCTTGCCCGCGTTCGGATCGCGGCCGCGTCCGATCCGGCGCCGGGCTCGGTCAGGCAAAAGGCGCCGATCATCCGCCCCGAAGCGAGATCGGGCAAGAAACGCTGCTTCTGCGCCTCGGTGCCGAAATTCAACACCGGCAGGCAGCAAACCGAATTGTGGACGCTCATCAGCGTGCTGGCCGAGGCATCGCCGGCGGCCAGTTCCTCGACCACCAGCGCGTAGGTCGCGTAGTCGAGCCCGGCGCCGCCCCAATCGTCCGGCACCAGCATGCCAAGGAGGCCGAGCTCGCCCATCGCGGCAACGACATCGTCGGGCAAATAACCGGCCGCTTCCCATCGGGCAGCGTTGGGTTTCAGCGTACCTTGCGCGAAACGCCTTGCCATGTCGAGAATCTGGCGCTGATCGTCGCTAGTGCCAACTTTCGAAAATGCGTGATCCATCGATCGCTCCGTTGCCTCCACGAAAGTCGGGCCGCATGTTACCAAATAGATCCTACGCGCTGGATTGCGCTGGCGGCGCCATTTGGCTCGAACCAGCCAGTCTCACGAATGCGGGCACCAGGGTTCATGGGCGGCGCATCACCAGGGCAGCACCTTGCCTTGATAATCCCAGAACCCGCCGGTTCGTGACAGATCGAGGGCGTCGATCACCTGGCGGATACCGGTGGCGCTGGCCTCGCGGGAAACCGGCGCGCCTTGGCCGCCCATGTCGGTCTTGACCCAGCCCGGATGTAGGAGGCCGATCGCGATGCCACGCGGTTTCAGATCGGCCGCGGCACTGACCATCGCCATGTTGAGCGCGGCCTTGGACGAGCGATAGCTGTAATCGCCACCACCCGGGTGATCACCGATCGAGCCCATGCGCGAGGTGATGGCGATGACCTTGCGCTGATCGCTTCGGGCGACATGCTCCACCAGTGCCTCGGTCAGGCGAAGAGGTGCCACGCAATTGACGTGGAACACGCGTAGCCAATCGGCCGGTTCATTGGCGCCGAAACTTTGCTCGCCGCCGTGGATACCTGCATTGTTGAGTAGGATGTCGATGGCCTGCCCGTCCAGGCGCCTGGCCAGCGCCGCGATTTGCGCCTCGTCGGTCACGTCGAGGGGCAAGACTTCCACGTTCTTGCCGAGGCCGGCGAGCGCATTCGCCCCGGAGGGATTTCGGCAGCAGGCCAGGACGCGCCAGCCAAGGCCCGCATATTGGCGCGCCAACTCCAGGCCTATGCCCCTGTTGGCGCCGGTGATCAATACACTTGGCATGATGCTACGCCCTCCGTTTCGCGGTTACTTCGATTTCGATCTTCATGCGCGGATCCACAAGTTTACAGATGATCGCGGTCGAGGCCGGCCTGATGTCGCCGAAATACTGCCCGAAAATCGGCGCCAGGATCGGCCAGTTCGCTTCGTCGGTGACGATATAGCGCGCGCGCACGACATCGGCGAGCGAGGCATCCGCCTGCTTGAGCGCCGCCTCGATGTTGCGGAAAGTCTGGTGCGTCTGCTCGGCCGGGTCATCGGAAATGGTCATGCGCTGGTAATCGAAGCCGGTCGTGCCGGACACGAAGATCCAATCGCCATCGACCACGGCGCGCGAATAGCCCGCGACCTTTTCGAAAGCCGAACCCGATGAAATCAGTTGCCGCGACATGCCCTACTCCCGCGTCAGTGGCCATTCGCCAAAGAATGGCAGCTTGTCAGACCAGGAACAAGGTGGCGAGGCCGAGGAACGAGAAGAAGCCGAGCACATCGGTGGTGGTGGTCAGGAACGGCCCGGCCCCGGTTGCCGGGTCGAAGCCAAGCCGGTTCATGGCAAGCGGAATGACGGCCCCGGCGAAGCCAGCCCAAATCATGTTGAAGACCAGGGCCCCGGCCAACACCAATCCCAACGGCGCGTGGTCGAACCAAAGCCCGGCGATGGTGCCGAGGATGGTGGCGAAGACGATGGCGTTCATGAGCCCGACCAGCATCTCCTTGCCGATGATGCGCCAAACATTGCTCGAAGGCGTGATGTCCCTGGTGGCGAGCGCACGCACGGTGACAGTGATGACCTGGACCCCGGCGTTGCCGCCCATGGCGGCGACGATCGGCATCAGCACCGCCAGCGCCACGACGTGCTGGATGGTGTCCTGAAAGCGCGAAATGACAGTGGCGGCGATCAGCGTATTGATCAGCGTCACCACGAGCCAGCGCACCCGGCGCCAGGCGATGAGCGGCGCCGGGGCCTGGAAATCGGTGTCGGAGACGCCGACTACCTTCAGCATATCCTCCTCCGCCTCCTCGTCGATGACCCGGACCACATCGTCGACGGTCACCACGCCGATCAACCGCTCGGCATCGTCGACAACCGGCGCCGAAACCAGCGCATATTGCCGGAACAGATAGGCGACGGCCTCCTGGTCCATCGCGGCTGGAATTAGGCGCAGCTCGGTTTCCATGATGTCTGTGAGCGCGGTCTCCCGGGGCGAGCGCATGGCCCGCGACAGCGGCACCGATCCCGCCGGCCTATGCGCCGGATCGACCACGAAGAGATCGTAGAAATCCTCGGGCAATTCCTTGGCCGCGCGCAAATAATCGATGGTTTCGCCCACCGTCCAATGGGAGGGAACCGCGACCAGCTCGCGCTGCATCAGGCGGCCGGCGCTGTCCGCGGGGTAAGTCAGGCCCTGGGCCAGCAAGACCCGGTCCTCGGCCGAGACGTTTTTCAGGATTCGCTGCTGCTGTTCGGTGTCGAGTTCCTCGAGGAGTTCGACCGCGTCGTCGGTGTCCAATTCCTTGACGATCTCGGCCACCGCCTCGGGGCCCAATTGCTCGACCACGTCCTCGCGAACCGAATCCTCGAGGTGCGAGAAGGTCTCGGCCTCGATCATGTGGCGGGTGATCTCGATGAAAAGCTTGCGCTCCTCCGGTTCGAGATGCTCGATCAGATCGGCGACGTCGGCGGGATGCAAATCCTCGATCAGGCTTTCGACCTGGGGAATGTCACCCTCGGCCAAGGCCGCCGCGACATTCACCAGCAGCTTTTCCGAGGGGCCGTAGAGGTCCTCTTCGTCGAGGGTCTCGACGGCGCCGGCGCGCGCCTCCCGGGGTTCAGGCGTGGCCACGTTTCTTGCGATCCTGGGATTCAGTGACCGCGATTGCGGTCATGTTGATGAGGCCGCGAACCGAAATCGTCGGCGCCACGATGTGAACGGGTGCCGCCGCTCCCAATAGAATGGGTCCGATCACCAGCCCTTCGCCGAGGAGCCGCAGCAGGTTGAGCGCGATGTTGGCGGCGTCGAGCGAGGGCATCACCAGGAGGTTGGCCCTTCCCTTCAGCCTGGAGTTGGGGAACAGGCGCTGGCGCACTTCCTCCGACACGGCCGAATCGCCGCGCATCTCGCCCTCGACCTCCATTTCGGAATCGTGCTGCACGATGAGACCGAGCGCGCGCCGCATCTTGCGGGCGCTGTCGGTCTGGGCGGTGCCGAAATTCGAATGCGACAGCAGCGCCGCCTTGGGCGCGATGCCGAAGCGGCGCAGCACCGCGGCGGCGAGAATTGTCGATTCGGCGATCTCCTCCGCGCTCGGCTCCGGATTGACCTCGGTGTCGGTCAGGAAAAAGGTGCCGCTGGGCAGGACCAGCGTGGTCAGCGCGGCGAAGGACTTGACCGAGGGCGCCTTGCCGATCACGTCGTTGACATGGGTCAGGTGGCGATGGAACTGGCCGATGGCACCGCACAGCATGGCATCGGCCTCGCCGAGCTTGACCATCAGCGCGCCAATGAGGGTGGTGATGGTGCGCACCATGGTGCGCGCATCGGCCTCGGTGATACCCTTGCGCTCGGTCAGGCGGTGATAGAGCGCCCAGTATTCGTTGTAGCGCGGGTCGCTCTCCGGATCGCAAAGCTCGACATTGCCGCCCAGCTCCAGCCGGAGCCCCAGTTTCTTGACGCGCCGCTCCACCACCTGGCGCCGGCCGATGAGAATGGGGCGCGCCAGCCCCTCGTCCACCACCGATTGCACGGCGCCAAGCACGCGTTCATCCTCGCCCTCGGCATAGACCACGCGCTTGGGATCCCGGCGCGCGCGGTCGAAGAGCGGCTTCATCACCAGACCCGACCGAAACACGAATTGCGTCAGCCGATCGCGATAGGCGTTCCAGTCGGCGATTGGCCTCAAGGCAACACCGCTCTCCATCGCCGCCTTGGCCACCGCCGGCGCGATCTCAAGGATCAGGCGTGGATCGAAAGGCCGCGGGATCAGGTACTCGGGCCCGAATTGCATCGCCTGGCCGCCATAGGCGGTGGCCACGACATCCGAGCCTTCCGCCCGAGCGAGGCCGGCCAGCGCCTTCACGCAGGCAATTTTCATTTCCCGGTTGATGGCGGTGGCGCCGACATCGAGGGCACCCCGGAAGATGAAGGGGAAGCAAAGAACGTTGTTGACCTGGTTGGGGTAATCGGATCGCCCGGTGGCGATGATGGCGTCTTCGCGCGCTTCCCTCGCCTCCTCCGGCATGATTTCCGGAATCGGGTTGGCGAGCGCGAACACCAGCGGGCGGGCGGCCATCGCCTTCACCATTTCCCCCTTGAGCACGCCCGGCGCCGAGAGACCCAGAAACACATCGGCGCCTTGAATTGCCTGGGCCAAGGAGCGGGCGGAAGTCGGCCTGGCGTAGCGTGCCTTGCGCGGGTCCATGTGTTCCGCCCGGCCCTCGTGGACAACGCCCGCGATGTCGGTCACCAGGATGTTCTCGGGCTTCAAGCCCAGATCGACCAGCAGATCCAGGCAAGCAAGGGCGGCCGCACCGGCGCCCGAAGTCACCAGCCTGGCGGTTTCGATCTGCTTGCCGACGATCTCCAGGCCGTTGAGGAGGGCGGCGGCGACGATGATCGCGGTGCCGTGCTGATCGTCGTGCATCACCGGGATGTTCATGCGGGCCTTCAACTTGGCCTCGATCTCGAAACATTCCGGCGCCTTGATGTCCTCGAGATTGATGCCGCCGAACCCGGGCTCCAGGCTGGCGATGATTTCAACCAATTTGTCGGGGTCGGTTTCGGCGATCTCCAGATCGAAGACGTCGATGTCGGCGAACTTCTTAAAGAGGACCGCCTTGCCTTCCATGACCGGCTTGGCGGCGAACGGCCCGATCGGGCCGAGGCCGAGCACGGCGGTGCCGTTGGTAATGACGGCGACCAGATTGCCTCGGCCGGTCATGTCGGCGATTGCCGTAGGATCGGCCATGATCGCCTCGCAGGCGGCGGCGACGCCAGGCGAATAGGCGAGCGCCCGGTCGCGCTGATTGGCCAGCGGCTTGGTGGCCATGATGGCGAGCTTTCCGGGTCTGGGCAGGCGGTGATATTCGAGCGCGGCGGCCTTCAGATTCTTGTCCAGCATGTGAGCGCAACTCCTGCTCCGGGATCGCCCGGATGATTGCCCCGATGATTGCCCCGCTGGCGCCGGACACCGGCCGGAGATTTATGATTCTATTAATTTTATCAGATGGTTAGTGGTTGAATGGTGCGGTCGAGAAGACTCGAACTTCCACGGGTTGCCCCACAGCGACCTCAACGCTGCGCGTCTACCAGTTCCGCCACGACCGCGTCCAGGTGCCAAGTTTCGAACAGGAGTGATACATCAAACGCGCCAATGCTTCCACGAAAGTTGGGCCCCATGTTACCTAGCGACAGTACCCGCCGGCGTGTGCTGGCTGGGTCATGTTACGAAATCCACCGTCAGCGACGGCGGGGGAAAAGGGGACGCTACCCTTTTCTCGCCTGCCGTAGCCCCTGAGGGAAAAGGGTAGGGAAAAGGGTAGCGTCCCCTTTTCCTGGTTGCCCCACAGCGACCTCAACGCTGCGCGTCTACCAGTTCCGCCACGACCGCGTCCAGGTGCCAAGTTTCGAACAGGAGTGATACATCAAACCCGCCAATGCTTCCACGAAAGTTGGGCCCCATGTTACCTAGCGACAGTACCCGCCGGCGTGTGCTGGCTGGGTCATATTACGGAATCCACCATCAGCGACGGCGGGTACCGGAATCTCTGGCCGGGACGTTGGCCCCCAGCGCCCTTGCCAGAAACCGTGCGCGGGCATAGCAAATCGCCGAACCCCGATCAAGCACGGAACGGCGAAGGCCGGCATGAACCTGGAATGGCGCGTCTCGGACCAACCGGTCCCCTATGCGGAAGCAATAGCCGAGATGGAAGCGAGGGCCATCGCCATTCGCGATTCCAGAGCCCGAGAGATGGTGTGGCTGCTGGAGCATCCCGCCCTCTATACCGCCGGCACCAGCGCCAAGCCCGAGGATCTGCTCGAGCCCGACCGCTTCCCGGTCCACCGCACCGGGCGCGGCGGCCAATTCACCTATCACGGGCCGGGCCAACGGGTGGGCTATGTCATGCTCGATCTTAGCCAACGCGGGCCCGACGTCAGGGCTTTCGTGTACAATCTCGAGGAATGGATCATCCGCGCGCTCGGCCGATTCAACATCAGGGCGGAGCGGCGCCAGGGCAGAATCGGATTATGGGTGGCCGAGGGCGGACGCGAGGACAAGATCGCGGCCATCGGCGTGCGCCTGCGCCGATGGGTGAGTTACCATGGGATCTCCGTCAACATCGACCCCGATTTGTCGCATTTCACCGGCATCGTGCCCTGCGGGATCGAGGCCAACGCGGAACGGCCATTCGGCGTGACCTCGATGGCCAAGCTCGGCATCACCGCCTCGATGGAAGAATTCGACGCGGCGCTCAAGGCCGCTTTCGGCGAGGTGTTCGGCGAGTAGGCGTGCGTCGGGGCTCAAGCGGCCTTACCGGCACGTCGCTTGACAACTTTCCTGTCCATCCTTGACTTGCGAGTTCCTGTTTCGTCGGTGGTGGCCCGGCGGGCGGGACGAACCGCCATCAACAAGCGAGCGGCCTCGGCCAACACCGCGCTTCGCGTCTCGCCTCGCCGCTCGGCATAAAGATCGATCGCCTCCAGCAGCGCGCTGTCGAAGGTGGCGTTCGTGGGCTTCACGGCCCCACTCGGCTCGATCAATGGCACCACCGCCACAACCGCGTCGGTCCAATCAACCCAATCTTCCCCGGCGGCGCGAATTCGACGCAAGCTTCTTGGCGCCGGAACGGAATCGCCGTCCAGGCGCATGCCTCGCACATGGAACGCCAGAGCTTCGGCGCCATTGGCCAGCGCGTCCTCGAAAGAATTGCCGGCCGAAATGCAGCCCGGAAAGTCGGGAAACATGATTCCGTAGGTACGCCTCGAACGATGAACCAATGCGATATAGCCAATCAGCTCGGTCAAATTGACCTCCAAGTTCTCCCGGCGCGGCCTATTTGAGCCCCGCCTGTTTCAGGATCGACCGAATTGTCCCGGGCGGCAAATCCCTCCTCGGGTGGGGGACTGTGACCTTGCCGGGTTTGGTCGGGTGCTTGAATTGCTTGTGCGATCCCTCCTGGGCAACCTCGCGCCACCCGTCCGCTTCGATCAACCTGATCAACGCCCTGCTTGACCAAGATGGCACCAGGCCACTCCCCCATGATGCGCATAATTATGCGCATTACGGAGCGAAATGTCAAGCGCCGACCGCGATTAGGTCATGGCCACTTCGGCAAAGTCCCGCGCCTTTGGGCAAGATCATGGCGCGACCAACGCCGGCAATTCTTCCCGGGCGCATACCGTGAGCTTACAAATCAGTAATTTGTCGGCGACGCCGAGCGATGCTAGTTGAATCGATGACGGTTGCCGTTCCTTCGATGGGCGCCGTGCATTTGATGATCCATCGCGGAGGAGCCGAGTGCAATGCGCAAGAGCAACCATCACCACGGTGTGAAGCTTGGCAACAAGAGCGACATTCTCACCGTTACCACGCTGGATGCCGTCGTTTTCGCCGGCAACGGCAACGACCAGATCACCGGCGGCCTGGGCAACGATAAGCTCCACGGTCAGAACGGCAAGGATCGGCTGGATGGCGGGGCCGGCGACGACTGGCTTTACGGCGGCAATGGCAAGGACTGGCTTTCCGGCGGCGATGGCAACGATCACCTCTTCGGCGGCAATGGCCGCGACAAACTCCAAGGCGGCGTCGGCGATGACACGCTGGACGGCGGATTAGGCGCCGATAACCTTGCCGGTGGCGCCGGCAACGACACCTATGTCGTGAACCATGTCGGTGACGTGGTGTCTGAAATCGCCGACGAGGGCACCGATCTGGTGCGGGCATCCACCAACTTCACGCTCTCCGCCAATGTCGAGAACCTGACTTTGGTCGGTTCCGGCAACTATGCCGGCACCGGTAATTCGGGCGACAATACGATCATCGGCAACAGCGGCGCCAACATGCTGTCGGGCGGGTTCGGCAGCGACTGGATCGAAGGCGGATCGGGCAACGACACGCTGAATGGCCAGGATGGTAACGATCGTCTCATCGGCGGATTGGGCGACGACATTTTGACCGGCGGCGCTGGCGCGGACGTGCTTGCCTATCGAACACTCTCGGAGCGCGGAATCGCCGGCGATTTGGCCAAGGATTTTCAGGTCGGGGCGGGCGGCGACATTCTCGATGTCAGCGCCCTATTGGATAGCCTCGGATATGCCGGAAGCGACGCGTTCGCCGACGGATTCCTCAAGTTTACCGCGAGCGGCGCCAATACGCTGGTCCAAATCGACGCGGATGGCGCCGCCGGGCCGAGTGCCTTTGTCACGCTGGTCACCCTGGAGAACGCGATTCTCACTTCGGCCGACGGTGGCAATTACTTGACCTGAATTGATGGTGGCCAGGCGAATTCGCGCGACACCCCCACGCGCCGCCGACCACCGACCTGGAGCTTGGACGGGTTAGATTGCATCGTTCCCCCAAAGCGATTCAATTTGGCCGGACCAAGCTCCAATTTTTTCACCCATCCGGCGCTTGATGGAAACCCGGGGCGGGGGCCGCCGCCGGCGCGACCACAATGTCGGTCACCCGCGAAGCGCGGGGGCCGTGCCAGCAGGCCTCGATCATGTCGTCCACAGCCTCGACCGCGCCATGAAAAGTCGCCTCGACCTCGCCATTGGCGAGGTTGCGCACCCAGCCCGAGACGCCGCGCTGCTCGGCCTCGCGGATCATCCAGCCACGAAACCACACGCCCTGGACGCGCCCGCTGATCCTGACCCGCACCGATTTTTCCGTCGGGTTCATCCGAACTCGACGATAATTTGATCGACGGCGAGCGAATCGCCAGGCCTTGCGTGCAGCTTGACGATTCGGCCATCGCGCTCGGCGCGCAGCAAATTCTCCATCTTCATGGCCTCGATCACCGCCAGCTCCTGGCCGGCCTTGACCTCCTCGCCCTCCCTGGCCGCCAGCGACACCAGCAATCCCGGCATCGGCGAAAGCAAGTATTTCGAGGTGTCGGGCGGGGTTTTCTTGATCATGTGGCGTGCGAGTTCCGCCGCGCGCGGCGAGAACACCTCGATGGCGAGGCGCGCGCCCCCCATGGACAACACATAGCCAATGCCCTTGCGATCGATCTGGACGATGATCGGCCTGCCATCGACCCGGCCGCGATAGAGGGGATCGCCCAGCCGCCAATCGCTGACGATCTCGCGGCTGCGTCCGCCCTCGATCACCGCGTGGCCAAGAGCGGTTTCGACGACCGAGACGGAGCGCATGGAATCGCCTATCCGCAACACCCATGCGCCATTGGCGATCGGCGCCTGGGTGCGAAAGTGGGGGCGCTCGGCCGCCGCGCGCCTGGCATAGGCCTGATGAACAATCGCCGCGGCCGCGATCAGATCGCCCAGTTCCTCCTCGGGCAGATCGACGCCCCTGAAACCATCGGGGAATTCCTCGGCGATGAAATTGGTGGTGAGTCTTCCCTCGTGGAACCGGGGATGACGGACCAGGGCCGAGAGAAATCCGATATTGTGGCCGAGGCCCCTGATGTAATAACCATCCAGCGCCTCGCGCATCGCACCGATGGCGGCCATGCGATCCTGGCCATGAGTCACCAGCTTGGCGATCATCGGGTCGTAATACATGCCGATCTCGGCGCCCTCGAAGACGCCGCTGTCGATCCGGACATGGGCGCTGGCGGTCGGCTCCTGGTAGCGCACCAGGCGCCCGATCGCGGGCAGGAAATTCCGCTCCGGTTCCTCGGCGTAGATCCTGGCCTCGATCGCCCAGCCCTTGAGCTTCACGTCCGATTGCCGGATCTTCAGCTTCTCGCCGGCGGCCACGCGGATCATCTGCTCGACCAGATCGAGCCCGGTCACCAACTCGGTCACCGGATGCTCGACCTGGAGGCGCGTGTTCATTTCCAGAAAGTAGAAGTTGCGCTTGGCATCGACGATGAACTCGACCGTGCCGGCGGATTGGTAATCGACGGCGCGCGCCAGCGCCACCGCCTGTTCGCCCATCGCGCGGCGAGTCTTCTCGTCGAGGAAGGGCGAGGGCGCCTCCTCGATCACCTTCTGGTGGCGGCGCTGGATCGAGCATTCGCGCTCGCCCAGATAGAGGCAATTGCCGTGAGCATCGGCCAGAATCTGGATTTCGATGTGGCGCGGTTCCTCGATGAACTTCTCGATGAACACGCGATCATCGGCGAAGCTCGATTTGGCTTCGCTGCTGGCGGATTTGAACCCCTCGCGCACTTCGGTATCGCTTCGCGCGATCCTCATGCCCTTGCCCCCGCCACCGGCGGTGGCCTTGATCATGACCGGGAAGCCGATCTCACGGGCAATGGCGAGCGCTTCCTCGGCATCCTTGATCGTCGCCAAATGCCCGGGCACGGCGTCGACGCCTGCCGCCTTGGCCAGTTTCTTGGATTCGATCTTGTCGCCCATGGCGGCGATGGCCTTGGGGCCGGGGCCGATGAAGACGATTCCAGCCGCCTTGAGTGCCTCGGCGAAGGGGCCATTCTCGGACAGGAAACCATAACCCGGATGCACCGCTTCGGCGCCGGTTTGGCGGCAGGCGGCGAGGATTTTCTCCACCGCCAGATAGCTTTGCGCCGCCGGCGCCGGGCCGATCGCCACCGCCTCGTCCGCCTCGCGGACATGGAGGGCATCGGCATCGGCCTCGGAAAAAACCGCGACGCATCCGATCCCCATGCGCCGCGCGGTGCGGATCACGCGGGCCGCGATCTCGCCCCTGTTGGCGATCAGGATCTTCTTGAACATGAAGGCGATACCGTCCCGATCACAGCGGCAGATTGTCGTGCTTCTTCCAGGGATTCCTTAGTTCCTTGCCGCGCAGCATGGCCAGCGACCGGCAGATCCGCTTGCGGGTGGAATGGGGCATGATCACATCGTCGATGAAGCCCCGCGCGCCGGCGACGAAGGGATTGGCGAATTTCTCGCGGTATTCCTCGGTGCGCAGCGCGATCTTGTCCTGGTCGCCGATATCGGCGCGGAAGATGATTTCGACCGCCCCCTTGGGGCCCATGACCGCGATCTCGGCGGTGGGCCAGGCGAAACTCAAATCGCCCTGTATGTGCTTGGAGCTCATGACGTCATAGGCCCCGCCATAGGCCTTGCGGGTGATCACCGTCACCTTCGGCACGGTCGCTTCGCCGAAGGCGAACAGCAGCTTGGCGCCGTGCTTGATGATGGCGCCGTGTTCCTGCTGGGTACCGGGGAGGAAGCCGGGCACGTCGACCAGCGTGATGAGGGGAATGCCGAAGCAATCGCAGAAACGCACGAAGCGCGCGGCCTTGCGCGCGGAATCGATGTCCAGGCACCCGGCCAGCACCATCGGCTGGTTGGCGACGATGCCCACGGTTTCGCCGCCCATGCGGGCCAGGCCGATGAGAATGTTGCGGGCGAAATCCGGCTGTAGCTCGAAGAAATCGCCCTCGTCGGCGATCTTCTCGATGAGCTCGTGCATGTCGTAGGGCTTGTTCGGATTGGAAGGAATCAGGGTATCGAGCGAGAATTCGTCGCGGTCGATCGGGTCGGGCGTCTCGCGCAATGGCGCCTTCTCGCGATTGGAGGCCGGCAGGAAATCGACGAAGCGGCGCAGCTGCAGCAGCGCCTCGACATCGTTCTCGAAGGCGAGGTCGGCGACCCCGGATACCCGGGCGTGGGTGAGCGCACCTCCCAATTGCTCGAAGGTGACGCTCTCGTGGGTCACGGTCTTTACCACCTCCGGGCCGGTCACGAACATGTAGGAGGAATCCTTGACCATGAAGACGAAATCGGTCATCGCCGGGGAATAGACCGCACCCCCGGCGCAAGGGCCCATGATGAGCGAAATCTGCGGCACCACGCCAGACGCCATGATGTTGCGCTGAAAGACCTCGGCGTAGCCGGCGAGCGAGGCCACACCTTCCTGGATGCGGGCGCCACCCGAATCGTTGATGCCGATGATCGGCGCCCCCACCTTCATCGCTTGGTCCATGATCTTGCAGATCTTTTCGGCGTGGGATTCGGAAAGCGAGCCGCCGAACACCGTGAAATCCTGGCTGAACACGAAGACCAGGCGGCCATTGACCGTGCCATAGCCGGTGACCACGCCGTCGCCCGGCACCTTCTGGTCCTGCATTCCGAAATCGGCGCAGCGATGCTCGACGAACATGTCCCATTCCTCGAAGGAATCGGCATCGAGCAGCAATTCGACGCGCTCGCGCGCCGTCAGCCGGCCCTTGGAATGTTGGGCCTCGATCCGGCGCTTGCCCCCGCCCGCCCGCGCGGCCGCGCGCTTCTCCTCAAGACGCTTCAGGATTTCCTGCATTTCCGCCCCCGCCGCATGACCGCCAAAACCGTGCGATTAAGTGTTCAGCCCCATAGGTCCTGACTTTCCATCATCCCGCACCAGCCTCGGATCGGGTTGAAGTTAACTCCGGTCTCATTCTCCGTATCAAATCTCCATCCCCTTTTGGCTGACTCAGCCACCACGCTTCGTCTTTTCGAATCGTATCAAACGAATTTTTCCTAAACGCCACAGTTGTGTTGCTTGCACTTCTCGACAGCCCCGTGGGTATTAATCTCAAATATAGTTCGACTACAATAGGAACACTCCCGGTAATACATCTCTTCTTCAGACTGAAAACTGCTTTGCTCCCAAAAATGGAAGCTTGGAATCATCTGCTTCACTATGTCGCCGGGTACAAATGTCCAGTCCTCAGAATCCGCAACATTGGACCGAAGCGACACTACTCCCGTTGAGTGCTTAGTCGGCGTAATTCCGTCTTTTGCATTCAATTGCCCTCGCCTATTTTCCTGCGTAGACCTGCCATCCGAGCGTAACTTGCCCGGCCGAGAGCCACTGGCCGGAAGCGAAAGTCCAAAATCCAAGTCGTGAAACTCGACCTTAGCAATCTCGTCACGAAGCTTTGAATGAACGGAAATGTGTGCAATGTAATTCTCGTCGATCTGAACCTTGCACTCCAAACGTTCGATAAACGGCCTAGCCGTCGGATCGACCGGCAAATTCACTGTGCCCAATGTAATTCGATCGTCGGTAGCTTGGACGATCCCCACCTTGCGTGGTTTTGCGAACTCAAACACGGCTGTTCCGTCGCGCGGGTCGACACAGTAAAATCGTCGATTCTCGGTCGCAGTAGTTTGATTTTCCACGGGAAGCGTAAACCCAGAATTCACAAGCGAAAGATATGTCCCGCGGCCGGCCCCATTGGCCACTAGAATTTCGATTGGCTTTGCTAGCATAAGCCTAAGTCCATCTTCCGCGATCCACGCAGCCCCTTCGGCAATAATGCTCTCCCGGTTGGCAAGGGGTGGCACCCGTGTCCCAAAGCGTTCGACCAGCCCATGCCAGATTGCCGGCATATTCACCATTCCCCCAGTGGCCACGCACAGCTCAACATCCCTCCGGTCCAAGTGAGCGCCCTCCAATAGCTGATCTATCTCCTGAAGGCCGGCTCCGACCAAATCGTCTGAGCTGGCATCGAGATCGCTTCGATCAAGGTCGACAGATAGATTTCTCCCTGAGCCCGCCGCTTTGAGGTAGTCCTTCACAATCACAGTGAATTTTTTCTTGGATGACAACCCTATCTTTGCCAGCTCGCACTGCGTCAACAAAGGTGCAGCAACTCCTGGATGCTCTAGCGCCGAAATATCAGACAAACCATGCTGCTTTGCATGCCGGTCCCGAACTAAATTGCGCAAGCGCTCATCAAACCGGTCACCTCCAATTTCGTTGTTTCCTCTATTCACAACCTGCATGATTACACCATCAAGAATACGGCAAACAGTGAGATCCAGCGTGCCGCCGCCCCAGTCAAAAACCAAGACAATCTTGTTCTCAAGCGCGGTCAATTCGCGTTGAAATTCCCGCTTTCCACGAATGTACGCATAGAGTGCAGCTGCGGGTTCATGCACAAATTGGAGGACACCGATCCCAGCTTTCCGAGCAGCTTCCCGAAGGGACCGGCGTTGCGCACCAGCAAAATCGACGGGGATCGTCATCACTGCCCTCGACATTTCGAAAGCTCGTCCTTGGCGATGAGAAATACTCTTCTTGAGATGTTGAAGCACGTGCGCCACAATATCGATTGGATCAACGACCCGACCTTCAATGTGCACTGCCCCAGGCCGCCGAAGCATTATCTTTGGAGATCGGACGAAACCCTGGCTGACACCTCCTTGCGACGTCTCCATATGTCGCCGTGCTTCCCGTCCAACCACAACTTCACCACCACGATACCAGACCACGGATGGGAACGGCCGCCCGTCCACTTCGTCGGCCAATGAGCGCACCTCGCCTGCTACTACCACTGCGGCCAGGCTATTGGTCGTTCCGAAGTCCAACCCAAAGATGATGTCACTCATTGATTCTCTCCAATTCCTTGGCAATTTCCTCGATAACCAGTTCGATTCGTTGAGCAACCGCGTCCACATGTGGTGGGGAAAATTCTAATGCGTCCCGTGCATCGGAAAGAAACTGACCAATGCGTTCGGTCAGAAACCGCCTTGTGTGCGCGACTGCCCTTGAGTGATCGAGTGCGCGCAAATCTTTCTCCTCCCCCAATTCTTTCCGCAAAACGGCAATATTTTCGGCCAGAGCAGCTACTTTAGATTGTACCGCATCAAGTCTCTCAACGGCCTCTCTCAATTGCTCATCACGATGAATAAGATTGGCATGTAGCTTTACATTGTCCTGGACCAGCACCTGTCGTTCTGACTCGATTCTTGAAGTCGTCGCATCACTCAATGCTGCAATCAGAGAGCAATCTTTTAATTGCCTAATATTGGCACGACTTAATAGCCGCGCGACATTGACGCTAGGGTCGGAATTCGGCCGGCCGATTCTTTCTCTTTCAAGGTTCCAAACTAGGCGCAGAGCATCTATTGGGTTTAGGTTTTTCTTTTCGAGCAACCACGCTAGGGTCAAGCGGAGAAGGTTTTGCGCTCTATCACGAAATTGCCTGTCCTTTCCGTAAAGGTCGCTTTGGCAAGCCTGCAGTACTTGCTGGAATAATGACACCGGCGCGACAACTTCATCTATTGAAATGTTCGGAATAAGGTGCCTGATCGATATTCTGGTAGCATGTGTAACCCATCTACGTATCGGGTCCGGGCCTTTACCTAAAAACGCAGCTGTCCGCCGGAGAGTTTGATCGGTCTCAAATAGAATCTTTGATGCCGCCGCCAAGTCGTCGGGTCGGAAGGATCTGAGCTTTGCGCTCCGAAGCGCCTTAAGAAACACCGCAGGCTTGAGTTGAGAATCAGCGTAATATGATTCTAGATGACACTCGGAACTATTAATATCCGCCGTGCCAGTACCTGTCGCATCTCCTTTGATATGTCGGACAAAGTTTTCGCTCTTTATCCCCTCACCAAGAATTGGGTCCTGCTGTTTCGTTACCATTCGCTAGACCTCCATGCCATCAAGTTGCTGTGCCGCCCATGCCTCGAACGGGTAAGAGAATCGAAGTAACCTCAGGGGCACCAACGCCGCCTCGCGAGCGCGAAGCTTCAGAGCTGCGTCTGCCCATAATGTGTGGACCTTGATTCGATCGCGCGGCAAGAGCGTTTCAGCGAGTGCGGCCTGCTCGCACTCCTCGCGAAGCCCAGGTCCCCACCGTGATTGGCGGTCCAGTCGCTCGGACAAGCTAAGTACTCGATCGAGCGCTTGATCGACTGGACAAAGAGTTACTTTCTTTTTCACATCTCGTTTATCTGCCAAATGGGTTGGAAGAAATTCACGCCCCAGCAAAATACCTAGCGTACGATTGCACTGGTCAAGCCTAGCAAAACCTGTCGAGCGGCTGATGCACGAGAAATCATTAAAATCAAACCGAATCAACCCACAGATAACGGTCGACAGCGGCCTTTTGAAGCCCTTGAGTCCTTCAAGCGCACTACTATACAGATCATCAACCTCCGCAGGAGGTAGTGTAATTCCGGTACCGATAGCTTGGTCCTTCACGAGTACTCCTCTTACAAATGCGCACAGCGAATCGGCATATTCCGCAGCGACCCCTTGGCACCTTGCGTCCTGAAGGAAAGTGGCAACCTGGGACATGTGGGGTGCGCCTGTCGCCAGATGTTGCGTAAACGCAATGTCCACTTTATCAAGCGAACGCTTCTCGGCGACCCGAAAGTTGAGGCGATAGCTCTGGCGGATCGGATCAGCCGCATTGTCAAATCGGTTAAACAATTCAAGATCGACGCTCGAGTTAGTTTCTTTTGACAATAGAATTGGCACGTCGTTCGGGAGGACGCCTTTGGTCCATTGCCCATTCAGTCGGAGATTTGCCGCTGAGCAGTTTCCCACTGTAATCCTTCGTGACCCGAGCCTCTCTCGAATGGTCACCAATGCATCGGATTCGTTACCATCGATCAGCAGAACCGGGCGTTGACCAAAATGGTTCGTAGTCAAATGGTCGTTAAGTTGGCGACCATCCACAAAGGAAGCCCTGCAGAAGGGGCAAGTGTGGCGGGTAGGCGAACTTTCAAGGTCAGGGATACTTTCTGTCGCGGCATAGAAGCGCTGAAGAACGTCTTCACTATAGGAGGCCACGCCCATTATCCCACCTCGTCAGCGCCTTCCGCGCGGGGCGCTCCACTCAACAACAACACAGTATCGCCGAGAACAGCGAGCGAGCCCATTCACCAGCGCGCAGAATTCGAGATCAAGCCGAAATGGCAATGTCCAGATTTCGTTGCACGTGCGAAGCGAATTTGGCATAGGGCCCCGGCGATGTCGAGATCGCCTGGGCCCGCCCTAATCGGCCTCACGGAGCAATTCCAGGAACCTCGCGCCGGAAGCCAGATCGGCCCGAATTCCCGCATGGCGATGCTCGGATTCGGGATCCTGGCCCCATTTTTCCGCCTGTTGGATTTCCTCGACCAGGACCGCGTCGCCCGCTTCTTGCGGGCTGATCCTGCCCTCGGCCAAAGCGAGCGCCACGACCAATGATCCGGCGGCGGCGGTCAGCGTGGTGAGTGCGGTCAGGGCGAATTCATCCATGTCGCCAAGGATGCGGCCATAGGCCTCGGCCGCGTAAGGCGGCTGAGGCACCGCCATGATCCCGGTGGTGACGATGAGGGTGACGCCGTGGCGCTCGCCAAGCCAATCGACCAGCGGCTGCCAGAGTTCATGCTGGCGGCGTCGCAATTCGATGGGCCGGGCGGCGCGATAGCAGACGAGGTCGGTCGTGCCATAGGCGGCAATTTCGGCCAGGATCTTGGACCGCGCCGGCCTAGTGCAATCGATCGCGGTCGCCGCCAATTGCATGAGCGGCATGCTGGCGGGCTCGATCTTCTCGCCTTGCGCTTCCCATTCCGCGGCGATCGCGTCGGCCAAGGCCCGGCCCGGCAACAGTAGAGGCGCCTTGGCCGGGGTCAGTATCGGGCGGCCATCGAGGGTCACCGACCAGCCGCCCGCCGCCTGCCCGGCCGCCGCGTGGCGATAGAACCGGCGCATGCCCTTGCCGCTCATTCGGCCGATGCCTTGCGGATTGCCGCGAGCGCGAGGCACGAATTGCCTTCGCCCGATTCCGGGTTTGCCGCCGCGCCGGCAAGCTTGGCCAATTCAGAATCCTTCGGGATCGCGATCTCGGGACCGGGCGTTGCTTCGGGCGCCGACAACGGCCCATTGATTTCGACCGAGCGCGCGGCCGAAGGCATGCCCTGCCCTTTGGCCAGGGCAAACGATCGAGCATCGATGATGCCCCCGCGCAGATCGGCGCTCCCTTCCAGGACCACGATATTGTCCGGCGCATCAATGATCGTGTCGCGGCCGACGACCAGACCGCGATCGATGGCGAGTGTCGCGGCCAGGCAATCGAAGGTAGGCACCGAGGATGGCAGGAAACGCACGAATTGCGCGGTCACCTCGCCCGGCCCGGTGGAAAGAGAGATCGCGCCCGACAATCCGGCGAGCCAGGAATCCAATGACGCGCCCGGCCCGGCGAGGTCGAATTCGCCGAATGTGCCCTGCGCATTGGCGATCAAGGGTAGCCCGAAAAGCCCGATTCCGGCCGCTAGTTCCGCGCCATCGATCGCGCCTTGGATTTTCCAGTTCGGAGCGCCACCCGATCGCCGTGCATCGAGACGCGCCTTAAATTTGAATCCACCTTCGCCCAGCGCAATGCGCGGCGCGCCGATCGTTAAAACGTCCTGATCGGATTCGATATGGGCGGCAATCCCTTTCAAGCCCACTCCGCCGTAATTCGTGGCGTCGATCCGCCAATCGATGGCAGCGTCGAAATTCCGAATCCAATCCGCTAGCATTGACCCACCAATCGGCAGTAGATCGGCAGCGAAGATTTGGCTCGAAGCAAGATTGCCTTCGATGCGGGTTCTTCCCTCGGGATCGGTGACCACGATCTTGCCGCCAATATCGGATCGACCGATCTTGGCGCGCAACCGGTCGATGGTCATGATACCGTCCGCCCGCCGCAGCCGCGCCGACACATCGAGTGCGGGCGTTGCCGGCAGATCAAGGCCCAGCGCCATGCCGATATCGGCGAGCGTGCGACCAATGATCTTGAGGTCGGCTTCGAAGGCGTCGAGCCTGTCGAGCTCGATCGATTGCACCGCAAGATCGAATCCCACGCCGATGATCTTGCCCTGGAGGCGCGGCCGGAAGGGGGCCGGATGATCGGCGCGCCAGACCGGCAGCGAGAGCAGCGCTTCGTAGGGGTTGTCGTTCCAGGACCCGATGGCTTGCACTTCGATCCCGCCATCGGGCGCGACAGTGACATCGGCCCGGCCGATCCGGAATTTGTCCTGGCTTGCGATGCCGTCGTCGTGCCAGAAGATACCGACGCGCCGCAGCGTCAGGCGTTCCAGACCGATTAGAGAGGCTGGCAACCGGATCGGCCCGCCGCCCGGGCGATCGAACATCCAATTTCCAAACCCTTCCCTTGGCCGCGCCAGATCGATCCGGCCGTCAAACAGAGTGAGCGAGCGCAGGCGCAGTGCGCCGATCAGCAGCGCCCAGGGGTCGATCTCGCCTTCCAGAGTGTCGAATTGGGCCATCGGATTCTCGCCCGCCCAGGTTAGGTTGGCGAGGCGCACATCGCGGCCCCTCACCAGCAGCGGCCAGCCGAAGGCGATGTCGATCTTGCCCAGCTCAAGATCGCGGCCCAAGGAGGCCGCGATCTGACGACGGGTCGCCTCGCGGAAGGCATCGATGTCGGTTGCCATGATGGCGGTCAAAATGAGCGCGCAGGCGCCGATCAGCGCCATCGACAACCCGGCCAGGAAAGTCTTGACCCGCATCCGCCAGCCCCACGATCGCCGCCACGCGAAATGCTACACCGAATCACTCCGGGATCGCACCACCCCCACCCCAACCTTCCCCCCTCAAGGTGAAGGGAGTCTAAGAGAATTGGTGTCAGCCCAGCGAGATTTGCCGCAACAGGTCCAGGGGCTGCCCGATCACGCAATGGGCGCCGGCATCCTCCAGATCCCGAGGCTCGTGATAGCCCCAGGCGACGCCGATGGCGGTGGCCCCGGCCGCACGCGCCATTTCCATGTCGAAGGTGGTATCGCCGATGACGATGGTATCCCCAGGCAGCGTCGCGGTTTCGGCCATCGCCTTCAGCACCATGTCGGGATCGGGCTTGCCGCGGCATTTGTCGGCGGTCTGGAGGGAGTGAAACCGATGCGCGAGCGAGTGGATGGCGAGCGTGTGCTCGAGGCCGATTAGGTGCTTGCCGGTCGCGACCGCCAGGAAATGGCTCGGGGCCTCGAGCGCCTCTATGAGTTCGCGGATGCCGGGATAGAGCGGTTCCTCTATGGCGCCGGCCTCGCGGCGATCACGCGCGATCGCGCGATAGGTCGAAACCAAATCGCCAAGCGCGCCCGAGGAATCCTCCGGCAGGACACGGGCGATCGCGTGTTCGAGACTGAGCCCGACCTGGCGGCGGATCCTGCCGGCGCCGGGAGAAGCCAAGCCGTGGCGGGAAAAGGCTTCGTCCATGATCGAGACGATGTTGGCTTGGCTGTCGACCAGCGTGCCATCGCAATCGAATACGAACAAGCGGTGTGGCGCGGGCGTCATTCCCGGTCTAGTTCCAGTTCCGCGAAGGGGTCGGCGTCCCGCCCAGCCTCGAGGCCAAGAAAGGCCGAGGCGCGACGCATATGCTCGGGCAAGGGCGCGGTCACATCGAGCCAGCCCTTCGAGGGGTGGGCGATGCGAATGCGCCTGGCGTGGAGATGGGGGATCCTGGCCATTTCGCCTGCCGCCAAGGTCGTGCCGGTGTCGCCGTATTTCCGGTCGCCCAGGATGGGCGTGCCGAGAAGCGCGCAATGGGCGCGCAATTGATGGGTGCGCCCGGTGACCGGCATCAGCGCGAGCCACGCGGCCTTGGTGCCGGCGTGATCGAGCACGGCATAATAGGTGAGCGCGCGCTTGCCATCGTCGTCGATCTCGACCCTTTCGCGGCGCGGGCCCATGATCTTGGCCAAAGGCGCCTCGATGCGCCCGCGCGCCGGCTTGGGCACGCCCACCACGATCGCCCAATAGGTCTTGCGCGCATTCTTGTGGCGGAAGGATTGGGCGAGCTTGCGCGCCGCTTGCGTGCTGCGCGCGAGGACCAGCACGCCCGAGGTATCGCGGTCCAGCCGATGCACGAGGCGCGGCCGCTCCTTGGCTTCGAAGCGCAGATGATCGAGAAGCGCGTCCAGGCTGGTGTCGAGCCCGGAGCCGCCCTGTACCGCAAGCCCGGCCGGTTTGTCGATCACCAGCACGTCGGAATCCTTGTGCAGGATCGCCTTGCGCAGGATCGGCAGCCATTTCCGGTCGGCCGCATCGTTGCGTGGCGGCGGGGCCGGCCCCGAAACAGGTTTCGGCGCCTCGCCAAGTGGTGGAACACGCACGATCTGGCCTACGCGAACCCGCTCGCCCGCCTTGGCGCGGGCGCCATCGAGGCGCACTTGACCGGTCCGCAAGAGTTTTTCCAATCGAATGTGATTGAGCGTGGGAAACCGGCGCTTGAACCAACGGTCGAGCCGCTGGTCGCCTTCCTCGGCCGCGATTTCGACCTGCTGGACGCCGCTCACGCCGCGGCGCGGCTGCTGGGCAGCCAATCGAGCAACCTTTCCGTGGTCATCAGATAGGCGCCGATCTGGGCCAATTCGTCGAGGCCTGGGTCGCTGGCGCCGGAGACGGCGTCGGTCGCCAGCACGATGCGAAAATCGCGGTTGGCGGCGGCATAGATGGTCGAGCGCGGCGAGGTCGGGAAATCGGCGCCGCAAACGACGATGGTCGAGACGCCAAGTTCCTTCAGATGCTGCTCGAGAGAAGTTTGAAAGAACGCCGACAGCCGCGGCTTGTAGCAGATCCACTCCCTGGTCCCGATCTGCTGCATCCCGCCATCGAGCAGGGGTTCGGGTTCCAGCCGCAGCCTTGGGTCGGGCTTCAGCTCGTCAACCAGTTCCGCGCCCAGCGCGCCCGGCATGACGATGCGCTGGCCGCTTTCGATCTGGGCGCGATGACAAAGATCGACATTGGAGCCGTTGCAGCGATAGAGCCGGATCATGTGCACAATCGGAGCGCCGATGGCGCGGAAACTCTCGACCAGGCGGCGCATCCGCGCGATGGTCGTCGTCGAGCCGCCAAAGGAGGCCGGCGCGCCCGGGACCAGGAAATCGCGCTGGGCATCAATTGTCAGCAACGCCGCCTTGTGGCGTTCGGGCGACAGGTAATCCTGCATCCGTCAAACCTGTAAATGTCGGTACTCGGATCGGCGACCTTGGACCGGCCGCGCTTGGACTTAAGAGAACCCTAGACCCGGGATTGTACCCAGACAAGCTCGCCTTGTGCATGGCTTGCCTCTCGAAATTGCATTTGTGGGGTAGTGCCGACTTTCGAGAAAGCGCCATTCTTGAAGCCGTCCGAGGTATCCACGAAAGTTGGCACATATCTCGATGTGATAGCACCCGCGGGCGTGCACCGGCGCGGCAATATCGCCGATTCAGCCATCAGTGACGGCGGGTGCCAGCTAGTCTTGGCTGTCCTCGGAGCGGCGCCGGCGCAATTTGGCCCAATATTCCAGGCGCTTCATGATCTCGCGTTCGAAACCGCGCTCGACCGGCCGGTAGAATTGCTCCCGCTCCATGCCCTCGGGGAAGTAGTTCTGCCCGGAGAAGCCTTCCTCGGAATCGTGGTCATAGGCGTAGCCCTCGCCATAACCCAATTCCTTCATCAGGCCGGTGGGAGCGTTGAGGATGTGCTTGGGGGGCGTGAGCGAGCCATGCGCCTTCGCCGCCCGATCGGCGGCACCGAAGGCGACATAGGCGGCGTTGGATTTGGGCGCGATCGCCAGATACATGACCGCCTGCGCGATCGCCAATTCGCCCTCCGGCGAGCCCAGGCGATCGTAGGCATCCCAAGCGGAAAGGGTCTGGGTCAACGCCCGCGGGTCGGCCAGGCCCACATCCTCGCTGGCGAAGCGGACCAGCCGGCGGGCGATGTACTTAGGGTCCTCGCCCCCGTCCAGCATCCGCCGGAACCAATAGAGGGAGGCGTCGACGTCCGAACCGCGCAGCGATTTGTGCAGCGCGGAAATGAGATTGTAGTGGCCTTCCCGCGCCTTGTCGTAAAGCGGCGCGCGACGCTGAACCGCGCGCGCGAGGCGCGCGGGATCGAGCGTCACCTCCGGGGGCAAGCGAAACAATTCTTCCGCCAGATTGAAAAGATATCGTCCGTCGCCATCGGCCATGGCAATGAGTGCCTGCTGGGCCGGGGCATCGAGCGGCAGCGCGTAGCCCATCAGTGTCTCGGCGCGCCGGAGCAGGGTTTCCAAATCCACCGCCCTCAGTCGCTCCAGCACCAGCACCTGGCAGCGCGACAACAACGGCGCGTTCAGTTCGAAGGACGGGTTCTCGGTCGTCGCGCCGATCAGCACGATAGTGCCGTCCTCGACATAGGGGAGGAAACCGTCCTGTTGGGCGCGGTTGAAGCGATGGATCTCGTCGACGAAGAGCAGGGTGCCGCGGCCCATCGTGCGACGCTGGCGCGCCGCATCGAACACCTTGCGCAGATCGGCGACACCGGAGAACACCGCCGACAGCATCTCGAAATGGAAATCGACCCGTTCCGCGATCAGCCGGGCGAGCGTGGTCTTGCCACAGCCCGGCGGCCCCCACAGAATCATGGACGAGACCAGGCGCGCCGCCAGCATGCGCCCGATCGGCGCCTCGGGCCCGATCAGATGATCCTGGCCGACGATCTCTTCCAGCAGGCGCGGCCGCAACCGGTCGGCCAGCGGTCTTGGCGCCTGTGCCTCAAAGAGAGAAGTCACTGAATGTCAACTTTCGGTGGATCGTTGGTCATGAGACGTACCGATAGCGATTCTCAAAACAATGGAATTGCCCCTCACCTGTGCCCTCTCTCCCCCCGCGTTCGCAAGGGAGCGAGATGCTTGGAATGCCAAAAAATTCCCATCATCGCTATTCGACCGTGATTGTTCGCGCCTTGCCGTCGCGCACCAGATCGATGGTCCAGGTATCCGCGGCACTTGCCAGGACCGCTACCAGATCCGCGACCATTGGTGTGGCGGCGCCGTTCACCTCGGCGATGATGTCGCC
The DNA here is from genome assembly GCA_964542425.1 of uncultured Rhodospirillaceae bacterium. Taxonomy (GTDB): domain Bacteria; phylum Pseudomonadota; class Alphaproteobacteria; order Dongiales; family Dongiaceae; genus Dongia_A. The sequence continues at coordinate 16,949 of CAZIUB010000008.1, read as the reverse complement.
CGGATGGATACCGAATTCACTGGCGAATGACCCACGCCGCACCTTGAGCACCACCACGCCCTTCCAGGCATCGATGGAAAGCTCCTCGGCAAGGGAAGGCGACAAATTGGCGACCAGCGCGCCCTGCAATGGCTGGCGTCCGTCGAGCAGGGTTTCCCGCGGCAAGGGATCGCGCGGGGCGGCCACCAACGCGATCGGCAACTCGATCCGCTGGCCCCGGCGCCACAGCGCCAAGGTGGCGGTATCGCCGACCTTCAACGTCGCCAGGCGAAAGGCCATGCCGCGCGGATCGGCGATCGGCTTGCCGTTGACCGTGAGCAGCACGTCGCCGGGCTGGATTCCCGCCGCCTTGGCCGGGCCGTCGGAATGGAGTTCCCGGACCACGACGCCACCCGGCTTCTCCAGGCCAAGGCTCTTGGCGATGTCGGCGGTGAGGGTTTCGCCCGAAATGCCGACCCAGGGGCGCACCAGCTTGCCGCCATGCGCCTCGGCATCGACCACCGCCTTGACCATGTTCGAGGGAATGGCAAATCCGATGCCGACCGAGCCGCCGGAGCGCGAATAGATCGCGGTGTTGACTCCAACCAGGCTGCCATCCATGGCAACGAGCGCGCCGCAGGAATTCCCGGGATTGATCGCCGCGTCGGTCTGGATGAAAAACCCGAGATCGTTGATCCCGGTCTGGGTGCGGGCGAGACCGGAGACGATACCACTGGTTACCGTCTGGCCGACCCCGAAGGGATTGCCGATGGCGAGCACGAGATCGCCGATCTCCAATTCGTCGGAATCGCGGAACGGCAGGGTGGCCAAGGCTTCGCCCATCGCGTCCACCCGCAGCAGCGCCAGATCGAGGCGCTCCTCGCTCGCCACCACCTTGGCATCGAATTCCCGACCATCGTTGAGCACGACGATGATCTGGTCGGCGCCGGCAATGACGTGATTGTTGGTCACGACCAGCCCGTCCGGCGCCACGATGACGCCGGAGCCGAGCGAGTTCTGGACCCGCTCGCGCTCGCGCCCGAAGCCGAATTCCTCGCCGAAGAACTGGCGGAAGAAGGGGTCGTCGAAGAACGGCGAGCCGGCTTGGCTCTTGATCACCTTGCGGGTGTAGATGTTGACCACGGCGGGTGCCGCTTGTCTGACCAGGGGCGCGAAACTCAAGGTGATATCGGCGCGCGATTCCGGCACCGTGCTCTCCGCCCAGGCCGGAGCGTCCACCAGAAGCAGCGCCAGCAGCGCCGCGATCATCGCGCGCATCATTCCCTTGATCCGCCGGTCCATGGGTCTTGCTTCCGGTGCCCTCATTGTCGCGATCAACATGGGTGCAAAAAGGGCGGCCAACCAGTACCCGTCGCGGATAAATGGTTCAGCCTATTGATCGCGCCGATGCCCGCCGGCGGGCACTATCATTGAGTAATATGCGGCCCGACTTTCGTGAAACGATGGGTGTGTTTCATGCATCACGTGTTTTTTAATAGTTGGCATCGGGCCGCCCCAATGTTTGCGCGCCAAAGCATTGGCAACGATCAGGCTTGGGCCGCCTCGCCGCTTGTCTCCGCTTCCTTCCGGCTGGGCCCGGAATCCAGACCCTTGGCCGCGGGATCGCGGTCGACGAACTCGATCACCGCCATTGGCGCCATGTCGCCATAGCGGAACCCGGCCTTCAGCACCCTGGTATAGCCACCGGCCCGCGCCTTGTAGCGATCGGCGAGCGTGGTCAGGAGCTTCTCGGCGAGCTTGTTGTCCTTGAGCGAGGCGAGGATGCGCCGGCGCGAGGCCAAGCCCCCCCGCTTGCCGAGCGTGATCAGCTTCTCGACGATCGGGCGCAAATCCTTGGCCTTGGGCAATGTGGTCTTGATCTGCTCGTGCTTGATCAGCGCGGCCGCCATGTTGTTGAACATGGCCTTGCGGTGCGATGAGGTGCGGTTCAGCTTGCGACCGCCTACGCCGTGACGCATTACCCTCTCCTCTTATCCTGGCCATTGCCGAAGTTCGGCGTGGCTCGACCGATTGCTAGCGTTCCGCAACCGACATTCCGCTCTCGGGACAATAATGCCCTAACGATCGCTTGCCCCCTCACCTAAGACCTCTCGCCCGCAGGCGGGGGAGAGGGATGGCTAAGTCGGGCCATCCCTTGCCCTAGAGCGGCTCTCCGGCGCCAGCGGGGGAGAGGGATGCGTAGGCAGGGGTTCCCTTGGCCCCTAGAACGGTTCGTCCAGGCGCTTGGCCAGATCCTCGATGTTCTCGGGCGGCCAGTTGGGGATTTCCATGCCCAAATGCAGCCCCATCTGCGCCAGCACTTCCTTGATCTCGTTCAGCGATTTGCGGCCGAAATTCGGCGTCCGCAGCATCTCCGCCTCGGTCTTTTGCACCAGATCGCCGATATAGACGATGTTGTCGTTCTTCAGGCAATTGGCGGATCGGACCGACAATTCCAGTTCGTCCACCTTGCGCAGCAGATTCTTGTTGAAGGGCGGCTCGGCCGCCTTCGATTCCTCGGTGATCTGGCTCGGTTCCTCGAAATTAATGAACAACTGCAACTGGTCCTGCATGATGCGCGCGGCAATGGCCACCGCGTCCTCCGGCGTCACCGCGCCATTGGTCTCGACCTGCATCGAGAGCTTGTCGTAATCGGTGACCTGGCCGACGCGGCTGTTCTCGACCCGATAAGACACCTTGCGCACCGGCGAGAAAATGGCGTCGACCGGAATGAGGCCGATGGGTGCGTCCTCGGGCCGGTTACGCTCGGAGGAGACATAGCCCTTGCCGGCATTGACCGTGAACTCGATGTTCAGACTGGCGCCCTGGTCGAGGGTGCAGATGACCAGATCCTGATTCAAGATCTCGATATCATGCCCGGTCTCGATCTGACCGGCCTTGATCTCGCCGGGTCCCTGGGCCTTCAGGCGCATGCGCTTGGGACCGTCGCCGCCCATCCGGAGCGCGATCTGCTTGATGTTGAGGACGATGTCGGTCACGTCCTCGCGCACGCCCGGCATCGAGGAGAATTCGTGCAGCACGCCATCGATGTGGATCGCGGTCACCGAGGCGCCGTGCAGCGAGGAGAGAAGGATGCGCCGGAGCGCGTTGCCGAGCGTCAGCCCGAAACCGGGCTCCAGGGGTTCCAGCACGATATGCGCCAAGCGCTTGGGATCGTCGCCGCCGTCGATCTTCTTGTTCGCCTTGATCAGGTCAGTCCAATTTTTTTGAATCACGATTCTCGACCTTCATTTCAGAGGTGGGCAGCCATCCGATCGCTCCCACCCGTTGCAAGCCTGTCGAAAGGCGATCGGCCAATTCCGAATTCTCCGGCGGCCGATCGAAATCGTGCGCCCCGCGCCCGCGAAATCGGGCAGGGCACCGCCGCTCTAAACCCGGCGCCGCTTCGGCGGCCGACACCCGTTATGCGGGATCGGCGTCACGTCGCGGATCGAGGTGATGGTGAAGCCGGCGGCCTGCAGCGCCCGGAGCGCGGATTCGCGACCGGCGCCCGGACCCTTGACCTCGACCTCCAGAATCTTGACGCCATGTTCCATCGCCTTCTTGGCGGCGGTGTCGGCGGCCACCTGGGCGGCATAGGGGGTCGATTTGCGCGACCCCTTGAAGCCTTGCGAGCCGGAGGAACACCAGGCGATGGTGTTGCCCTGGTCGTCGGTGATGGTGATCATGGTGTTGTTGAAGCTGGCGTTCACATGGGCGACGCCGGCGCTGATGTTCTTGCGTTCGCGCTTTCGCACGCGCCCGCCCGGCTGAGCCGGCGTCTGGGTCGCGCTCGTAGCGCTGGTCGCTGTCGCTGCCTTGGCCATGAGATTCTTTCGGTTCCTGGAGATCCCCGCGCGGGTCGCCCGCGCCGGGCTATTTCTTCTTGCCGGCGATCGATTTGGACGGCCCCTTGCGGGTGCGGGCGTTGGTGTGGGTGCGCTGGCCCCGGACCGGCAATCCCTTGCGATGGCGAAGCCCGCGATAGCAGCCGAGGTCCATCAGCCGCTTGATGTTCATCGCCACTTCGCGCCGCAAATCGCCCTCGACCTGGAAATCCTGGTCGATGACCTCGCGGATCCGCACCACTTCGGCGTCGGTCAGTTGATGCACGCGCCGTTCGGCCGGAATGCCGACCTTGGCGCAGATTTGCGTCGCCTTGGCCGGTCCGATGCCGTGGATATAGGTCAGGGCAATGACCGCCCGTTTCTGCGTCGGAATGTTGACGCCAGCAATACGCGCCACGTTGTCGTCTCCTTAAAGCCTTGAATTGCCTTGGGCAAAGCCGATCGGCCCGGTCAGCCCAGGCGAACGAGAGGCGCGCATTATAGGTCGATTCGCGCGCCCGTCAATTGTCATCGGTCCCTGCAAATTTTTCTATTTTTCGACCTTTTTCAATTAGTTAAGCGGCGACAGCGGCGATGATTCCGGAAATTTCCATACCGACCAGATCGGGTTTGGCCATGCCGTCCACATGCCGCAGCAGGCCCTTGCCCTGGTAATAGGGGAGGATGGGTGCGGTCTGCTCGCGATAGGCGACGAGCCGTGCTTTTACGGTTTCGGCGTTGTCGTCCTTGCGCCGGGCGAATTCGCGGCCGCCACATCGGTCGCAGATACCATCCAGCTTGGGCCGTTGGAACTTGTCGTGGTAGCCCGCGCCGCATTGGGCGCAGGCATAGCGGCCGGAAATCCGTTCGACCAGCGCCGGCTCGTCAACCACGATTTCGATGACCGTTCCGATGCGCGCCTGTTTGCCGGCCAGCATGCGATCCAGCGTCTCGGCCTGGGCGAGCGTGCGGGGAAACCCGTCAAGTACGAAGCCTCGCGCGCAATCCGGCCGCTCGATGCGCTTGTCGATCATGCCGATAACGACGGAATCGGGGACCAGCTGGCCCGATTCCATGATCCGCTTGACCTCGCGGCCGAGCGCCGAACCCGAGGCCACCTCGGCGCGCAGCATGTCGCCGGTCGAAAGCTGAACCAGTCCATGCTTCTCGGTCAGGCGCTTGGCCTGGGTGCCCTTGCCCGCGCCCGGCGGTCCCAGCAGGATCAGATTCACGCCTAACCCCTGCGACCCTTGAGCTTGGCTTTCTTGATCAATCCCTCGTATTGGTGCGCGAGCAAGTGGGAATGGACCTGGGCCACCGTATCCATGGTCACCGAAACCACGATCAGCAGCGAGGTGCCGCCGAAATAGAACGGCACCGCGTATTGGGCGATCAGGATCTCCGGCAACACGCAGACGAAACTGAGATAGGCGGCGCCGAGCACGGTCAGCCTAGTCAGCACGTAGTCGAAATACTCGGCCGTGTTCTTGCCCGGGCGAATGCCGGGGACGAAGCCGCCGTATTTCTTCAGGTTTTCCGCCGTCTCCTCGGGGTTGAAGACGATCGCGGTGTAGAAGAAGGCGAAGAACGAAATGAGCCCCAGATACGACAAAATATAGATCGGCTGGCCGTGGCTGACCCAGCCGATCACGGTCTGGGCCCAGATCGGCAGATCGGCGCTGCTCGAAAAGAAAGTGGCGACGGTCAGCGGCAACAGCAACAAGGACGAGGCGAAAATCGGCGGGATCACGCCCGAGGAGTTCAGCTTCAGCGGCAGATGCGAGGAATCGCCGCCGAACATGCGGTTGCCGACCTGGCGCTTGGGGTATTGGATGATGATCCGGCGCTGCGCGCGCTCGAAGAACACGATGAAGGTCACCACCGCGGTGGCGCCGATGGCGATGAACAGCACGAAGAAGCCGCTGACCGATCCGGTGCGGAGCTGTTCGAACAATTGCCCGAGCGCGCTTGGCAGCCGAGCGACGATGCCGGCGAAAATGATGAGCGAGATGCCGTTGCCGATGCCGCGCGCGGTGATCTGTTCGCCCAGCCACATCAGGAACATGGTGCCGCAGGTCAGCGTCGCGACCGAGGTGAACACGAAGAAGAATCCGGGATCGATGACCGCGCCGCCGCCGGGGCCAGACATGTTCTGCAGGCCATTGGCGATGCCGAAGGATTGCGCCAGGGCGAGGATCACGGTGCCGTAGCGCGTATATTGGTTGATCTTGCGCCTTCCGGCCTCGCCCTCCTTTTTCATCGCCGCCAATTGCGGCGAGACCGAGGTCATCAATTGCATGATGATCGAGGCGGAAATGTAAGGCATGATGCCGAGCGCGAACACCGTCATCCGGCTGATGGCACCGCCGGCGAACATGTCGACCATGCCCAGCACACCGCCCGCGTGTTGCTGGAAGATGGCATCGAAGGCGATCGGGTCGATGCCCGGGAGCGGGATATATGCGCCGATCCGCGCCACCACCAAGAGCATCAGGGTGAACCAGATCCGCTGGCGCAGCTCGGTCGCCTTGGCGAAGGCGCCGAAATTGATGTTTGCCGCCAGTTGTTCGGCCGCCGATGCCATGACTAGTACCCGCCGTCGCCGAGGGATGATTCAGAAATTCGACCCCGCCGATACACGCCGGCGGGTATTGTCGTTGGGTGAATTGCGCCAACTTTCGGGGAGAGGTTGGTTCGTTTCATGGATCACATGTTTTCGAAAATTGGCAATGGGGCGTGCTCCCTAGTGTCGTGGTTCCGACATTTGATTCCCAATCAATCCCGTTGCAACCACAACACATGCCATTCCCGTTTGCTAGTGTTCCGGGCCGGCATGTCCCGAGAGCGGAATGTCGGTTACGGAACACCAGCTATTCCAGGGCGACGTCCGGGGCCTTGGGCCTGGCTTTTTCCTTGGCCTTGCCCTCGGTCTTGCCCTCGGTCTTGCCCTCGGCCTTGGCTTCGGTCTTGGCTTCGGTCTTTTTTTCGGGCTTGGCCTGCGCCTTGGCTTCGGGCTTGGCTGCCGGCTTTGCGTCAGCCGTCTTCTTGGCCTTGGCCGCGCTCTTTGCCTCGTTCTTGGCCGCAACCGCCGGCGGTGCCCTGACGATGACCGACCCGCCCAGCTTCTCGATGGCGGCAATCGCCGATTTCGAAGCGCCGTCGACCTCGATCGTCAGCTTGGCCTTGATCTCGCCATTGCCCAAGAGCCTGATCCCGTCGCGCGGGTGGTTGACGATCCCCGCCGCTTGCAGCGCCACCAGATCGACCGGTTTGGAGGCGTCCAGGCGCTTGGCCTCGATCGCCGTTTGCAGCCGGTCCAGATTCACCACCACGTAGCGTGCCCGAAAGATGTTCTTGAAGCCGCGCTTGGGCAACCGGCGAAAGAGCGGCATCTGGCCGCCCTCGAATCCCTTGAGGGCGACGCCGGAGCGCGCGGTCTGGCCCTTGCCGCCGCGACCCGCCGTCTTGCCCTTGCCCGAGCCGATGCCGCGCCCGACCCGCGTGCGGTTTTTGCGCGCGCCTGGATTGTCGGAAAGCTGGTTGAGTTTCATGCCTGGAGCCTTTTGTTACCGGAGGACGGATGCGAGCCGCCAGTGCCAGCTTTCGAAAAAGCGTGATGAGCGAAACGCTCCTGTGCCTTCACGAAAGTCGGGCCGCATGTTACCCAATAGGTGGTACCCGCCGGCGTGTAATAGAGGGAAAATACTGCTGAATCAACCAGTCTCACGACGGCGGGTAATGGCTACTTCACTTCCTCGACCTCCAACAGATGCGCGACCTTGCGCACCATGCCGCGCAAGGATGGCGTGTCCGCCACCACCTTGGCCCGGTGGCGCTTGTTCAGCCCGAGCGCGATCAGCGTATCGCGCTGATCGGAATTGCGGCCGATCGGGCTGCCGATCTGGGTGATCTTCAATTTTCCGGACATGATCGGTATCTCTCCTACTCGCGCGTTTCGGCCTCGTGCCCGCGCCGGCCGATGATCTCGCCCACCTTCTTGCCCCGGCGCGCCGCCACCGAGCGCGGCGAATTGCAGCGGCTGAGCGCGTCGAAGGCCGCCTTGATCATGTTGTGCGGATTGGAGGTGCCGACCGATTTGGCCACCACGTCGTGGACGCCCAAGGCCTCGAACACCGCGCGCACCGGCCCGCCGGCGATGATGCCGGTTCCGGCTTCGGCGGCGCGCATGACGACGGCGCCGGCGCCAAAATGCCCGGTCACGTCGTGGTGCAGCGTGCGGCCCTCGCGCAGCGGCACCCGCACCAGATGGCGCTTGGCGCTCTCGGTAGCCTTGCGGATCGCCTCCGGAACCTCGCGCGCCTTGCCGGCGCCGTGGCCGACCCGGCCCTTGCCGTCGCCCACCACCACCAGTGCGGCAAAACCGAAGCGCTTGCCGCCCTTGACCACCTTGGCCACGCGATTGATGCCGACCAGCTTCTCGATCAGCTCGGGATCCTGCGAGCGCTCGCCCCGGTCGCGGTCGCGACGGTCCGATTTCGCGGTCTTTGCCATGTCCTCTTTTTCCTTCTCAGTGCCAACTTTCGGAAATGCGCGATGGATGAGAAGCTCCCGCATCCACGAAAGTCGGGCCCCATGTTACCCGATGATAGTACCCGCCGGCGTGCACCCGGGGAGTCATTTCGCTCGAATCATCCAGTCCCACGACGGCGGGTACTAGAACGCCAGCCCGCCCTCGCGGGCGGCGTCGGCCAGCGCCTTGACGCGACCGTGAAAGAGGTAGCCACCGCGATCGAACACCACTTCCTTGACGCCCTTGGCGACGGCGCGCTGGGCGAGCAGCTTGCCCACTTCCGCGGCGGCGGCGATGTTGGAGCCCTTCTTCAGCTTACCCTTGAGATCGCCCTCGATCGAGGATGCCGCCGCCAAGGTCTCGCCCTTGGCGTCGTCGATGATCTGGGCGTAGATATGCAGGCTCGACCGGAACACCGAAAGGCGCGGCCTGCCGTGACCCTTGCGCCGGATCTGATAGCGGGCCCGCTTCTGGCGGCGGGCGAACATTTCCTTGATCCTAGACATGGCGGTTCCCTTTGGCGGTTCCCTTTGGCGGTTCCCTACTTCTTCTTGCCTTCCTTGCGCAAGATGGTCTCGGAATCGTATTTGATGCCCTTGCCCTTGTAGGGTTCGGGCCGCCGGAAGGCGCGGATCTCGGCGGCCACCTGGCCCACCTTTTGGCGATCAAAGCCGCTGACCAGGATCGAGGTCGGCTTCTCGCACTTGACGGTGATGCCGTCTGGGATCGGAAAAAGCACATCGTGGCTGTAGCCGAGCTGCAAATGCAGGTTCTTGCCCTGCACCGACGCCCGATAGCCGACGCCGTTGATCTCCAGGTTCTTGCTGTAGCCCTTGCTCACGCCCTCGACCATGTTGCGCAGATTGGCGCGTGTCGTGCCCCACACGATCCGCGCGCGCTGGCTCTGGGCGCGGGGCTTCACCCACACCTTGCCGTCCTCCACCGAAACCTCGACCTCGGAGGCGATCGAGAGCGCGAGTGCCCCCAGCTTGCCCTTCACCCTGGCCACGCCGCCGCCCACCTCGACCGAGACGTCCGGCGGGATCGCGACTGGATTCTTGCCAACTCGAGACATGGTCAACGCACTCCCGTCAGAACACGCGGCACAGGACTTCGCCGCCCACATTGGCGCTGCGGGCGTCGTTGTCCGACATCACGCCTCTGGGCGTCGACAGGATCGAGATACCGAGCCCGTTGTAGTAGCGCGGCAGATCGGCGATTTTCGAATAGACCCGCCGGCCCGGCGTCGACACCCGGTTGATCTCGCGAATCACCGGCTCGCCCTCGTGGTAGCGCAACTCGATGACGATCTCGCCGCCCTGGCCGTTGGTGCCGACCGAGTAGTTCCGGATGTAACCCTCGCGCTTCAGCACCTCGAGCACGTTGCAGCGCAGCCGCGAGGCCGGCGATATGACCGAGGGCATCCGCGCCTTTTGTCCGTTGCGGATGCGGGTCAGCATGTCGCCCAATGGATCACTCAATGACATGTCCTCGATCCTCCGTTACCAGCTCGCCTTGATCACGCCGGGGATCTGGCCGCTCGAGGCCAAATCCCGGAGCGCGATGCGCGACAGGCGGAACTTGCGATACACCGAACGCGCCCGGCCGCTCAATTCGCAGCGGTTCCTGATTCGCGTCTTGGACGAATTGCGCGGCAATTCCGCCAGCTTCAGGCGCGCCGCGAAGCGGTCCTCCATCGGGAGATTCTCGTTGTTGGCGACCGCCTTGAGACGGGCGCGCTTGACGGCGAATTTCTTCGCCAGGCGTTCCCGCTTCTTGTTGCGTTCGATCGAGCTCGTCTTGGCCATATCGGTCTCCTCCGACCCTTCGCGATCAAGCCGTGAAGGGCATCTGAAAGCCCTTCAAGAGGGCCCTCGCCTCGGCGTCGGTCCTGGCGGTGGTCACGATCACGATGTCCATGCCGCGTGTCTTGTCGACCTTGTCGTAGTCGATCTCCGGAAACACCAGCTGCTCCTTGAGCCCGAGGCAAAAATTGCCGCGGCCATCGAAGCTCTTCGGGCTGACGCCACGGAAATCGCGGACCCGGGGCAGCGCGATGGTGATCAGGCGATCGAGGAACTCATACATGCGCTGGCGCCGGAGCGTCACCTTGGCGCCGATGTTCATGCCCTCGCGCAGCTTGAAGACGGCGATCGACTTGCGCGACTTGGTCACGACCGGCTTCTGTCCGGAAATCGCCGCCAATTCCTCGACCGCGATATTGATCTTCTTGGCATCGGCCGCCGCTTCGCCGACGCCCATGTTGATCACGATCTTTTCCAGCCGTGGCACCTGCAGCTTGTTGACGTAGCCGAATTCCCGCATCAGCGCCGGACGCAGGACATTCTCGTAATGCTCCTTCAGGCGGGCCGCCATCCTATCGCTCCCTCAATCGATCGCTTCGCCGGAACGCCGGGCGAAGCGGATCTTGCGCTCGCCGTCCATCCGGTAGCCGACCCGGGTCGGCCGCTTGGTCTTGGGGTCGATCAGCGCCACGTTGGAGACGTGGATCGACAATTCCTTGGGCACGATCCCACCTGGCTCCCTGGCGGTCTGGCGCTGGTGGCGCTGGGCCACGTTCACGCCCCGGACCACCACGCGGTTCTCCGCCCGCAGCACCCGCAGGATCTCGCCGCTCTTGCCTTTGTCGCGACCGGTGATCACCACCACCTGGTCGCCCTTCCTAACCCTCAGCTTGGTCGCCATCTTCCGTACCCGATCCTGGTCCTTCGGCCCGGCCCTAAAGCACTTCGGGCGCGAGCGAGATGATCTTCATGAACTTCTTGGCCCTGAGTTCGCGCGTGACGGGGCCGAAAATGCGGGTCCCGATCGGCTCACCCTGCTTGCTGATAAGAACGGCCGCGTTGCGGTCGAACCGGATCGAGGTGCCGTCGGCGCGGCGGATTTCCTTGGCCGTGCGCACGATCACCGCCTGGTGCACGTCGCCCTTCTTCACCTTGCCGCGCGGGATCGCGTCCTTGATCGACACCACGATCACATCGCCCACGCTGGCGGTGCGACGCTTGGAGCCGCCCAGCACCTTGATGCACTGCACTCGGCGCGCGCCGGAATTGTCGGCGACATCCAGGTTGGTCTGCATCTGGATCATGGGCGTGACCTTTCGCTGCTCAACTGGCGCCGGTGGCGCCGGTGGCGCCGGTGGCGCCGGTGGCGGCGGTTTCGGCCACCACTTCCCAGCGCTTGGACTTGGACAAGGGTCGGCATTCGCGAATCGTGACCACGTCGCCCACCTTGCAATGATTGGCCGCGTCATGCGCCGCGAAGCGCTTGGAGCGGCGGATGAACTTCTTGTAGACCGGGTGCATGACGCGACGCTCGACCGCGACGATGACCGTCTTGTCGTTCTTGTCGCTGACCACCGTGCCCTGCAACACTCGCCGAGGCATGTCTTTATCTCCTGTTTTCCTGTCCGTCAGGCACTGACTTTCGCCCGCGCCTTCTGGCCAAGGAAAGTCTCGATGCGCGCGATATCGCGCCGGACCGCGCGCACCCGCGCGGTGTTCGCCAATTGCCCGCTGGCCCGCTGGAAGCGCAGGTTGAACGCTTCCTTCTTGAGCGCGACCAGATCGGCGTTCAGCTGATCCGGGGTCTTGATGCGCAGTTCTTCCGCTTTCATGTTCCCCGACCCTCCCTACGCGTGCTCGGTGCCGAGGCGAGCGACCACCCGGGTCTTGATCGGCAGCTTGGCGGCGGCCAGCGCGAACGACTCATGGGCCAATTGCTTGCTGACCCCATCCAGCTCGAACATGATCTTGCCGGGATTGACGCGGCAGACCCAGAATTCCGGCGTGCCCTTGCCCGAGCCCATGCGCACTTCGGCGGGCTTGCGGCTCACCGGCACGTCGGGGAAGATCCGAATCCACACCTTGCCGATGCGCTTCATGTGCCGGGTAATGGCGCGGCGCGCCGCCTCGATCTGGCGCGCCGTCACCCGTGCCGGCTCGATTGCCTTCAGCCCATAGGCACCGAAGGCGAGCGCGGTGCCGCCCTTGGCGGGCCCTCGGATGCGGCCCTTGTGCGCCTTGCGGAATTTGGTTCTTTTTGGCGAAAGCATGGTCTGTCTTCCTTATGGCCTTGATCAGCGGTTCGGCTGGTGCGATTCGATGGCCCGGCGTTCGCTGGCCTGCGGGTCGTGGGCCAGGATCTCGCCCTTGAACACCCAGACCTTGACCCCGCAGGTGCCGTACGTGGTCTTGGCGATGGCTTCGCCGTAATCGATCTCGGCCCGAAGCGTGTGCAAGGGCACCCTGCCCTCGCGGTACCATTCCACGCGCGCGATCTCGGCCCCGCCCAACCGGCCGGCGCAATTGATACGGATGCCGAGCGCGCCAAGACGCATCGCCGATTGCACGGCCCGCTTCATGGCCCGGCGGAACGCCACCCGGCGCTCCAATTGCTGGGCGATGTTCTCGGCGATCAGCCTGGAATCGATCTCGGGCTTCCTGATCTCGACGATGTTGAGGCTGACCTCGGAGCCGGTACGCTTGGCCAATTCGCGGCGCAAGACCTCGATGTCCGCGCCCTTCTTGCCGATGACCACTCCCGGCCGCGCGGTGTGGATGGTGATGCGCGCCTTCTTCGCCGGACGCTCGATCACGATCCGCGACACCCCGGCCTGGGCCAGGCGCTGATTCAAGAACTTCTTCAGCCGCAGATCCTCGTGCAGCAAATTGGCGAAATCGCGCCGCGCGTACCAGCGCGAATCCCAGGTGCGGTTGATGCCGAGCCTGAGCCCGATCGGATTGACCTTCTGTCCCATCTAAACCTTCTCCTCGCGCTCGCGAACCACCACCGTCAGATTGCTCCAGGTCTTTACCACCCGCGCGCCCCGGCCGCGCGCCCGGGCATGGAAGCGCTTCAGCTTGAGGCCGCGCCCGACATGGGCCTCGGCGACATAGAGCCGGTCGACGTCGAGCTGATGGTTGTTCTCGGCGTTGGCGATCGCCGCCTGCAGCACCTTTTTCACGTCGTTGGCCGAGCGGCGCTTCGAGAAGCCGAGTGCCGCCAGCGCCGGTTGCGCGCCCAAGCCCCGGATCATGCCGGCCACCAGGTTGACCTTGCGCGGAGAGGCCTGGATGACCGAGGCGATGGCCGTCGCCTCGTTCGACTTGAGCGCGCGCGGCGTCTTTGCCTTGCTCATCGCCTACTCCTTCTTCACTTTCTTGTCGCCGGTGTGGGCGCTGAACGTGCGCGTGGGCGAAAACTCGCCGAATTTGTGCCCGATCATGTTCTCGGTCACCAGTACCGGCAGGAATTTGCGGCCGTTATGCACGCCAAAGGTCACGCCCACGAATTGCGGCAGGATGGTCGAGCGCCGGGACCAGGTCTTGATGATCTCGCTGCGGCCCGAGGCGCGCACGGAATCCACCTTGCGCAGCAGAAAACCGTCGATGAACGGGCCCTTCCAAACCGATCGGGTCATGGATCGGATCTCCCTACTTGCTGGCGTGACGGCGGCGCAGGATCATGCCGTCCGTTTTCTTGTTTTGCCGGGTCTTGTGGCCCTTGGTCGAAATGCCCCACGGTGTCACCCAGTGCATGCCGCCATTGGTGCGCCCGCCATGCGGGTGATCGACCGGGTTCATGGCGATGCCCCGGGTCGAGGGGCGGATCCCGAGCCAACGCGAGCGCCCGGCCTTGCCGAGGACCACGTTCTGGTTATCCGGATTGGAAACCGCGCCGATCGTCGCCATGCACTCGGACTGGACCATGCGCACCTCGCCAGACGACATGCGCAGGAGCGCTCGGCCCTGTTCGCGGCCGACCAGTTGGACGAAGGTGCCGGCGGCGCGCGCCATCTGCCCGCCCTTGCCGGGCTTCAATTCGACATTGTGCACGATGGTTCCGACCGGGATGCTCTTCAGCTTCATGGCGTTGCCGGGCTTCACGTCCACTCGTTCGCCGGAGACCACCACATCGCCCGACTTCAGCCGCTGCGGCGCCAGGATATAGCTCTGCTCGCCGTCCTCGTAGCGGATGAGGGCGATGAACGCGGTGCGGTTGGGGTCGTATTCCAGCCGCTCGACCGTGGCCGGGCTGTCGAAACGGCCGCGCTTGAAATCGACCAGGCGGTAGCGCCGCTTGTGCCCGCCGCCCTTGCGGAACGCGGTCAGGTGGCCGTGGTTGTTGCGCCCGCCGCTCTTGCGCAGGCCCTCGGTCAGTTCCTTGACCGGCTTGCCCTTGTGCAATTCCGAGCGATCGACGATGACCAGCTGGCGGATGCCAGGCGAGGTAGGCTTGTAGGATTTGAGCGCCATGACCTAGACTCCCGTCGCCACGTCGATGGTGTGGCCCTCGGCGAGCGTCACCACCGCTTTCTTGTAATCCGGCCGCTTGCCGGGGATACCCCGGAAGCGCTTGGACTTGCCCTCCACGCGCAGGGTGTTCACGGCCTTCACCTTGACCTTGAAGACGCCTTCGATGGCGGCCTTGATCTCGGGCTTGCTGGCGTCCAGCGGCACCCTGAAGGTGACCTGGTTGTGCTGGGAGCCAAGCGTGCTCTTCTCGGTGATCACCGGGCGGCGAATCATCTCGTACATCGCCCCCTCGCTCAGCTTGACGACCGGTTTGCCCATCGATCGCGCGCCGCTCATTTCAATCGCTCCACCAAGTGTTCCACCGCACCCTTGGTCAAGACGAGGGTGTCGCGGCGGAGGATGTCATAGACGTTGGCGCCCTGCTGGGGCAGAACGTCGAAATTGGGAATGTTGCGGGCGGCGCGCGCGAAGTTCTCGTCCACCAGCGGGCCATCGATCACCAGCACCGAGCCCCAGCCCAGCTTTTGCAGCTTCGCGTTCAGCTCCTTGGTCTTGCCGCTCGACTTGGCGCCGGCCCAGATCACCAGCTTGCCGTCCTTCTGCTTGGCCGAGAGCGCATTCTTCAGGCCGAGCTTGCGCACCTTCTTGGGCAGATCGTGGGCATGGCTGCGGGGATGGGGGCCGAAGATGATGGCGCCGCCGCGAAATTGCGGGCTGCGCAGGCTGCCCTGGCGGGCGTTGCCGGTGCCCTTCTGCTTGTAGGGCTTCTTGGTGGTGCCGGAAACGTCGCCGATTTCCTTGGTCTTGTGCGTGCCCTGGCGGCGCTTCGCCAATTGCCAATTGACCACCCGGGCCAGGATATCCTTGCGCACTTCGCGACCGAAAATATCGGCGAACACGGAATCATCGATTTCGACCTCGCCCAATTGTCTGCTGTCGATGTCGGTGATTGGCAGCTTCATGATCCAATTTCCCCGTTCTTCCCGCCGCGTTAGTACTCGCCGTCGCCGATGGGTGAATCGGCGAGACGATCTCGGCGGTGCGCGCCGGCGAGTACTATCATTGGATAACATGTGCCAACTTTCGTGGAAACATGGTCGCGGTTCATGGATCACCCTTGTTCGAAAGTTAGCACTATGCAGACTTCGCGCGGAGCGCCGCCGGAAACGGCACATCCTTGGGTGCGGCGCGCTTGACGGCGTCGCTGACCAGCACATAGGACCCATCGTGGCCGGGGATGGCGCCCTTGATCACAATGAGGCCGTTTTCCTCGTCGGTCGAAACCACCTTCAGGTTCTGCGTCGTGACCCGCTCCACCCCAAGATGGCCGGCCATCTTCTTGCCGGGGAAGGTGCGGCCGGGGTCCTGCCGGTTGCCGGTCGAGCCGTGGCTCCTATGCGAGACGGATACGCCGTGCGTCGCGCGCAGGCCGCGGAAATTCCAGCGCTTCATCGATCCGGCGAAGCCCTTGCCGATGGTGGTGCCGACCACGTCCACGAACTGGCCCGGCAGGAAATGGCTGGCGCTCAACTCGGCGCCGATTTCCAGGAGCCCATCCTTGGATACCCGGAATTCGGCGAGCTTGGCCTTGGGCTCGACCTTGGCCTTGGCGAAATGGCCGCGCATGGCCTTGCCGACATTCTTCGCCTTGGCCTTGCCCACGCCGAGCTGCAATGCGGTGTAGCCGTGCTTCTCATCGGTGCGGACATCGATCACCTGGCAGGAATCCACCTTCAGCACCGTGACCGGCACATGGGCGCCGTCCTCGGCGAAGATTCGCGACATGCCGAGCTTGCGGGCGATCAATCCGGTGCGCATGGTGGCCGCTCCCTCAACTTTTCAGTTTGATCTCGACATCGACGCCGGCGGCGAGATCCAGCTTCATCAGCGCGTCCACGGTTTGGGGCGTCGGATCGACGATGTCCAGCAGCCGTTTGTGGGTGCGCATTTCGAACTGCTCGCGGCTTTTCTTGTCCACGTGGGGCGAGCGATTGACGGTGAAGCGCTCGATCCGGGTCGGCAGGGGAATCGGGCCCCGCACCTGGGCGCCGGTCCGTTTCGCCGTGGTCACGATCTCGACGATCGACTGGTCGAGCACGCGATGATCAAATGCCCTCAGTCGGATGCGGATGCTTTGGTGGTCCATGCCTGCTGGTCCTTCGTTATCGCTGTGCCGGGCCGTTTTCGCGCGCGTTCTATTCGATGATGCTGGCGACGACGCCGGCGCCCACGGTTCGGCCGCCCTCGCGGATGGCGAAGCGCAGGCCCTCGTCCATGGCGATGGGCACGATCAGATTCACCTCCATCGACACGTTGTCGCCCGGCATCACCATC
>CAZIUB010000007.1:0-5810 GCA_964542425.1 uncultured Rhodospirillaceae bacterium | reverse complement strand
GCCGGCGCGTCTGCTTGCCATGAATTTCAAAACCCAAACTCGAAAATGTCTTCTGGCGCATGGTTTCCTCCCAAAAACACTCGAATCACTTGAATCAGAATGACAAATCAAGTGCAAGCGATTAAATCAGAGGCTCCTTAGGAATTCTAGCCGAATGGCGCGCCGATCGGGGCGGGTGCTCGACTCTGCTCGGCTTCGGTGGGCTCGATCGCCGGATCGATGGCCGGTTCGAGGGCGGGATCGGCCGACGGTTCGGCCACGGGTTCGGGCAGTGGGGGAGGCGGCGGTGGCGCTGGCGGGTCAGCGCTGGAAGTCGGACCGCCCGTCAATTCCCCCGAATGGTCGGCATTGGCGGTGTCGGCCTTCAATCCCTGGGGTGCCGAGAAGATATCCAGGATGATTGGTTGCGGCCGATCCGTCGGCACGGTGTTGATGTCGGGATAGGTGGCTTCGGCCGGCAAGGGCTGGGGCTCCTCCAGCGGATCATCGCCCCAGGAACACCCGGCAAGAGCCAGCAGCCCGACTAACGCGGCCCATGGCGCGCCCACCGGACGCCAATTTCGCTTCGCGTTTTGCGGCGACACGATCCCTTGCTCCCGAAATTTACGCGACCGCCACCCCTGATCGTCGTCGATTTGACGCGATGCGCGTTTCCTGGCATGGGGTACTATAACAGATGACGATGGGCGTCGATGGCCATTTTCGCCACGATGCAACCCATTGCGAATACTGAGGAAACCTCGAGGAGCGGCGATGGCCGAAAAGCCCGGCGCAAACGGACAGAACATCGACCCCGAAGCCTGGTCCGTGGCGATGGGGCAGATAGCCGAGCAATCGCGGAAACTGGTGGCGGATTTCCTTTCGCGCAACCATTTCGAGGGTGCCGGCGGATTGGATCCAAGCAACGTCGGGCGCGCCTTCATGGAGATGACCCAGCGCCTGATGAGCGACCCGGGCAAGCTGGTCGAGGCCAATCTCAACTTGTGGCAGGACTACATGAACCTGTGGCAATCGACCGCCAGGCGCATGATGGGCCAAGACCACGAACCGGTGATCCACCCAGCGGCCGACGACCGACGGTTCAAGGACGCCGCTTGGCAGGACAACCAGGTCTTCGACTTCATCAAGCAATCCTATCTTCTGACCGCGCGCTGGCTTCAATCGACCGTAAGCAAGGTGGAGGGGCTGGAGGACAAGACCGCGCGCAAGATCGATTTCTACACCCGCCAGTTCGTCGATGCGATGGCGCCCAGCAATTTCGTGCTGACCAATCCGGAAGTCCTGCGCGCCACCATCGAGAGCCGGGGCGAAAACCTGGTCAAGGGGCTGCAGAATCTGCTCGAGGATCTGGATCGCGGCAACGGAAAGTTGTCGATCAAGATGACCGACCTCGACGCCTTCGAGGTTGGCGGCAACCTCGCCAACACCCCGGGTCAGGTCATCTATCAAAACGAACTGATCCAGCTCTTGCAGTACGAGCCCGGTACGGCGGAGGTGGCGAAGCGGCCGCTGCTCGTCATTCCGCCATGGATCAACAAGTACTACATTCTCGACCTCAAGCCTTCGAACTCGCTCGTCAAATGGGCAATCGACCAGGGACACAGCGTGTTCGTGATCTCCTGGGTCAATCCGGACCAAAAACTCGCCGGGAAAACCTTCGCCGATTACATGCTGGAAGGACCGCTGGCGGCGATTGAGGCGATCGAGAAGGCTACCGGCGAGAAGAGCGTCAATGTCGTGGGCTATTGCCTGGGCGGGACCCTGCTCGCCTGCACGCTTGCCTATCTGGCTTCGCGCAAGAACGGACAGAAAATCGCCAGCGCCACTTTTCTCGCCGCGATGGTCGATTTCGCGGAAGCGGGCGAGCTCAGCGTCTTCATCGACGAGGAGCAGCTCGATGCGCTCGAGAACAGGATGAACGAGACCGGCTATCTCGAAGGCGCCGAGATGGCCAACACCTTCAACATGCTGCGCGCCAACGATCTCATCTGGTCCTTCGTCATCAACAATTATCTCCTGGGCAAGGAGCCGTTTCCGTTCGATCTCCTCTATTGGAACTCGGATTCGACGCGGATGCCAGCGGCGATGCATAGCTTCTATTTGCGGACCATGTATCAGAAGAATTTGCTGAGCGAACCGGGCGGCATCGAATTGGACGGGGTCAAGATCGATCTCTCGAAGATCAAGGTCCCGACCTTCATCATGGCGGCGAAGGAAGATCACATCGCGCCGTGGAAATCGACCTACGCGGCGACCCAGCTCTATGCCGGGCCGGTCCGCTTCGTGCTGGCGGCATCAGGCCACATCGCCGGCGTGGTCAACCCGCCGGCGGCGACAAAATACAATTACTGGACCAACGAGAGCCTGAAATCCTATCCGGCCGATTCCGATCTGTGGATGGCGGGCGCCCAGGCCCATCCCGGTTCGTGGTGGAGCGATTGGCAGCGATGGGTGGCGGATTTCGCCGACGGCAAGGTGGCCGCCCGCAAGCCCGGCGGGGCCAAACTTAAACCGATCGAGCCCGCCCCGGGGAGCTACGTTAAGGTGCGGGCGCAATAGGCCGGGAGGGGCTCACGCCGGAGCGGGAAAGGGCGGCCATTTAGGCTGCGGGGAGATTGACCTCGACCAGGAGCCCGCCTTCCAGCGCATGGCCAAGCGTGATCGTGCCCTGATAGAGCTGCGCCAAGTCCTGGGCGATGGCGAGGCCCAGGCCGCTGCCGGAAACCCCCTGACCGAGGCGGCCGCCGCGGCTCAAGGCAGCGGCGCGCTGTTCGGCCGGGATGCCCGGCCCATCATCGGCGATGGCGATGTTGAGCCGCTGCCCGGCCGGCGAGGCCCTCACCCAAACCCGGGAATTCGCCCATTTGCAGGCGTTCTCCATGAGTACGCCCAGGAGCTCGCCCAAATCCTGTTCCTCGCCGGCGAAGAAAAGCGGCCGCGCCCCGAGATCGCATTCGATGGCGATCGCCCGATCCGGCGCCATTTTGGGCAGGGTGCGGGCGAGCGCCTCGACGATCGGGCGCAATTCGGCCCTTGTGCCGAGCACGCCCCGGCTCCCGGCCGCCTGCGCGCGCGCCAGATGGCGCTGCATCGCATCGGACATCGATTGCAATTGCGCGAGCGCCAGCCGCCGGTCCGGTGTCGCCGCGCCCTCGAATTCGTTGCGCAAAATGGCGAGCGGCGTCTTCAGCGCATGCGCCAGATCGCCGGCCTGGGCACGCGCGCGTTGAATGATCGATTCGTGGTGATCGACCAAGGCGTTGAGTTCGACGGCCAGCGGCTGGATCTCGCTTGGCAGCCGCCCCGTCAGATAGCGGCCTTGGCCAGCCCTGATCCGTGCCAGTTCCGCCCCGATCCGGTGCAAGGGCTTCAACCCAAACCGCACCATCGCCAGAGTCGCCAGGATGAGGCAAGTGCCCAGCGCCGCGAGCGCCAGAGCCAGGATGCGATTGAATTGATCGATCGATTGAGTGATTGGCGCCAGGTCGCTGGCCACCGAGAAATCGAGGACCCGACCGGCGGCCGGAAAGGCGAGCGAGCGCTGGACAAGGCGCAGCAGTTCGCCACGCGGTCCGGCGATGTCGCTATGACGCACGGAGCCGGGCGAGATCGTGCCCACGAGACCAGGTAGCCTTGCATCCCACAGCGATCGCGACCGGATCAAGGATCCGCTGTCCCCCACGATCTGCCAGTAATGGCCGGAGAGTTCCCGGCGGAACTTTTCCGGCTCGCCGTCATAGGCGATTTCGATGCCATTCCCGGAGGCCTCGCGCACCGAGGCCGCGAGTTCATCGATTTGGCCAGACAATTCCGCGTCGAGCGAGCGCTTCAGATGTTGCTCGAACAGCGCATTCAGCAAAAAGAAGGTGACGATCAGCGCCACCGTGCTGAGGATCGCCGCCGATGCAATCAATCGAAAGGTGAGGGATCCTGAATCGAACCGGCTCGTGCCAACCTTCGAAAAAGCGTGATCCATGAAATGCACCGATGGTTCCGCGAAAGTTGGCCCAAGGGATCAAATGATAGTACCCGCCGGATTGTATCGGCGGGGTCATCTTGATCGAATCAGCCATCGGCGACGGCGGCTACTAGGCCAAAAGCCGGATTTCATGGCGCGCCGGCTTCGATCGCCTGCCTGGCCGACATGCGATAACCCTGGCCGCGAACGGTCTCGATCGCGTTCGGCGCCAGTTTCCGGCGCAGCCGGCCGATGAACACCTCGACGGTGTTCGAATCGCGATCGAAATCCTGTTCGTAGATGTGATCGATGATCTCCGCGCGGCTGACGATCTGGCCGGCGTGGTGTATCAAATAGCGCAGCAGCCGGTATTCGAAGGCGGTCAGCGAGACCGGATTTCCCTCGCAGGTCACCGCCGAGTTCCTGGTATCCATCCGCACCAGACCGCTGAGAAGGATCGGCGAGGCCTGGCCGCTGTTGCGCCGTATCAGCGCCCGCAGCCGCGCCAGCAATTCCTCCATGTGGAAGGGCTTGGCCACATAATCGTCGGCGCCGGCATCGAACCCGGCCACCTTCTCGCTCCAACGGTCGCGGGCGGTCAGGATCAGGACCGGCATGTCGCGCCCGGTTTGCCGCCAGCGACGCAACACCTCGGCGCCGTCGATCTTCGGCAGTCCCAAGTCGAGGATTACCGCGTCGAAATCGTTGATCTCTCCCTGGTAGTGGCCTTCCTCGCCGTCGGCGGCGCGTTCGACGACGTAGCCGACGGCCTTCAGGGCCGATGCCACTTGATGACCGAGATTTTCGTCGTCTTCGACCAGCAGAATCTTCAATATCTACTCCGCCGGAAGGCCGTCGATCTCCACCAGGGCCCCAGACCCGGCGTCATAGCTGACCTCCTGTACCTTTCCATCGCCGGTGCGCACGCGCAAATCGTAACGCCATCCCGATCCCAGGCCGGGAGTCTCGATCAGCGCCGAGCCGATGACCTTGGCCAGGAACTTGCGCTCGGCGATGGCAAAGACTTGGCCGAGCGGCTTGATCTTCCCGGATTCTCGCAGATCCAGCGCGCGCTCCGCCTCGTCGTCGGTGCCGTTCTCGTTCACATCGCCATCGTCATTCGTTCCCGACCGGCTGCGGCCACTGGAATCGTTACCGTCACCACCCTCGCTGCTGTCCGAATCACCGCCGTCACCGCCGTCCGAATCGCCACCGCCCGATCCGCCGCTTCCGGAATTGTCGCTTCCGGAATCGCCGTCACCACCCTCGCCGCCGTCCGAATCACCGCCGTCACCGCTGTCGGAATCACCGCCGTCACCGCCGTCGGAATCGCCGCCCTCGCCGCCGTCCGAATCGCTGCCCTTGGAATTGGTGGAATTGCCACCCTCGCCGCCTTTGGAATCGCCGCGTTCACCATTGCGTGACCCACCGCCGCCCGATCCGCTGTTTGAACCATCGGCCCAGCTATCGGCCGAGAGTTCCATTGCAACGGGCCCGGGGAGCATCAGGGCGAGGCAGCCGACAAGGCTCGCCAGCAGGAGACGGCGTTTCGAACCCGCCCATTGCGGCAGGGATCGAAATCGGGTCGGGACTTTCTCGAACATGATCGTTCATTTACTCCAATGTGAATGAACCGAGCATGAACGGCGCGGCGAAGGCTGGCAAGAATTCCATAATTCTTATTTGGTTCCACTAGTGTCCCAACGTTAATCTAAGTGTCTGTCCGAAGAGTTCTTGAATCGTTCGAATCACTTGTGATTCAATGATGGTAGCCTGATTCGCGGGAGCTACCCATGTGGACCAACGAAAATCGTGGACGTTACGACCGCAGCAAGTTGCGATATCCGAGCGA
>CAZIUB010000006.1:0-45887 GCA_964542425.1 uncultured Rhodospirillaceae bacterium | reverse complement strand
TCGCTCGGATATCGCAACTTGCTGCGGTCGTAACGTCCACGATTTTCGTTGGTCCACATGGGTAGCTCCCGCGAATCAGGCTACCATCATTGAATCACAAGTGATTCGAACGATTCAAGAACTCTTCGGACAGACACTTAGGAAACGGGAGTCCGTGCAAGGTTAGCAACGCCTTCAAATATTTCTCGACGACCTGCTGGGCGTGGAAGCACACGGTATCCGTCGGGCAGTCCTTCCCCAGTTTGAGAGTATGCGCGGCGTTGGTCAGGTCATTTTCCGCCTTCGCGACCCACTCCGAGACGACAATCGCGATCTTCTCAGGATCTGGCATAGAGCCGCTTGCCTTCGATCGCAGCCGGGTACTCGATGGTCCCCACGACCTCCTGGCGCCATTCGAACTCCTCCGGCGTGCTCACGACAATATCGACAGGCGCCCGAATGCCGCGAAGCGCCCTGCGAATCTCCAGTTGCATTTCGCTCTTCGAGCCTATGACGGGCATCACCACCAGGAGGTCCACGTCGCTGTCGGGGCCGGCCGTGCCGCGCGCATGGGAACCGAACAGGATGATCCGCTCGGGGTGGAATTGCCTGACGATCCGCCTCGTCATCTCGGCGATCGTGCGTTCGGCCTTCGATCCTCGCATCGATACACCCCCTCCCCGGCATCTCGGCATTGCCAGCAGCATCGCGCCCAGAAGCCGCTTTTTTCCTTGGCCGGCCCAGGATAAAGCGCCGACAGCGCGCTGGCGAGGCGCAAGAAGTTCGGGGGAACCGGGATGGGCCAACCCTAACCGATGAGCGCGCGCAGCCTGGCGGGAACCTCCGAAAGCTCGGCCGGGCTGGCGGCCCCTGCGCTTGGCGCGGCGCGCGCCAATCCAGGCTCTTGACTTGGTCAGCGAGAACCGCGCCCAGCCCATCGCCGATGATCGCGACCTCAAACGGATAGCCCTTGATTTGGCTGGTTATGGGACAGCAGATCATTATGCTGGTGTTGCGTTTGCTGAAAGTGGCATCGCAAGAAGTATGTCGAAACTATCGTATTTTACGCTATCATTATATCGTATATTATTTCGTAAATCAAGATTGTCGCCGCCGAAACCTTCAGGTATCAATTTCGGGCAGCGAAGGAGGTCACCATGGACCGATCTTGGTTTGAACATGCCTGTCACTGGACTTGGACCCGACACGCGGAGCGCCGCGCCAAGGCGCGCGGGATCGGCAAGGCGCTGATCGCCATGATAATCGCCGCCTCGGACCGGGAGCGCCCGGTCGGCGGGGGCTGCGTCGCCATCTCGGTCAGCCGGGATCAGGCGAGCGGGCTTCGCGCCGAGGGCTTGAGCCCGGCGCTGCTCGAAGCATTGCGCCGGCATGCCCTGATCCTCGACGACAACGGCGGCATCGTCACCGCCTGCAAGCTTCTGCGCGGGCGGCGTGGCCGGAGCTATCGCCGGGGCCGGCGCTGAAGGCAAACGGAGGACTTCATGGGCAATGTTCTGCCATTTGACCCAAGGCTTCGACAAAACCTAGCGATCGAAGACCCACGCGAACGGGCGTTGAAGAAGCTCGCCGATGGGCTAAAGACGCACCGCTTTACCAGGGAAAGCGAACGCGAGCGCCTGGCCCGCAATTGGCACGGCATCCTGAAAGACCTGAAAACCAAGCATGGGCTGAAGTCGAAACGCGAAATCTATGCCGCGCTCCAACACGAAGGATCGAGCGACGACCCACAGAAGAAGTCCCGCCAGTACGAAATTCCGGATGGACTGACGGCCGAGGAACTCGGCCGGCGGCGCAAACAGATCACCCAGAAGGGCGAGCGCTGGCGGCGACTGGCCGAGCAAGCCGCGAAACTCACCGGGCAGTCCCCGCATGAATTTCTGCCTCGGTTGCTGGAGGGCACCAGCCTCGCGCCACCCAGCACGAACCCCACGGCCGAGACACCGGAACCGATCGCGGCCCTCCTCGATCTCGCCAATGCCGCCTGCCGTAGCATCGCGAGGAGAGTGGACCTCGACAATTATTTCAAGAACTGGTCGCGCGGATTGGTGGTGTACGTGCCCGCGAAGGAAGACTTCGTCCCGGCGGACCCCGACCGGAAGTACGGTGGAAATGCTCCATTCGACGCCGCGACCGTGCAAGACAAATTTTACTATGTCGGAGACGAAACGCGAGTTTTCGACCATGACGCTCTTCCGCTTCCCAGCGCGATTATCACGTCGCAGGATCGCCTCGCTGTTGCCGGTGAGGCGTCGGTTTGGAAGAAGGGTACAAGCGGAGAAGGCAATGAGATCGCCGAGCGCTGGAATGTCGAAATCCGATTTATCCGCGAGATCAGACTGGCCATCGGCAAGAGCAAAGAAGATGACGAGATCGCACCAGTCCTTGAAATCAGACATTTGACTCGCGTATATGACGCGAAATCCAACCGAGAATATTCGTTCATTCCCTTTACGGCTGGGGGTGGGGGGGATGTGCAACAGGACCTGGAGTGGGCAGCAGACGGCAACGATGGAAATGACGACGCACCAATTCATATAATATTCTGCTCTGGCCACGTACTTCTTCCCGCCGGTCCAAAAGGGTACCAATTGTCGTGTTGTGTCGAGCCGGAAGAGTTCAAGACAATGCAGGGGGAACTGTCGCGCTGTGACCACCGCTTCGAGATACGGCCCGACTTTATCGAGCATCATTATCACTTGCTGACCGAGGAGGCGATTCGCCGTCTGCTTTCGCATTTTATCTTGGGGCGTGGGATGGATTATTCGCTTACCTTGTCCGGCCCGATACAACGACAAGAACCGGACGCATATGTCGGAGGCATGGGCAAAGGCGCGGCGCTCCTTGAGCAATCCCTCCTGCAGGGAACGGGCGAGGGTACGCTCTATGACCGATTGCTGAAGAGCGCGCAAAAGCTGACCTCGGATTTCGACCGGGAACATCGGGCGGTGGTCGCCGCGATCACCGAGCGTCATCGCGAGGCACTCCGGCAGTTCGAGGAATAGGGACAATTGGCATTCGGCCTTTGTTGAAAGCACGGTCAGGGCGATTCCGCGTCGCGTACGCGGCGATGCCGGGCGCCAAAAATCGATGTCGTTGGCATGCGACTGAAACGGCTTCAGGAAATCCTGGGATGATCGAGAGAATTGGGCAAGAGGCAGAAAGCGCGCCTACGCTGGATGCTCGGCCTTTGTCAATTCGATGAGAGACTGCGTTGGCAGAATCATGAATGGGTGTTTCGTTTCGCTGCGCTGGCGGAACCCATATCGCTGATAGAGCGTCACCACTCGCGGTGTCAGTGCATTGAGGGCGATGCCGAATACGCCGACATTCCGCACGAGATAGCCGCAGCGAGAGAGCAAATTGCCAAGAAGCATCGTTCAGATTTTTCGATTCTGAAACTCGTGCCGCACAGCAAAGTAGTCGACATAGATGAATGGTACATATGATCGATTGTCGTTTGCCCTGACGATGTCTTCGTCCATTCCACTAGCGGTAGATGCCGAGACACTCAAACAATAGAACCAGTACGCCTGCGGCACCCCATCCACATGCGCGCAGAAAATCCTGGTACGATGCCTTTCGTGCCGTTCATAGCACTTTTCAATGTTGCGGTCGATATCCCGTTCGCCGGATTTGAAGTCAAGAAATGCCGCGCGATCTTGAAGATGGAGGAACCTGAGGCTACCGAGATCCGGCGCCCGGAGCGCAATCGTCATTGTGGTTCTTTTGATAGAACTCGTATGCGCGAAGTAGTTCCGGCGTCACGCCGCCGGTCTCTTTGTAAACCCTTTGGCAAAATTCGTAGGCTTCCTTCTCACTGGCAAAAACCGATTTTTCCTACTTGTCTCCGCCCATCATCCGGCGCAAAAAATCTGTCAGAGAGGAAGCCGCCATCGGTACAGCCCAAAGAGTGATTACCGCATTCTTTACGCGGCAAATATGGGCGGCAGCTCACCAGAAGTCAACAATTTTATGTGAAAAATCAGGACCTTAGCTAAGTCATTGAAAGAATCTAGCTTTTGGAAACTCCCAATGATCGCGACACGGGATCAAAACCCCAGACCATGAAATCGATGTCGTTCGCGGGCGCCTGAGGCAATTGAGGGAGATGGCAGGATGAGCAGCAAGATCGCGGTTCTTCGCGGCAGCGGCAATGTGTTCCGTGATTTGGGCGAGGCCTATGCGGAACTGGAACAGATGCGAGCCCGTCTGGCCGCCGGGATCATCAGGGTTCTGGACGCGCGCGGCCTCACGACGCGCGCGGCCGAGGTGGCGAGCGGAACAGCGGCGGCCGATTTCTCGCGCATCAGGCGGGCAAGGACTCGATCGCTTCACTATTGATCGGCTGGTGACCATTCTTGGGCGGCTCGATCCAAAACTCGGCGTCAACCTGACCTTCGGCCCGAAGCGCAGGAAAAAGTCCGGCAGGCGCGAGGTGGCCTCTCCGCCCCCTAGCCGGCCTCGCGTTCGCGCTCGGCCTCGGCCCTGCGGTCGGCCTTCTTGCGCTCGTTGGGATCGAGAATGGCCTTGCGCAGGCGAATGGATTTGGGCGTCACTTCCACCCGCTCGTCATTCTCGATATAGGCGATCGCGTATTCGAGCGTGATCGCCCGAGGGGGCGTCAGTCGGATGGCCTCGTCCTTGGCGTGGGTGCGGATATTGGTGAGCTGCTTGGATTTCCGCGGATTGACCGCGAGGTCCTGGGGCTTGGCGTTCTCGCCGATGATCATACCCTCGTAGATGGCCTCGCCGGGATTGACGAAGAGCACACCCCGCTCCTCGATGTTCCACAGGGCATAGGCGACGGCCATGCCATCGGCATTGGAGATGAGGACGCCGGTGCGCCTGCCCTCGATCTCGCCCTTATAGGGGAAGTAGCCGTGATAGAGCCGGCTCATGACGCCCGTACCCCTGGTGTCGGTCAGGAATTCGCCGTGATAGCCGATGAGGCCGCGGGCCGGGACATGGAACACCAGGCGCGTCTTGCCCCCGCCCGATGGACGCATCTCGATGAGTTCGCCCTTCCTTTGGCCCATTTTCTCTATGACAATGCCGGTATATTCCTCGTCGACATCGATCACCGCCTCCTCGATCGGCTCCAGGCGCTGGCCCGTTGTGGGGTCGGTGCGATAGAGGACGCGCGGCCGACTGATCGACAGCTCGAAGCCCTCGCGGCGCATGGTCTCGAGCAGGACGCCCAATTGCAATTCGCCCCGCCCGGCCACTTCATAGGCGTCGCGCTCGGCCGTCTCGCCGACCTTGATCGCGACGTTGCCCTCCGATTCCCGGAACAGGCGATCGCGGATCATGCGGCTCGTGACCTTGTCGCCTTCGCGCCCGGCAAGCGGGCTGTCGTTCACGGAGAAGGTCATGGCAAGTGTGGGTGGGTCGATGGGCTGGGCGTGGAGCGGCACCTCCACTTCGGGTGCCGAGATGGTGTCGGCGACCGTGGCATGCGCGAGCCCGGCGATGGCGACGATGTCGCCGGCTTCGGCCGATTCGATGGGTATCCGCTCGATGCCCCGGAAAGAGAGCAGCTTGGTCAGCCGCGCCTCCTCCTTCAGCGATCCGTCGGGCGCCATCGCCTTCATGGCCATGTTGACGCGCGCGGTGCCGGTCTGGATACGCCCGGTCAGCACCCTCCCCAGGTAATTGTCATACTCCAGCGTGGTCACCAGCAGCGAGAACGCCGGATCGGGCGCGACCTTGGGCGCCTCCACATGGCCGATCACCAGATCGAACAACGGCGCCAGATCGCGCTTCTCGTCCCGCTCCAGGTTCGCGACCGCCCAGCCCTGGCGCGAGGACGCGAACAGGGTGGGAAAGTCCAGCTGCGCGTCGCTGGCGCCGATGGCGGCGAACAGATCGAACACCGCATCGTGGGTCTCGTGCGGCTGGGCATCGGGGCGGTCGCATTTGTTGATGATCACGATCGGGCGCAGGCCCAAGGCGAGCGCCTTGGAAGTCACGAACTTGGTTTGCGGCAGTGGGCCCTCGGCGGCATCGACCAACAGGATAACGCCATCGACCATGTTCAGGATGCGCTCGACCTCGCCCCCGAAATCGGCGTGGCCGGGCGTGTCCACGATATTGATGCGCGTGCCCCTCCAGTCGACCGATGTGCATTTGGCGAGAATGGTGATTCCCCGCTCGCGCTCGAGGTCGCTGGAATCCATCACGCGCTCGGCGACCTGCTGGTTGGCGCGAAAGGCTCCCGATTGTCTCAACAGCTGATCCACGAGCGTGGTCTTGCCATGGTCGACATGGGCGATGATGGCAATGTTGCGCAGCTTCATGACGGGACTCTATTCTTTTTATTCTTTTTATTCGGGCGATTCGGGCGCTAGGCCCGGATCCCCTGGGGGCACGAGGGCGATCGACCCCTTGCGTGCCGCCGGGCATCCGCGCGAATTCGGGTTCACCGGCGTGAGCGCTAAAGCGTGGGGGGCGTGCCGGAAGTGTAGCGCATGGCCGACCTTAGCCCAGCCTTTCCAGCAACATTTCGGTCAAGGGCAGTTCGGGCCGGGCACCCAGATGCTGGATGATTTCGGCGGCGGCCATGCCGGCGATTCGCCCGCAGGTCGCTAGATCCCGACCCTGGGTGTAACCATAAAGAAATCCGGCGGCGTAGAGATCGCCGGCGCCGGTCACATCGACCACGCGATCGACCGGCCAGGCGGGGATCTCGTAAACGGAATCCCCCGGGGAAGCACCGGCCACGATCAGGGATCCCTTTTCGCTTCGGGTCAGCGCCGCCAGTTCGCAATGGCCGCGGGTGATGCCGACCGCCTCGTCCCAATCCTCGGTCTGCCACAGGGCCATGATCTCGGTCTCGTTGGCGAACAGGATGTCGACGTGATTCTTCACCAGATCCTGGAACTCCTCCAGGTAGCGTCTGACGCAGAACGAATCCGAAAGCGTCAGCGCCACTTCCCGTCCGGAATCATGAGCGATCCGCGCCGCCTTCAAGAAGGCCTGCTTGGCCAGAGGCGGATCCCACAGATAGCCCTCCAAATAGGTGACGCGGGCGCGCCGGATCAGCGCCAGGTCGACGTCCTGGGGCGAGAGCTCCAGGCAGGCGCCGAGATAGGTGTTCATGGTCCGCTCGGCGTCAGGCGTGACGAAGATCATGCAGCGGGCGGTGCTGGTGCCGGAATCGGCGCTGGGGGTCTCGAAATGCACGCCGGCCGCCCTGATGTCGTGGCGGAAAATGCCGCCCAACTGATCGTTGCCGACCTTGCCGATGAAGGCCACTTGGCCACCCAGGCTGGCGATCCCGGCGATGGTATTGGCGGCCGACCCGCCGGAAATTTCGATCGCCGGACCCATGGCATCGTATAGCTCGATCGCGCGGGCCGCATCGATCAGGGTCATGGCGCCCTTGGTCAGGCGCCACTTCTCGATGAAGGAATCGTCGCAATGCGACAGAATATCGACGATCGCATTGCCGATGCCGACCACGTCCACGGTCTTTTCGGGCATGGAATTCCTTGTGGCCTGGGCCCTGTTAACCGGCTCGGTTCGGATTGGGGGACCCGCGCGGGACCAGTTGACTGGGCGAGGTAACGCCCACGCAAGCGGGCCGCAGTATAGTGGCCAAAAACCGTGAGGCAACCCGCATCGGCCGGCTGAGTCGCTGACACGTGATATGTCCGGTTTTTGTGACACGCGATCTGTCCGGTTTTTCAATCGCTCCAAAACAGGGGGCGAGGATGAAGCGGACAGAGGTGTTGCAAGGACTGAAAACCATGAAATTCGCCACGGTTTTGGGGCGTTGGCGACGCCAGGAGCTGAGCCAGCGCGCGCCGGCGGGTACGATCATTTGGCAATATGCGGCCCAACTTTCCTGGCAGCACCCGGGCGTTTCGTGTATCACGCATTCTCGAAAGTCGGCACTGGGGCGTTGGCCGATTTCTGGCCAAGCGATTGCTTAAAAAGGAGGATTTGGTGCTAGCCGCGCTCTGGAAAGCGATCTCTCAATGGAATGATCCAAGGATCCGACGGGCGATCCTGTGGACCCTTTGCCTCGCGATCGCCGCCTTTCTCGTCTTGGCCGCTGGCGTCAATTTGTTGATCCGTTGGCTGATCGACCTCTCGCCCTGGTTGGAAGGCTTGGCCCAGGTGGGCGGATTGGTGGGCTCCCTGGTCGTCGCCTGGTTCACGTTTCCCAGCCTGTCGGCGGGAATTGCCGGCCTGTTCGCGGAAGGGATAATCGATGCGGTCGAGGAAAGGCATTTTCCGGGTCGAGGGCCGGCACGCCAACAAGGAACGATCGGGCCTCTGATCGAGGCGCTGAAGCTCGCCGGCATCGCGCTCGTCGTCAATGTCCTGGCGTTGCCGTTCCTGATCGTGCCGCCGGTCTATGCGCTCATCGCCTGGGGGTTGAACGGTTGGCTGCTGGGCAGGGAGTATTACGAGATGGTCGCCCTTCGCCGCTTGGAGCCCGGGGCGGCGCGGGCACTCTATGTCGAAAATCGGGGCCGGTTCACCGGTGCCGGAATCGTCATCGCGGTGGCGCTCACGTTTCCATTCATCAATCTGGTGGCGCCGGTGATCGCGGCCGCTTTTATGGTGCATGTGGTTGGGAATATGGTAAATCAGGGCATCGAGGCGCGCCGTCGCGGGGCAAATCCATGATCGGCCCCACGAGCGGGCGAAGATGAGGCGGGAGGGGAAATGGACATGTTTGGCAACAAGAAGAAAGACTTGGAAGCCGCCCGTGCCGCTGCCGGGGGCGACATGCCGTCATCGGGCTCGCCTGGCGGGGGCGATTCCGGTGCTCGCGGCTTTTTGCGTCCGGACGCAGCCGCTGGGTTGAGCCGCCCGGCGCTGCAGCCAGAAATCGCCCGCCGCCCGCCCGATCTCAGTGCTTTCACGCCCCGGCGCGAAACGCAGCCGCCGACACGGGGCGAGGCCGAAGCCAAAAAACTGATCGTCGGGCGGGATATCTCGCTGAACGGCGAGATTCGCACCTGCGATAACCTGATCGTGGAAGGCAAGGTCGAGGCTTCGCTCAGCGATTGCCGCTCCATGGAAATTGCCCAAACCGGTGAGGTGAAGGGCACGGCGACGGTTGAGACCGCCGATATCAGCGGGCGGTTCGATGGCGATTTGACGGTTCAGGGCCGGCTGTTGGTGCGCGCCACCGGTCGGGTGCAGGGCAAGGTCCGCTACCACGAGCTTGAGGTCGAGCGCGGCGGGGTCGTTTCCGGGTCGATCGAGGTCTTGCAGGATTCCGGCGGCACGGCGGGAAGCTAGGGCCGGCAATATCTGTCTCGATCAAGGAATTCGATTCACGATTGATTCAGGGTTTCAGGCCGACACTACCGATATGGCTCAGGGGACAATAAAGAAGATATTAGAGCGCGCGCTCGGCCGGAATGGCGGCCTCGGCATGGCGGCGTTGGGGGTTCTGACCCTGGCCCTGGCCGCCTGCCAAGTGCCCGGCGCGCCGCCGAAGGCGGAACCGGCCAAATTAGCCACGGCACCCGTCGTGGCGAACCCCGTTCGCGCCAGCGAAACCGAGATCGTTTCCCTTGCCTCGCTGATCGGCTTGCCACGCGAACGCATCGCCGAGTTCTTCGGCGAGCCGCGCCAAGTGCGCAAGGAAAATCCGGCCGAAGTCTGGCAATATTCCGGCGCGGAATGCGTGGTCGATTTTTACATGTATGAGGGCGAAGGCGGCGAGCTGGCGGTGTCCTTCATCGAGGCCCGGGACGGCTCCGCGCTGGAAACCGAGCCCGGACGCTGCTTCGACGATCTTTTGCAACGGGCGTCCTTGTAAGCTAGCCGGCGTCGATTCCGACACCACCCATGGCGAATCCCTGACCGACGCGATCATGCGTGGCTAGTAGACTCGCCCATCATTCCTGCCCGGTCGTTGCCAGATGCATATCCCACAATCCTTGCGCGCCGCCGCCCTCCTTTGCGCGGGCGTTCTTATTTTTTCGCTCCAGGATCTGGTCATTAAGTCGATCAGCGGCGACTATCCGGTGCATCAGGCGATGATGATCAGATCGCTGACGGCATTGCCGATCCTTGGTTTCATGGTGCATCGGACCGGCGGTCTCAAATTGCTGTTTTCGGGGCGATTGCACTGGCTGGTGTTGCGCGGCGTGGTGCTGACGCTTAGCTACACGTCCTATTATCTGGCGATCCCGGCGATGAAGCTCGCGAATGCGGTGGCGCTCTCCTTCACCGCGCCGCTGTTCATCACCTTGCTTGCCATTGGATTTCTGGGCGAGAGGCCGAGGGTCGATCGCTGGGCGGCGGTAGCACTTGGGGGGGTGGGCGCCATGGTGATGCTGCGCCCCGATGCGACCGGCTTCGATGCCGCATCCCTGCTGCCGCTCCTGGCGGCGATGACCTACGGTATCGCGCAGATCATGGCGCGGCGGTTGGGCGAGCACGAGCCCGCGCCGGTCATGGCCTTCTATCAGAACATCATGTTCCTGATCATCGCTTCGCTGCTGGCGGGGGTCCTGCACGAGGGCGTGGAGGGAGTGACCCATCCATCGCTGCAATTCCTGTCCCGGTCCTGGGCGATGCCGAGCGTTACAGATCTCCTGATGATGATGGCCTGCGGGCCGATTGCCGCGATCGCGACCGTGCTCCTGACCCAGGCCTATCGCATGGCGGAGGCGAGCTTCGTCACGCCCTACGAATACACGTCCTTGGTTTGGGGCTCGCTCTGGGGCTTCGCGTTCTGGGGCGAGGTGCCGGGGACGGCGACGTTCCTGGGGGCTGCCTGTATCGTCGCGGCCGGGCTCCACATGTTGTGGGCCGATGGGCGCCACCGGCGTGCCGCCCTGGCGCGGCCGCCCGGCCGGTAGAGCGGGCCGCAACACCCAACTCAATGCCGGAAGTGGCGGATGCCGGTGAAGACCATGGCAAGGCCGGCCTCGTCGGCGGCTTGGATGATCTCCTGGTCGCGCACCGATCCCCCGGGCTGGATGACCGCCGTCGCACCCGCCTCGGCCGCCGCCAGCAATCCATCGGCGAAGGGGAAGAAGGCATCCGAGGCGACGACCGAGCCCTTGGTCCAGCTTTCGTTTTCGCCGGCCGCCTTGGCCGCTTCGGCGGCCTTCCAGACGGCGATCCGCGCGGCATCGACCCGGCTCATCTGACCGGCGCCGATTCCCACCGTGGCGCCGTTCCTGGCCAGTACGATGGCGTTCGACTTCACGTGCTTGGCAATGGTGAAGGCGAACAGCATGTCGGCGACCTCGCGGGCGTCGGGCGCGCGCCGCGTCACCACCTTGAGCTGGCCTGGTTGAATTCGGGCGGCGTCCCGATCTTGGACCAGGAACCCGCCCGAGAAGCTTCGGAAGGCGAGGCCGGGAGAGCTTGGGTCGGGCAGGCCGCCGGTCTCGATAAGGCGCAAATTCCGCTTGCCCGCGAGGATGGCGCGCGCGTCTGGCGAAAACACGGGCGCGATGATGACTTCGGAAAAGACCCTGCCGATCAGCTCGGCGGTCGGGCCGTCAAGAACACGATTCATGGCGATGACTCCGCCATAGGCGCTCACCGGATCGCAGGCGAGTGCGCAGGCGTAGGCGCCCGACAAGTCATCGCCGATGGCGACACCGCACGGATTGGCATGCTTGACGATGACAATCGCGGGGCGCTCGAATTCGGCCACCAGCTCGAAGGCCGCGTCGGTGTCGTTCAGGTTGTTGTAGCTCAATTCCTTGCCCTGCGACTGCCGCGCATTGGTGATGCCGGGACGCTCGAGGTCGGTTGCGTAGAATGCCGCGCGCTGATGCGGGTTCTCTCCATAGCGCAGCAATTGCAGGCGTTGCCCCGAGATGATCATGCGCTCGGGGAACCGTTCATTCTCCTCGCGCGCCATCCATCCGGCGATCGCCGAATCGTATGCGGCGACCCGGGCGAAGGCCTTCAACGCCAGGCGCCGGCGAAACGCGATACCGGTCGAGCCCGATTGCGATTCCATCTCGCGGCGCAATTCGGCGTAATCCCCAGGATCGACGATAGCGGTCACGAATTCATGGTTCTTGGCCGCCGCGCGAATGAGCGCCGGCCCGCCGATGTCGATATTTTCGATCGCCACCTCGCGCGCGGCACCCTTGGCGATGCTTGCCTCGAAGGGATAGAGATTGACCACGACCAGATCGATATCCGCGATGGCGTGGGCGCGCTGAGCCGCGACATGCTCTTCCCGGTCTCGGCGCGCCAGAATGCCGCCGTGGATCTTGGGATGCAGCGTCTTCACCCTGCCGTCCATGATCTCAGGGTACCCGGTCGCCTCCGCGATTTCGATCACCTTCAGTCCCGCCTCGCGGATTGCCGCGGCCGAGCCCCCGGTCGAAAGCAATGCCACGCGTTGTTCCTGAAGAAAGCGCGCGAGCTCGACCAATCCGGTCTTGTCGGAAACGCTCAACAGGGCGCGGCGGATGGGCGCGCGCTTGTCGCTCTTGCTCATGATCCCTTTCCGCTCGCGTGGCATCAGCGCCGGGCGACTTCGCGTTGCAGCGACCATTTCACCCTTGTGCGCTCACCCTGGACGAGGCCAAGCACGACCAATTGCTGGGCGCGACGGATCTGACCGTTCCCTGCAAGATAGACCGAATCGGCCAGCGCCAGATCGCCGCCCTGCAGGCGCAGCCTCCAGCCGGCGCCCCCGGTTGGTTTGAGCAACGCCGCCTGGCCGTTCTGGGTCACCACCGACTGCACGTCCGGGTGCAAATGGAAGCGAAGCGCGAAGGCCCCCCCACTCTCGCCCAGAAGATGATCCTCGCCGGCAAGCTCGCTGCCATCGCCGGTCAAGAGCAGCCGGCGCACATGGACAAGGCCGAAGGAGTCCGAATAGCCGTCATGGCTGGCCTCGACCAGGGTGCCGTTCGGCGTCTCGTCGCGCCGACAGGTGAGCACGGCGGGACGCAGCGCCATTCCACCACCTCCGGTGCCGGCCATCGGCAGCAGCATGCTGGAATTGGTGTCATCGACGATCAACGTCGAATGGGCGGCGGTATTGCGCTGGACCCCGCGCCACTCGCGCGAGTTCGGGTGCGCGCCGCAATTGACGATGATGCGCTGGCCGGCATGGCTGAACTCGAAGGAGAGCGTTCCGGCGTGCGCGTGCGTGTCGAGACCGGGCGGCGGCGGCCGGCCGCAATCCTGGATGATTACCGATTTTCCCGCCTCCAGGCGCTGGAATCCGGTCGCCGGCAATTCGACCAGGTCGCGGGGGAATTCGCCGGCCTCGACCAGGCATTGGCGGGCCAGGGCGGAATCGCCTTCGATCGTGTCGTTGAAGGTGGCGAGGCCGCCATCGCCATGGCAAAGCATCCGAACCGCGCCCGCTAGCCCTGAGATCGTCGCGCCAAGATCGTTCGGCATCGTCCCGCTGGTGGCCCCAAGCGCCACCCGGAGATCAAGAAGCCGACGCAACAGATCGAGCATCACACCTGGCGAACGCTCGACATGGCCGCCATCCGGAAGAATCTGTGCCGAGACCTGGCGCTGGAAGAGCTTGCGCCCTGCCTTGTCGAAGGCTCCGCCATCGGGCAGGAGCGCGCCTGCGAGGATGAGCGCGATCGCACCCCGGAGCGGATCGGCGCCCATCCGACCGTCGGGCAGAACCCTCGCGAGATGACGCGCCTGGCGGTTGAGGGCGTGGAGCAGTCGGGCGCGAAACATGGCATCGCCGTTCGCCTGCAGGAAGTCGTGGTTGACCAGCAATCGATGGAGCCGATCGCCCAAGATGTCGGCGCGCCAAGCAAGGCAATCATAGCGGGGATGCTCGGCAAGCCAGGCCTCGACGATCTGGCGCGCCTTTGTCTTGGCCGCCGGGCCGGATAGCGCACGCAACTGATCCAGCCAGGAAAAGCCATTGAGATAGGCCAGCCACGCCTGGCTCGCTCCGAGCGGCCGGCCGAGTGGATTGGGATGGCGCACGATTTCAGAGCCGTGGCGGAATTCGTCGGCCAGAAGACGCGTTCCGGATTCCCGATCGTCCGGCCAGTCGATCGCCTTGCAGACGGCCAATTCGCCGCTCGATCGCTGGCCCAATGACCAATCGTAGAGAGGGTTTCGATAAAACGGCTGGGCGAGGCCCCGATACAGTCGCGAAAGATTGTGGTGGAAAGGCGGCATCAGCGCCGTTTGCAGCCCCGGAAACAGCAGAAGCGGACGCCGGTTGCGCCGGCGGGCGATGAGCTGCGTCTTTGCTCCCGGGATCGCGGCCATCAGGCCCTGAGCGCCGCGATCCTGGCGGCGTAACCGGCAGGCGCACCAGCAAACACGCTGGTCCCCGCCACCAAGACGTCACACCCGGCGGCGATCGCGCCGGGTGCGGTCTCCGGGGTGATGCCGCCGTCGATCTCGAGATCGATCGCGCGGCCTTTCCCGGCCGAGGCGGATGCGTCGATGAGCGCGCGCAACGCACGCACCTTGTCCAGCACTTCGGGAATGAATTTCTGGCCGCCGAAGCCAGGATTGACGCTCATCACCAGAACGAGATCGATCTCCGCCAGCAGGCATTCGATGGGGGCAACCGGCGTACCGGGGTTGAGCGCCAGCCCTGCCTTCTTGCCCAAGGACTTGATCAATTGAATGGTGCGATGGGGGTGCGGCCCGGCTTCGGGATGGAAGGTGATGATATCGGCGCCGGCGGCGGCGAATTCGGGCACCAGCGCATCCACGGGCGCCACCATCAAATGGACATCGAACACCAGCTTGCTGTGCGGGCGAAGCGCGCGGACCACCATCGGACCGAAGGTGAGGTTGGGCACGAAATGGCCATCCATGACATCGACATGGATGTAATCGGCGCCGGCCTGGCTGATCGCCGTCACCTCCTCGCCCAGGCGAGCAAAATCGGCGGCCAGGATCGAGGGCGCGATACGCAGTTTTCGTGACATGGACCATCCCGGGTAACTCTCGGGTTGCTTAGCATCCGGGGGGCCGGTGGGCAATAAGCGGGTCGCCTGCGCACGGCAGGGTCACAATCGAGCCGTTTACAGGGTGTTGAATATCCGCGACGGTTCCGGCCATGTCGGCGATTGTTCTTGCCATCCCGCCCATTTTCGCCCTGCTGGCGCTGGGCCACTTCCTTAGCGCGGCGGGGATTTCCGGGCGGCGATTTCTGGCCGCTGGCCGACAGGCTGGTCTATTGGCTGCTGTTTCCAGCACTGCTTTTCATTGAGACCGCGCGTGCGCCGGTGTTCGAGGGAACACTTGGCGCCTATGCCTGGACGCTGCCGGGGCGATGATCACCTCGGGAATCTTCGCCGTGGTGGTGACGCGATGGACCTGTATCCCGGGAATTGCCGCCAGGTCGGTGTTTCAGGGGGACGTGCGCCACAACACTTTCATCGCCTTCGCGATCTCGGAGGCATTGTTCGGCGAGGGTGGAAAGGCGCAGGCGGCACTCGCGACCGCGATCCTGGTGCCGGTCACCAATCTGGTCTGTGTCGCCGCCCTGGTCTGGCTCAATTACGAATCGAAGGATCGGCTCTTGCGTCGGCTGGGCCTGGAATTGTCGCGCAATCCCCTGCTGATCGCGATCGCGGCCGGGTTGGGGCTGAATATTGGCGGCATCGGGAAGCTGCCGATCGTCGATGACGTAGCCGGCATTCTGTCCAAGGCGGCCCTGCCATTGGCGCTGGCCTGCGTCGGCGCGGACCTTCGCACGGCGACCTTACGGATCGCGCGCTGGCCGTTCTTGGTGTCTGGCCTCGGCAAATTGGCGGTTTTCCCGTCGACTGTTTTCCTGCTGCCGTGGATTGGCGGCTTTACGGGCTTGCCGGCAATGGTGGCGATTGTCCATGGCGCGGTGCCGACCGCGGTTTCAGGCTTCGCGCTGGCGCGGCAATTGGGTGGGGTTTCGAGATTGATGGCGGCGATCATCACCACCCAGACCCTGGCCGCCATCCTCTTGACGCCACTGATCATCGCCGCCGGGATCGCCTGGTTCCACTGAACTCACCCGATATCAGGACCAGGTATTGGCCTTCTCGTCGAACCCTTGGTGCTGGGCGCGAATCACGCAGTATCGTTGCCCTGTCGGCGCCTCCATCACGCACCAGGTTCGGATTCGCGCGACCACCTTGGCGCCCAGCTGTTCCAGGCGCCTCACTTCGGCCTCGATATCATCGGATTCGATGTCGAGATGCACCCGGCTCTCGTGTTCGACCGTCTGCACCTCGATATGGGGATCGCCGGGTCCGGTTTCCAGGATCGCGTAATCGAACTCTTCGGGCGCTTTGGACGGATTGATCGGATACCCGAGGGCGGCGCTCCAAAACCGGGCGGCTTCGTCAAGGTCCTCGGTCTTGCAATCGATGACGAAACCGGCGAGACGACTTCGATGCATGCACTGACTCCCGTCAAACAATGGTTCCGATCGACTGATTGTAGCGCGGGCGAGCGACCGGGAACAGCCATTCCAATCAGAAAACGAATTTGCCCCACGCGCGCGGCGGCCCTAGACTGATTTGCCCACGATCGAATTGCCCGGGTGGCGTCATGAACGTAGAATTCTATCGGCACCTGAGCGCCAACCTCGACCAGATCCGAGGCGATGGATTCTGGAAGGCGGAGCGGGTCATCGGCTCGCCCCAGAGGGCGGAGATCCGGCTCGCCGATGGGCGCCGGGTGCTGAATTTCTGCGCCAACAATTACCTGGGCCTGGCCGACGATGAGCGCCTGATCGCGGCGGCGATCGAGGGCCTGCGTTCGCACGGCTTCGGTTTGGCGTCGGTGCGGTTCATCTGCGGGACCCAGGACATCCATC
Source organism: uncultured Rhodospirillaceae bacterium (assembly GCA_964542425.1). Lineage (GTDB taxonomy): Bacteria > Pseudomonadota > Alphaproteobacteria > Dongiales > Dongiaceae > Dongia_A. The sequence goes on along the minus strand of CAZIUB010000006.1, from coordinate 29,131 downwards.
GCCGCCTGGAATTGGACTTGGCCGCCTTCCTCGGGCAAGAGGATTCGATTCTCTATTCGTCCTGTTTCGACGCCAATGGCGGTTTGTTCGAGACGCTCTTGGGCGAGGAGGACGCGATCGTCTCGGATGCGCTCAATCACGCCTCGATCATCGACGGTATCCGGCTGTGCAAGGCCAAGCGTTATCGCTATCGCAACAACGACATGGCCGATCTGGAGGCGCAGTTGCGGGCGGCCGGTGCGGCGGGCGCCAGGTTCAAGATGATCGCCACCGACGGCGTGTTCTCGATGGACGGGATCGTCGCCGATCTGAAGTCGATCCGCGCCTTGGCCCAGCGCCACGGCGCCATCATCATGGTCGATGACAGCCATGCCGTGGGCTTCGTGGGTGAACAGGGTCGCGGCACGCCGGAACTTTGCGGCGTGATGGAGGACATCGACATCCTCACCGGCACGCTCGGCAAGGCGATGGGCGGGGCGTCCGGCGGCTATATCGCCGCGAGGAAGCCAGTCGTGGATTTGTTGCGCCAGCGCTCGCGGCCCTATCTTTTTTCGAATTCGCTGGCGCCGGCGATCGTCGTGGCGACGCTCGCGGTCCTCGATCTCCTAGGCTCGCCCGAGGGTGCCACGCGCCGGCGGAAGGTCACGGAGAACGGGCGCTACTTCAGAGCCAGGATGGCGGAACTGGGATTCGATCTGGTCCCGGGCGACCACGCCATCATTCCGGTGATGCTGGGCGAGGCTGCCTTGGCGACGAAAATGGCGGACCGGCTACTCGAGGAGGGCGTCTATGTGATCGGCTTCTCCTTCCCCGTGGTGCCCAAGGGCCGGGCCCGCATCCGGGTCCAGATGTCGGCGGCGCACGAGCGCGAGCACTTGAACCTTGCGATCGACTCATTCGCGCGCGTGGGCCGTGCGCTGGGCGTGATCGGCCAGTACCAAATTTCGAAAACGTGTGATCCATGAAACGCGGATATCGCGCCACGAACGTCGGCATTTGTTACCCAATGATAATACCCGCCGGCGTGGGACGGGCGGAGTGGATTTGGCTCGAATCACTTAGTCCCACGACGAGCGGGTGCGGCGCGCGCGCCCAAAGGAAACAGGGAACATGAAGGCCCTTTGCAAGGAAAAACCCGGTCCCGGCCTGGTGCTGAGCGAGGTCAAGGAGCCGATCATCGGGCATAACGACGTGCTCATCCGCATCAACAAGACGGCCATCTGCGGCACCGACATCCATATCTGGAAGTGGGACGAATGGGCGGCCAAGACCATCCCGGTGCCGATGCATGTCGGCCACGAATATGCGGGCGAAGTGGTCGAGATGGGAATCGAGGTCCGGGGCTTCAAGCTGGGCGACCGGGTCTCGGGCGAGGGCCACATTACCTGCGGCCATTGCCGCAATTGCCGCGCCGGAAGACGGCATCTGTGCCGCAACACGCTTGGCGTGGGCGTCAATCGCGAGGGGGCGTTTGCCGAGTATCTGGCGATTCCGGCGGTGAACGCCTTCAAGATTCCGGACGGCATCGGCGACGATTTGGCGGCCATCCTCGATCCCTTCGGCAATGCCACGCATACGGCGCTTTCCTTCGACCTCGTGGGCGAGGACGTGCTCATCACCGGGGCCGGTCCCATCGGGATCATGGCCGCCGCCATCTGCCGGCATGTGGGTGCCCGCCATGTGGTCATCACGGACGTAAACGATTACCGGCTGGATCTCGCGCGGCAAATGGGGGCGAGCCGCGCCGTCAATGTCGGGCGCGATCGGCTCAAGGATGTGATGGACGATCTCAGGATGGTCGAGGGTTTTGACGTAGGCCTCGAAATGTCGGGCGTGCCCCAGGCCTTCACCCAGATGCTGGAGGTGATGAACCACGGCGGCAAGGTGGCGCTGCTCGGCATACCGCCCGCCAACACCGCGATCGATTGGAACCAGGTCATCTTCAAGGGCCTGGAAATGAAGGGCATCTATGGGCGCGAGATGTTCGAGACCTGGTACAAGATGATCGCGATGCTGCAATCCGGGCTCGATCTCACGCCGATCCTGACCCACCATTTCAAGGTCGCGGATTTCCAGCGTGGATTCGAGATCATGCTCTCCGGCCAATCCGGCAAGGTCATCCTCGACTGGCGGTAGGGCGGGCGGTCACGCGCCAGTCGCCTCGCTCAAGTCGAAGGAGGCGCGCCCGATCGGCGTTGCGCGCTGTCGCCATTCGGTGGCGGCCTTTCTCAACCACTTGCGGACAATGGCCGGGACACCCTTGCGCAATTCCGGCGTATCGAACCAAGTCAGGGTCTTTACTGTCCAGAGCTCGTTCGATTCCGGGAACAAGGCCAGCGAGGCAGAGGTGCCGTCCGCCAGAGAAAGGCCGGCGCCGATCAGGCAGTCGATGTCGATGTAATCCTTGGGCTCGATTCGGTCATGCAGCGCCTTGAGCGTGGCCGCCATTAGATCCAATAGCGAGGCAATGAGAAGTCCATTGGCCGCGCGATCCGGGGCGCCCACGCGGCCAAAACGAAGGCGGTCGAAGAATGAGGCCTTGATTCCGGCCTTTGCCATGGCAATGAGGGCAGTCAAGCCGCAGGGCTCGGAAACCAGGATTCGCGATCCCTTGATCTTGCCGATGGTGGATTTCACCTTGGCCACGGCTCCCAGCCGAGATGAAAAAAATCGACATCCCGCGATTCCCGATGTCCTCCACGGAGCGCGATCGCTGTGCCACCGTAGAGAACGAAGCCGGCGCCCAACCGAGGCGCGAGGCTGTCCCAAAAGCGGCGCTGTTGGGGCGGCAAGATGTCTAGCCGCAATTCCATCGTCACCATGCGGTTCGTCTCGGAACCGGCCGGCGGCGCAAGCCGTAGCGCAGTCGCCAATAGGTCCAGGACTTGGGATCGATCGATCCTGGCGGGGTCTTTTCCAGCGCCGCGATCAGCTTTGCGCGCCCGAAGGCGGTTTCGACGAGTGCGTAATCTTCGGCGGTTGCCAGGGACAGAACTTGGCGCAACAGGAGCGGTATATGGCCTATCAGTACTTCATCGGGCGGCAGCCACCAGACATACCGTTTGGCGATCGCCAATAGCGGGCCGCGCGAAGCCGGCGATCATGTCGCCGAAATTGGCGTCATGGGTCAGTCGTCCAGCAAATATCGGGACACGTTGTCTCCATCGTGGTGATGATAGGGTCATGGGAAACGGGTGGCAATCGAGGCTAGGTGGACGGTGTAATCCGGCCTTGCTCCTAGGATCACACCACCTTCACCAACCGCGCCGCGTAGAAACCGTCGATGCCGTCCAGTTCCGCGAGATGGCAGGGCAGCGAGCGCAGATCGCCCGCCGGCGTCAGGATTTCGGTGAGGCCGAAGATTTGCTCCTTGCGGATGGCGTCGCGGGCTAGGCCCGGATGGCGGGAAAGCGCCGCCGCCACGCGCTCCGGCCCCTCCTCGACCTGGAGCGAGCAGGAGCAATAGAGAAGCGTTCCGCCCGGGCGCAACAACGCGACAGCGGCGTCGATCAGCCGGTCTTGGGTGGCGGACAATTTTGGGATGTCACGCGGATCCTTGAGCCAGGCCACGTCGGGATGGCGCCGGATGGTGCCGGTCGCGGTGCAGGGCGCATCCAGGAGCACGATGTCGAAATCCCGGTCCCGGTTCCAAAGGGCGGCATCGGCGATCTCGGTTCGCGCCGAGAGATTGAGCCGCTGCAAATTGGCGCGCAGACGCTCCACCCGCTTGCGCGACCGGTCGAGTGCCGTAACTTGTGCACCGGCCTGGGCCAGCTGCAGGGTCTTGCCGCCAGGTGCCGCGCACATGTCGAGCACGCGCCTGCCGCCCAGATCGCCCCCGGGATCGCCGCCGTGGTCGCCCGCTGCGCCGGCCAAGAGCTTGACCGGCAGCGCGGCCCCCAAATCCTGCACCCACCACATGCCTTCGGCATAGCCCTGCAGATCCTCGATTCGGGGCGAGGGCCGATAATTGTCGGGCGGATGAGGCGGCCGGCGGAGCGTGCCCCCGGGAAGGAGTGTAGCACCGAGCACGCGCGCCCAGTGTTCGGGCTCGCGCTTCACGGTGAAATCCAAGGGCGGTTCGGCCAGATGCGCGGTCGCGATCCTGGTGGCGAGGCCGACACCGTAGGCCTTGGTCCAGGATTGCCACAGCCAGTCGGGCACGCTGATTGCGCCCGTGAACCCGCCATGGCCCGGGGCAAACTGGCGAAACAGTTCTTCCTCGCGCACGACCCGGCGCAAGACGGCGTTGACCAGGCCCTTGTAGCCCGCCTCGCCGCCGCGCCTTGCGGCCAGGGTCACCATGGTATCGACGCTGGCATAAGCGGGCGTCCGCAGGAACAAGGCTTGGGCGACACCGAGGCGAAGGATGTTGCGGATGGCGATGGCACGCGCCGGCAGCGGCTTTTCCATGCATTGCGCCAACACATGGTCGATCTGGCCCAGATGCCGGAGCGTGCAACCGACCAGCGCGCGGACGAATTGACGGTCGCGGTTGGCAAGTCCCGTGAGGTCCGGATGTTCGTCCAACGCCTCGTCCAGGGGCTTGCGGCGGCGCAGCACCGCGTCCAGGAGTTCCAGCGCCACCCAGCGCGCCGACATGACGAGGGCATTTTGCTCGGCGAGCAGCGACGGCTCGGCGGGTTTTTGACCCGACGCTTCGGTGGGGCGGACGGCCATCGCCGCCTTATGCCCCATTCAATGTCCGAAAGACAATGCCGGGCGAAGGGCGCCTAGTGTCCCGATTCTGAAATTCGCCAGATCACCAGGCGATACCCCGAGCGAATTTCAGAATCGAAAGGACCCTAGCAACTTATTCGAGTCGAGTGTCGTATTCGGTTTTGCAAGTTCGCCTGCCAGCCTGGCCGCATGATCTGGCGAACTATAAAAACCACGATACTAGGCGAGTTCTTTGAACCGGTCCGTGCCAAGGGGCGAAAGGGGAAAAGGGGACGCTACCCTTTTCTATCCGCTTTCTATCCTCGAAAAGGGTAGGAAAATGGTTATAGCGCGAAAAGGGTAGCGTCCCCTTTTGTGGCAAACTTTAAAAACCACGACACTAGGCGAGTTCCTTGAACCGGTCCATGCCGGCGACGAGTGCTGCCCGGATGCCGGGCTCCATGGCCGAATGACCAGCATCGGCCACGATCTGGTAGCGCGCCTCCGGCCAGGCATGGGTCAAATCGTCGGCCGATCGGATGGGGCAGACGAGGTCATAGCGACCCTGAACGATGAAGGCGGGGATGTGGCGAATGCGCCCGACATTTTCCAGCAGAAAATTCTCCGGCAGGAAGATGTCGTTGGCGAAGTAATGCGCTTCCATCCGCGCAAGCCCCAGGGCCAGAGTATCGGCGGCAAAGGCATTGACCGTCTCGGGGCTGGGCAGGAGGGTCGAACAGGCGGCTTCGTAGACGCTCCAAGTCTTGGCGGCCGGCATGTGGATCGCGGGATCGGGGTTCATCAACCGCTTCAGATAGGCACCCAGTAAGTCGCCTCGCTCGGGCGCCGGAATGAAATGCGCGAAGGCGCGCCAGGCCTCGGGCGCGAATTCCCGCAATCCATGGAGAAACCAGTCGATTTCCGATTTCCGGCACAGAAAGATCCCGCGCAAACCAAGGCCGCGCACCCGCTCCGGATGGTGCTCGGCATAGGCAATGCCCAGCGTCGAGCCCCAGGAACCGCCGAATACGAACCAGCGTTCGACCCCCAGGTGTTGGCGCAGACGCTCCAAATCCTTGATCAGAAGCGGCGTGGTGTTGTCGCGGATCTCGCCCAGCGGCTGCGAACGACCGGCGCCGCGCTGGTCGAAGAGGACGATCCGGTAATGGCCGGGATCGAAGAATCGCCGATGGGTGGCATTGGCGCCGGCTCCCGGTCCGCCATGCAGAAACACCACCGGAACGCCCTTGGAATTACCGCATTGCTCGAAATACAGGCGGTGCAGGCCGTCCAATGGCAGGAAACCGGTCTCGTAAGGCTCGATTTCCGGATACAGGTCCTTGGCGGGCATGAAGAGGACCCAGGTTTTCGATGCGGAGCCCTTTCTTGTAAGTGGCGCCGGCGAATAGCTCAACCGGGGAAATGCCCACAAATCGACGCCGGTCACGCCCATGTGACGCCCGAAGCCGAGGTCCAAGCTTTGCCCGCGAACATGGGAAGGCTAGATTTGGGCGCATGCGAACCACGATAGGGATACCGGGCCCGGTGTTGTCTCGATTCTCGCGCCTGTTGGCGGTGGCTTTCCTTGGCGCCGGATTGCTTGCTTCGGGCTGTACCAGCGCGGTCTCGCCGGCCACGGGACGCAGCTTCACGACCACGATCTCGGAAAAGGAGGAAAGCGGGATCGGCAAGCGCGAGCATCCCAAGATCCTCGCCGAATTCGGTGGCGCCTATAGCGAGTTGCCCGCGCTCAATGCCTATGTGGGTGGGATCGGGAAAAGCCTCGCGGCGACCGGAGAACGCCCGGATCTGAAATATATCTTCACTGTTCTGGATACCCCCGACGTCAACGCCATGGCGCTCCCCGGCGGTTATGTCTATGTCACGCGCGGCCTGCTGGCGCTGGCCGACAACGAGGCGGAGATCGCCGGCGTCCTGGGTCACGAGATCGGGCATGTGACCGCGCGCCACACCGCGGCGCGCATCGGCCAGCAGCAGCAGGCGACGATCCTGGGCACTTTGGGCGTGCTCGCCGCCGGCATTCTGCTCGGCGAGACCGGCGCGCAGGCCGCGGGCGCGCTCGCTCAGGAGGGCATTTCGACCTATCTTGGCCAATATTCGCAGGATCAGGAGTTCGAGGCCGACCAGCTCGGCGTGCGCTACATGCGCCGGACCAATTACCAGCCGCGCGCCATGGCGACGTTCCTTGGCTCGCTCCGCGAAGAAGATCAACTCGCCCTCAAGCTCGCCGGCGAGGACCCGCGCCTTGCCGATAGAAGCAGCATGAAGGCCTCGCATCCCCGGACGATCGATCGCGTGGAGCGCGCGGTGGCCGAGGCCGGGCCACCCTCGCCCGATGCCGTCACCGCCCGCGATCGCCATCTGAGCCAGATCGACGGCATGATCTACGGCGACAATCCCCGCCAGGGGATCGTCAAGGGCCGCGCCTTCCGCCACCCGGTCCTGAAATTCGAGTTCCGGGTCCCCAAGGGCTACCGGATCGTCAACCGATCCGACATCGTGCTGATCAAGGGACCCGCCGGAACCTTGCAGCGATTGCGTCTGGCGGGGCCAGTGCCAGGCGATCTCCCACGCGCCATCAGCGCCATGGGTGCCCGGGAGGGCATCGATTTTCGCTCGATCGAGCGGATCCTCGTCAATGGCCTCGAAGCGGCCACGGGCCTCGCCCGTGTCAATGGCCAGAGCGGGCCCACCGATCTGCGCGTGGTCTTGATCCGGCATCCAGACGGTCGGGTCTATGAATTCGATTTCCTATCCCATGCGCGCCTCAACGGGCGGCATGATCGCGCGGCGCGGCGGATCGCCTTCAGTTTCGCCCCGTTGAGCGAGGCGGAGGCGGCGGCGATCAAGCCCTTGCGCATCCGGATCGTCACCACCCAGCCCGGCGACACGATTGCCACCTTGTCGCGGCGCATGGAGGTTGGGGCCGGCAAGGAGGACTGGTTCCGGGTTCTGAACGGCATCAAGGGGGATCGGGCGATCAAACCCGGAGAGCGGGTGAAGATTGTCGCCTATTGACGGTCTGAAACAAGCGCGATCGGCCGGCACGGCCAAGCGCCGGCACTGGCCGATCCAGCTGGTTTTGCTGATCATCTTCGGCGGAATCACGGTGGCCACCGCCGCCGCGGTCGGGCTCGGATTTTATGTGGCGGCGATCCGTAACGCCGGCGAATTGACGCGCGACATCGGCAAAGCCGAATTGCGACGGATCGGGAACGCACTCGATTCCCAACTTCAGCCGGCCGCCGAGCAAGCGAAGTTCCTGGCCGATTTCCTGGCCCTTGGCCACATCGATCCCAAGGACGAACGGCGCATGCGCGACCTCCTGCTGGGATCCTTGGCCGCGATCTCGCAATTGGAGGCGGTCGCGTATATCGCGCCGGACTACACCACCACCTGGGCGACCGGGGAGATCGCGGGCGAAGGCCTTTATTCGGAGGTGACAAACGTGAAGAACCTGCCCTCCATGCGCCAGATCCTGGCCCAGGCCAGGGAGCGCGGGGCGCCGTCGTGGTCGGCGCCGATGGTGGTGGAATCGGGGCTGCGCCAGGCCATGCTGGTGGCGATCAGCCCGGTCATGCGCGACGGCGCATTCGCAGGCGCGATCGCCGCCGGCGTGTCGCTGCGCGCGGTCGCCTCGCGCATGTCGGGGGCGCTGGGCGCCATCGGCAGCAATTATTTCGTGATGACCGCCGATGGACGAATCCTGTTCCATTCGGGATTGTCGCTGTGGCCCACGCCATTGCCGGGCCAGGCCGTTCTGCCCGATCACACCAGTTTCTCCGATCCGGTGCTGAGGGCGATGAAGTGGCCGCCGCCCGGAAGTCGGTGGGGTCCCTATGATACCAGCGACCCCGAGGAACGCGGCGACCTCGACACAATCGCGGTCGAGGAAGGCGGCGCGGATCATATCGTGGTCTATCGGATGGTGCGAGGCTACGGGCAGGTGCCGTGGGCGATTGGGTTCCACCTGTCGGAAATCCAGGTCGCCGAATTCGCGACCACGCTCAACCGCGCCATTCCCTTCGCGCTGGTCATGCTGGCGGTGTCGCTGGTGGTTTCGCTGTGGCTGGGCAGGGTGATCTCGCGTCCGATCCGTGAACTTGCGGCGGAATCGCGACGGATCGCGAGGCTACACTTCGACGCGATCCCGCCGCCGCGAAGCCGATTGACGGAGATCGTAATGGCGGTCGAGGCCCAGGCGCGGATGCGGAGCGGGCTGCAATGGCTGTCGCATTACATCCCCCGGCGGCTGATTCCGACACTCATGCGCGAGGCCAGCGAGTTGCGCTCGCGCGAGGCCGATGTCGTGGTGTTTTTCTCCGACATAATCGGCTTCTCGCGAATCGCCGAGGGAAGGCGGGCGGACAGGGTTGCCGCCCTACTCAACCGGCATTTCACGCTCTTGGGCGCCTGCATCGAGGCCGAGGGCGGCACCATCGACAAATACATCGGCGATTCGGTGATGGCATTCTGGGGCGCGCCGGTCGACCAGCCGGATCGCTCGCGGCAGGCGCAACGGGCGGTGGCGGCAATGGCCGCCCGGCTCAAGGCCGACAATCGGCGCCGCGCCGCCAAGGGCCTGGCCCCGATCCGTATTCGCATCGGCCTGCATCGAGGGTCCGCGGTCGTCGGCAATATCGGCGCGCCGGGGCGAATCAACTACACGCTCGTCGGCGACACGGTGAACATCGCCCAACGCCTGGAACAATTTGGGCGCGACATCGACGACGGCATGGCCGACGCGATCGTGGTGGCCAGCGCCGAGGCGATCGCCGATTTGGCGCCGGAAGTCGAATGGTGGAAGCTAGGCGGACAAGTCCTCTCCGGAAGATCGGCTTCGACAGAGCTTTTCCAGATGTGGGTGGGGTAGGAAGGCCCCCACGCGATCCCGGAGATGCCGACGCATCCGGGATCGTTTTCGCTCAAGCGGCCCACGCGGGCTTGACCAAATCCCGCTGTGTCGTGCTCATCGGGATTTGGTCAAACCTCGATCAGATCCAGGATCTCTCCCTGGAGATCGAGGCAGGCGGCGATCGCCTTGCCGCCGAAGCCACATCCGGCGTCCAGGGTCGTGGTGAAGGATTGCACGAGCGGGCCGCCATGGGCCCGATCGAATCCCCGGATCACGCGCCGGAACTCGCCATAGGGAAGGGCCAGGCCCGCAAAACCGGCATGGCCCCACCATAGGCAATCGCCCTGGGCCTCGAGTGGGCGCTCCGGATCGATACCGGCATGAACGAAGAGCAGGGAGAGATCGCTGGTATAGGCGGCGCGACGCAATGCCGACAGCAACTGGAAATGGCCAGGACGGGCCTGCATCGCGGCGCGCAGCGAATTGGTCCAACGGGTGATGGCCAAGGCGCCGGACCGGCATTGGACCATGCCGCCGGCGGCGTCCCCACCATAGGCCTTGATGGTCGCCCCGGCGCCCTGCTCCAGCATCCAGGCCAGGATCTCGCGTGGATTGGGCGCGAATTGCAATTGCAGGAGCTTGGTCCAGATCTCCTCCTGCTGGCCGCGCAGATAGGCGATGTCGAAGGGGAAGGCCCAGCGGCGGGCCAGAAAACGCCGCCGGAACTCGATCAGTTCGTCCATGGTGCCGGCGACATCGGGGCCTCGGCCCAGGAACCCGCCGAGATAGACCAGCCGATCGCCAAGCTCCAGGCGCCCGGCGATGTGGCCGTGCAAGTCTCGCAGCCGCAGGGCGTCGCCGTGAACCGGCGCCACCGCCCAGATGCGCGTCGCGGCGCGCAATACGGCGAATTTCTCCCGGTCGGATTTCTCCGGTTCGGGCTTTTCCTGAAGGGGCGTTTGCAGATCGAGCACGAAGCCGGCTGCCTGTGGCTGATAGAGCGGGGCTAGTGTCCCGATTCTGAAATTCGCCAGACCACCAGGCGATACCCCGAGCGAATTTCAGAATCGAAAGGACACTAGCAACTTATCCGAGTCTAGTTTCGTATTCGGTTTTGCAAGCTCGCTTGGCGCTCCTGGCCGCGCGATCTGGCGAACTTTAAAAACCACGACACTAGCCCGAATCGACGACAGGACTGTAGCAAGCGAACGGCGCCGGCTGAATTCAAATCGACCGGCAAATGCCTGGTGTCGCATTTATCCGCTCAACGGATGGCGGGGAGCAATCCGTTGTTGCGGTCAAGCCACTAGTGTTCCGCAACCGACATGCCGCTCCAGGGACATGTCAGCCCGGAACACTAGCAAATGGGAATTGCATGTTTTGTGGTTGCAACGGGATTGATCGGGAATCAAGCGTTGGAGCCACAACACTAGTTCCACTGCACAGAGGATTTGACTCTTTGATTGGGCGTGATGGTGACCATAGGCGTTCTCTTCCGACGGGGCCTCAACCAGTCAAAATCACTGTGTCGAGGAACTAATGCGTTTATCGAGGAAAAAGCGCCGAGATCGTCAGGCGGCAGCCTTGAGCACCTGATGCAGGCGCTGCTGCGCGGCCGTTTCGTCGATGCCGTCGATGGCGGCAATCTCGCGCACCAGCCGGTCCACGGCAGCCTGATAGATCTGCCGCTCGCTGTACGATTGGTCGGGCTGATCGGCATTGCGGTGCAAATCGCGCACCACCTCCGCGATCGAAACCGGGTCGCCGGAATTGATCTTCGCCTCGTATTCCTGGGCTCGCCTCGACCACATCGCGCGCTTGACCCGGGAGCGCCCCTTGAGCGTGAGCAGGGCCGATTCCATAACCTTCTTTGACGACAGCTTGCGCAACCCCGCATTCTTGGCCTTGGCCACAGGCACCCGCAGCGTCATGCGGTCCTTTTCAAAGTGGATGATGATCAACTGCAGCACACAGCCGGCAATCGCCTGCTTCTCGACGCCCAGGACCTTGCCGACGCCATGCGTCGGATAGACCACGAAATCGCCCTTCCGAAACCCGGAATCCCTATCCTTAACCGCTATTGCGGGGGCCTTCTTCACCTTGGCAGCCACGGCCATTCCTCCACGACGCAACCGATCCATCCCCAACTCCCAATCCAAAACCCGGGCTCGATACCCAACGAGCGAACCAACCAAGAACGCCGCGATCCGCAACGCTTTCGCGCCGCAGCAGGATCGCCATGCCCCCGACCTCAAATCCAAGACACCAAGCCTCGGTTCCGAAGCCACCGGCCTCGGATTGGGGACACTTGCAATGACGGCTTGAACGGCAAAAAAACGCCGGTACTCAACCAGCAGCTCCGCCCACAAAACCTGCGTATCTATATACCAGAAAAGCGCGCAAGATTCAAGGGAACGCGGAATGCGCGTTTTGCAGGCAAATCCTTGCAAATTGGCGATAATTTTAACTTATCAGGTTAATTACTTGAAATAATTTATTGTTATTTCACACTTTTCCAGGATCTGAGCTGAAATGCTCCGCGAACTTGTTAGTGACTCCCTTCCATTGGTCGGCATCGGCGGGTGGCTCGCCCTTGCGGGTGATATTAGGCCATTCCTGGGCGTACTGGCGGTTGAGTTCCAGCCATTTCTCCAAGCCGGCCTCGCTGTCCGGCAGAATGGCATCGACCGGGCATTCCGGCTCGCAAACCCCACAATCGATGCACTCGTCGGGATGGATGACCAGCATGTTCTCGCCGACATAAAAGCAATCGACCGGGCAGACCTCGACGCAATCCATGTACTTGCACTTGATGCAGGCCTCGGTCACCAAGTAGGTCATCGATCGTGCTCCATCCTCTCCGCGTATCCAAGTAGGGGCTGGTCCGAACCCGGCGCGCCGCGCTGTTAGCACAGCCCGGCCCGGCTGCGCAACCACATGACCGACAAGGAAATCGGGCACTAGTGGCATGGTTCCGACACATGAGTCCCTAGGGCGATTCATGTGTCGGAAGCTGAATACCACCAGTGTTCCGACTCCGACATTCCGCTCCCGGAATGCCCACCCTGAACACTAGCAAATTCAATGGCATGTGTTGTGGTTCCAACGGGAATGATTGGGAATCAAATGTTGGAACCACAACACTGGCAAGATCGAGTTCGTGGGCCGATTCACCTGTGAGATACGTACCCTTGCGGGGCACCTGTCTCACAGGATCGGACCACTGGGGGTTCAGGCTGGTACCAGATCCTCGTAAAGCGTTCGTGCGATTTCGGATGCGCCGCGCCGCTCGGCCAAGGCAAGAACGCGTATTACCCGAATCCGGCCGCTTGCGGGGAAGGTCAGGACATCGCCCTTGCGCACGAGATGGTGGGCCTTGTCGGTCTTGCGAGAGTTGATCCGCACCCGTCCTTGGGCGACCAGGCGGCTCGCTTGGGCGCGAGTGCGCGTGAACCGCGCGAAGAACAGCCACTTGTCCAGCCGAAGGTCCCCGGTCATCGTTCATGTCGCGGCTTGGCTCGCCACGCGGACAGTGCCGCGAACGGAGAATCGGGCCGTGCCTGAATGCTCCCCGCCGCCGACCGCCGCCGCCGCCGATAGGCTTGATCGGCCGGGCGGCCACCGGCGACGAACCCCAATGCGTTCAGGACCCCTTTCACCGCCTCCTCTGGCAGGTCCAGCGCGGCGGCAAGTGCCGCGTCCCACTTGATTGCCTTCCGAGTGGCCAATTGGTGCAATCGGTTCGCGATCGTTTCCAGCTTTTCGAACCGGATCGCGAATCCGCCTAGGCGCCGGTAGCCGGCGGCAAGGAGCAGGGCATCGGAAACGCCGGCGCCAATGGGGACGAGGTCGCCCAGCGGCAGCACCATGGGGGCCGCCCCGCCAGCTTGACTGGCGGCGCGCAATTCGTGCAGCTGCACGAGAAGTGCTCGCGCGCGTGCGCCGTTGAGACCGGGCAGCCAGATCGTTTCACGCCCGATCCGGATTCCGAGCCGCGCCAGATCCCGCCGGTCGGCCTTGGTCAGCAATGCCAATTGCTCCCGGGCCTCTTCCCGTGGGACCGCGCCCAGCATTTCGGCGAGTTGATAGGCAAGACCGCGCGATGGCGCCGATAGCTTACCCTCGGTCAATTCGACAAGCGGTCGCAGATGGCGGCGCAGATGTCCGCCGAGCCAATCCTTGAGGCGTCTGTCGACGGCCGAGCGTTGGCCAGCGCTCAGCAGTTCATCGACCAGCAATTCCAGGCGGGGCCCGAGCGCGGTGTCGCCGCGCTTGAGGCGCGCGAGCGAAGAATCCCGCCACCGCAACTCGCCGTCCGGCGAGATGCGGAACCGGCCTTCATCCTCCGCCTCGAGATCGGCGATCCTGGCGGCTAGTACCGGTACCAGCGCGCGCCGCGCCGCGGCCAGCAACGGCCGGATCTCGGCGCTGCCGGTGCCGGCCATGGGGATGAAGCGCAAGCCCAGGAGCACACCCATCAAATGGCCTTCCACCAGGACCTCGTTCGAGGCCGTGACCACGGCCTGCATTTCATCGCCCGATCTCAGGCGACGGTTGAAGGCGGCGCGTCGCAGGTCCACGAACCGTTCGGTGAGCGCCCGGTGCAAGGCCTCGGAAAGGCGATCCTCGATCGCTTGGGCGCGTTCGCGCCAGGCCGGGGGATCGCCCACCCAATCCGTGCGGTGCGCGACATAGGCCCAGGTGCGGATATGGGCGATACGCTGGGTGAGCTGGTCGATGCCGCCATCGGCGCGATCCAGGCGATCGATCTGGCCATTCAGCCAATCGTCGCCGATCGGGCCATCGACCAGCAGTCGATAGATTTGGCCGAGGAGTCGCGGGTGGGCGTCGGTCATCAGCTTGCGGAAATCCGGAATCTGGCACACATCCCAGAGCAGCCGCACGCGATCCGGGGAATCGGCGAGCGCCCCGATCTCGGCTTCATTGGCCAAGTGGATGAGGGCACGATGATCCTCGGCCTCGCCCTGGCGGATCAATCCGACATCCGGCGGGCGCATCTCCAGGGTCGAGATCAACCGCGGGATGGAGCGAAAATCGAGGGCTGAATTGCGCCACATGAGATAGGGGAGCGGGCTCACCCGGTGCTGTTCCACGGCTTCGACCAGATCTGGCGCTAGGCCGCCGGAATCGGCGGTCGCGCCGAAAGTGCCGTCGCTCATGTAGCGGCCCGCCCGCCCGGCGATCTGGCTGATCTCGGCGGCGCCGAGAGCGCGCGCGTTACGACCGTCGAACTTGCGCAGGGACGCAAACCAGATGTGGTGAACATCCAGATTGAGGCCCATCCCGATGGCGTCGGTCGCCACCAGGTAATCGACTTCGCCCGATTGGTAGAGCTCGACCTGGGCGTTTCGGGTGCTGGGCGAAAGGGCGCCCATGACGATGGCCGAGCCGCCGCGCTGGCGGCGTAGAAGATCGGCGATGCGATAAAGTTCGCCGATGGAAAACGTTACCACCGCCGAGCGCGGTGGCAGGCGGGTCAGCTTGCGTTGCCCGGCATGAGTCAACGTGGAGAGCCGAGGCCGGCGCACGAACTCGATATCGGGCAGCAATTGCCGCAGCCATTTGGCGATCGATTCCGATCCCATGAACATGGTCTCGGCCAAGCCGCGCGCGTTTAGCAGGCGGTCGGTGAAGATATGCCCGCGCTCCGGGTCGGCGGCCAGTTGCGCCTCGTCGATCGCGACGAAGGCGACCGGCCGGTCCATCGGCATCGCTTCGACCGTGCACACGAAATAGCGCGCGGCCCTAGGCACGATCTTCTCTTCGCCGGTGATGAGCGCCACCGCCTCTCGGCCTTTTTCCCTGACCGCGCGGTCATAATTCTCGCGCGCGAGCAGGCGTAGCGGAAACCCGATCATGCCGCTGACATGGCCCAGCATGCGCTCCATCGCCAGAAAGGTTTTTCCGGTGTTGGTGGGGCCAAGGATTGCGGTCAGGCGCGGACCCGGCTTCGTCATGACGGGATTCTCGGGGCCCTTGGCCCCGAATTCAAGTCGCCGATTTGTCGGACAAGGGAGGCCGGCGCTCGAATCCGAGATAGACCGGTCGGCGGCCTTGGCTGAGTGCCTTGGCCTCGTATCGCGTCGGGGGCCAATCCACCGGCCGCGCCCGCCAATCCATGGGCCCCGTCGCCAGCCAGCGGAACAAGGGATGCCCGGTCAGGTGGCGAAGCGCCCAAGTGATCATGGTCGAATCGTCGCTGGCGAAGCGGAGTTCGGCGCCCGGGCGCATCAGGCGAGCGAGCAGGTCCAGATTCGGTCTCGAGATGAAACGCCGGCGGGCGTGCCGACGCTTCGGCCAGGGATCGGGAAAGAGCAAGAACACCCGATCGAGCGTGGCCTCGGCCAACCCGTCCAGCAGAAGGTGGACATCGTCGGGATGAATGCGGACATTGCGCAATTCGCCGTCGCGGATATGTCCAAGGAGGCTGGCGATGCCATTGACGAACACTTCGGCGCCGATCATCCCGATCCGCGGATGTCGCCGAGCCTGCCAAGCGAGGTGCTCGCCACCGCCACAACCGATCTCCAGCCACACGGCATGGGTTTCCGGGCCAAACCACGCCCTGGGATCGACCGGGACCGCCGGCATGGCGGGTACGCGAAATTCCGGCAACCGGGATTCAAGAAGCGCGTTCCGACCCGCGCGTAGTTTGCGTCCCTTGCGGCGACCGAAATAGCCGCGATGCCTTGACTGGGCTCCCAGCGCGTCGATCGCGATCACCTGTTCCCAGGAATGCCTTCCGTCAGCGCCTCAATTGAAGGCGGCCTTCAGTTCCGGGACCAGATCCAGCTTCTCCCAGGAGAAGCCGCCATCCTGATCGGGGTCGCGGCCAAAATGTCCGTAAGCCGAAGTGCGCGTGTAGATCGGGCGATTGAGCTTGAGATGCCGGCGGATGCCGCGCGGGCTCAAATCCATGAGGTTGCCCAGGACCTGGACCAGGCGGCCCTCGTCGATGCGACCGGTATCGTGGGTGTTCACGTAAAACGACAGCGGCCTTGATACCCCGATCGCGTAGGAAAGTTGAATGGTGCATTTCTCCGCCAGCCCCGAGCCGACGACGTTCTTGGCCAAGTAGCGCGCCGCATAGGCCGCCGACCGGTCGACCTTTGTCGGGTCCTTGCCGGAGAAGGCGCCCCCGCCATGCGGCGCCGCGCCGCCATAAGTGTCGACAATGATCTTGCGACCGGTGAGACCGGCATCGCCATCGGGTCCGCCAATCACGAATCTTCCGGTCGGATTGACGTAAAAATTCGCCTCCGGGCACATCCAGTCTTCGGGAAGAACATTCTTCACGTAGGGGCGCACGATCTCGCGCACTTGTTCCTGTCCCAGTTCCACGCTGTGCTGGGTCGAAACCACGATCGAGGTCGCGCGCACCGGCTTGCCGTCCTCGTACAGCAGCGTCACTTGGCTCTTGGCGTCTGGCCCCAGGCCCGTTTCCTTGCCGGCGCGCCGCGCCTCGGAAAGCTGGCGCAGGATCTTGTGCGCGAAATGGATCGGCGCCGGCATCAGGTGCTCGGTCTCGTTGCAGGCGTAGCCAAACATGATGCCCTGGTCGCCGGCCCCCTCTTCCTTGTTGCCGGCGGCATCCACCCCAATCGCGATGTCGGGGGATTGCCGATGCACGTAGCATTGTATTTCCAGGCGCTTCCAATCGAAGCCGTCCTGCTCGTAACCGATTTCCTTGACCGCTTGGCGCGCGGTCTCTCGCAGGCGGTCATGGTCGATCGCCTCCGCACCGCGCACCTCTCCAGCTAGCACCACGCGATTGGTGGTGGCGAGGGCTTCGACGGCCACCCGAGCTTCCGAATCGGCGCCCAGGTAAAGATCGACAATCGAATCGGAAATTCGGTCGCACACCTTGTCGGGATGGCCTTCCGACACGCTTTCGCTGGTGAACAGATAGGATCGCTTCGACAAGGGTGGCTCCAAGGAAAAAAAAGACAACAACATCGGCGACGCACACCGAGCTTAGGCGGCGAAGGCGGCCGGATCATGGTTGAACGACTGAACTCGGTCAAGGGCCGCAACGGATCAAGCAATTGTACGGCCAGGCCACCCTCGCCGGGTCAAGGCCCGCGGTCAATCCTTGTCGTCGCGATAGGATTTGGCGATTGATTTGGTGAGCTCGAAGACGCGCTTGCGTATTGTCGGCTCCTTGATCTTGTAATAGGCGCGGACCAACTCAAGGGTTTCCCGTCGCGCCATCGGGTCTGGCTCGTATCTCGGTACCGGCGGCGAAGCCAGTCCCATCAACCGGGACGGCGTCTTGTCCTGAACGCCTGGCGCCATTTCGTCGAAGAAGTAAGAGATCGGCACATCCAATACCTTGCACAGATCAAAGAGGCGGCTCGATCCCACCCGGTTCGCCCCACGCTCGTATTTTTGCACCTGCTGGAAGGTTAGCCCGATCGCGTCGGCCAGTTTTTCCTGGCTCATTCCAAGCAGCGTGCGCCGCAACCTGATCCGCGCGCCGACATGAACGTCGATCGGGTTGGGAAAGCCCTTGCTGGCCATCCGACCAGAGGATTTGCGTTGCCGGCCGGCCTTGGTTTTGCGCTGCACGTTCTTGTCTCGCGATTGCGTGAAACCAGGAATAGTCGAGGAACATTCTCATAAATGGCATGGCTGGTCAAATAAAAACCATAGGTTGTCACCCCATTGCTAGTGTTGTGGTTCCGACATTTGATTCCCAATCATCGTGTTGGAACAACAACACATGCCATTGAATTTGCTAGTGTTCCGGGCCGACATGCCGGGCGTGGAATGTCGGTTACGGAACACTAGGTCGAGTTCTATCAACCATGATTTCGTCTATTATAGGTTGCAAAACCAAAGCTAAGGACCGCGCAAACTATTATTAGAAAACCGACGGGGAAAAGACCCCATGCTTGGAACATTGTCGGAGGAAGAGCGCCCGGCAGACGCACGTCGAGGACGACGGATTCGCCAAATTCTGTTTGCGCGACAATTCGCCCCAGGGAATCCACGGCGCCCGAGACGCCGGAATTGGCGGCGCGGATGAGCGGCAGCCCCTCCTCGACGGCCCGGAAGCGGGCGCTGGCGAAGTGCTGATAGGGGCCGCTGGAGTTCCCGAACCAACCATCGTTGGTCAAGTTGAGCAGCCATTCGGGCCGATCGCTGGGATCGGTGACGGCGCCTGGGAAAATCGCCTCATAACAGATCAGGGGCGAAAATCCCGGCAAGCCAGGCAGCTGCAATGTGACTGGACCAAGGCCGCTGGAAAAGTTGCCGCCGCCTCCGGTCAATTTTCGAATGAAGGGAAACAGATGGCGGAGCGGCACGAATTCGCCGAGCGGCACGAGGTGGAATTTGTCGGAGGTGGCACGAACCGTGCCCAGGCGGTCGATCGCATAAAGCGAGTTCCAGTATGTTTGCGGATCGCCCAGAGGCGGTTCGCCGCGCAAGCCCCCGGTGATGACATAGCCCCCGGCCGGCGCCGCGCTCGCGATCAATCCTCGCCAGTCAGGCTGGCGATCGAGAAAAAAAGTGGCGGCTGTTTCCGGCCAGATCACGGCATCGAAATCGGCCTCTCCCGGTTGAAGCGACAGCTTGAGGTGCTTGATCGCCTGGCCGGCCCGATCCTTGCCGGTCAGTTTGTCCCATTGGGAGATGTTAGCCTGGACCAGGCGCAGGGTGATATCGGTCGCGGCCGGACCGGGTTGGCCCAAGCGCCACGCGCCGAAGGCCAGGAGCGCCAGGAGCAGCGCCGCACCGATCGCAAGCGGCGCGCCGGCGCGCCGCCAGGGCCGCGCGAGGGCCATCGCGAGCATGCCCCCGATCAGCATTGTTACTAGGCTGAGCCCCCAGGCACCCCAGATCGCCGCGCTCTGCATCATCGGCGTGGCAAATCCCCAGACATAGGCGGCCAGGTTCCAGGGAAACCCGGTGAGTGCCCAGCCACGTGCCAGTTCCATGATCGTCCACGACCCGGCCAATGCCAGGACGAAGGCCCAGGAATTCTTGCGCGCATGCCACGCCGCCAGGATGGAGAGCGCCGGAAACAGAGCAAGGTAAGTGGCCAGCGCGCCCACAACCGGGGCCGCCAACCAGCCAAAGCGCGCGGCATCGATCAAGAACGAAGAGGTGATCCAGTAGATGCCGGGAATAGTTTGCCCGAGGCTCCACCACCAGGCACCGAGGAATGCCTCGCGCCGGCTTTCGGCCAGCCGCGCGATCCAGATCAGTCCCGCCAGGCCAATGAACCAGCCGGGCAGCAGGTAGATGGGCGCAAAGCCCAGCCCGGCGAGGAGGCCCAGGCCAAGCAAGACGAAGCGTCCTCGCCAAGGTCGCCCGCGAATCCGGCGACCTGCGATCCAGTCGTGAATGGCGTTGGTTTCGCGCCTATCGCCGCTCCGGCCGCCATCGGCTTCATCGGCCGAAACGCGCTCAGCCACCCGTCGATTCCGCGATCGGACCCGGCGGCATGCGCACGCGCAGGCGCTTCACCCGCCTGGGATCGGCGTCCACAACCTCGAAGGTAATGCCGGATGCATGAGTGACCAATTCCCCGCGCGAGGGCACCCGGTCGGTGAGCGACATGACCAGACCGCCCAAGGTGCTGATGTCCTGCCCCCTCGATTCCTCGCCCAACACGTTGCCGACCCTGGATTCGAAATCCTCGAGGGTCGTGCGCGCGTCGGCGATCCAGCTGCCATCGGGCCGCTGAACCAGGCTCGGCCCACGCACCGCGTCATGTTCGTCCTCGATCTCGCCGATGATCTGCTCGACCAGATCTTCGATGGTTACCAACCCGTCGATGCCGCCAAACTCGTCGACGACCAGGGCCAGATGCGCGCGCGACAGGCGCATTTGCAGCAGCAAATCGAGAACCCGGATCGAGGGCGAAACGAACATCGGCTCGCGCATGATCGATTTCAGGTCAAAATTGCCGGGATCGAAGATGAACGGCAGCGCATCCTTGATATGGATTACGCCGACGATGTCGTCGAGGCCGTCCCGATAGATCGGCACCCGCGAATGACCGTGCCTGCGCACCAGTTCGATCAGACCCTTGAGATCAGTGGTCTCGGAAGCCGCGTGAATATCGACCCTGGGGACCATGACGTCATGGGCATTCTGATCGCCGAGCTTGAGGATGTTGAGCAGCAGCGAGGATTCGCCGGTCTGGGGTTGTTCGCCGTCGTTGGTCTCGGTCTCCTCGATCAGCTCCTCGATCGCCTCGCGCAGATTGGTTTCGGTTCCGCGGCGGCGCAGGAACCGCAGCAATCCTCGCAATCCCAGCCATTGCCGGCCCTCTTTGGGGGTGGTCTCGGCGCGCGGCGGCACTGATGTCGGGGGATCGGGCATGGCTCGCGCTATCGGTACGGGTCGGTGATTCGCAAGCGCCAGAGGGCCGCCACCTCGAGGCCTTCCATGATCCGGGCCTCGGCGCGATCCCGATGGTCGTAGCCTAGAAGATGCAGCACGCCATGCACCGCCAAATGCAAGGCATGATCGGCCAGCCTCTTGCGCTGGCGGCCGGATTCGCGTCGGATGACGCCGCTGGCTAGAACCACGTCGCCCAGCATCCAGGGCAAACCGGGCTCGGGCCGGCCGCCATCCAGTGTCGCAAAGGCCAGCACATTGGTCGGTTTGTCGATGCCCCGCCATTGGCGATTGAGCGCCCGCATCGCCTCGTCGTCGGTCAGCACAATGGCGCATTCGTGGCCAATTGCCGAGCCGCGCCATCCCGCTTTCCACGCTTGCGCGAAGGCCCGGCGCGCGGCCCCGGCCAGGCGCTGTCCGGCGCGCGGCAACAGGTCGCGCCAAGTCGGATCCTGGCGCGAGACCGAAACCTTCAGTTTGGGTCCGTGGACCATGACGCGATCCTCCGTCCTAGTGTTGTGATCCCAACGTTTGATTTCCTATCATTCCCGTTGCAGCCACAATACATGCCATCGAATTTGCCAGTGTTCCGGGCCGACATGTCCCTGGAGCGGAATGTCGGTTGCGGAACACTAGCGCCAACTTTCGAACAAGCGTGATGCACGAAACTTTCCGAAGATTCGACGAAAGTCGGGCCGCATGCTAAAAATGATAGTGCTCGCCGACGTGTGCTGGCACGGTCATGGTGCCATCACATCCGTCCGCGAAGGCGGGTACGAGGTCAATTCCGGCCATCGTTGCCTCGCCCCGGCCGCGATGGGGATTCCCCGGCGCGCTTGGCGCGGCGACGATCGCGCTGGCCATAGGCGGCGACGATCTTGCCGACCAAGGCGTGGCGCACCACGTCGGCATCGCTGAATTCGACGATCCCGATATCGGGCACCGCGCCGATCGCGGCCAAGGCATCCTTGAGGCCGCATTTCTGGCCCGGCGGAAGATCGATCTGGGTGAGATCGCCGGTCACGGCCATGCGCGAATTCTGTCCCAGCCGGGTCAGAAACATCTTCATCTGCATCGGCGTGGTGTTCTGCGCCTCGTCGAGAATGACATAGGAATTGGCAAGCGTACGGCCACGCATGAAGGCAAGCGGTGCCACCTCGATCTCGCCGTTGGCGACGCGCTTCAAGACCTGATCGCCCGGCAGCATGTCGTGCAGCGCGTCGTAGAGCGGCCGCAAATAGGGGTCGACTTTTTCCTTGAGATCGCCGGGCAGGAAGCCCAGCCGTTCGCCGGCCTCGACCGCGGGCCGCGAGAGAATGATGCGGTCGACGCCTCCCTTCATCAACATGGCGACCGCGACCGCGACCGCGAGATAGGTCTTGCCGGTTCCCGCCGGGCCAATGCCGAAGACCAATTCGCGCTCGTGCAGCAATCGCATGTAGCGCGCCTGCATCGAGGAGCGCGGCGTGATCAAACGCCGCTGGGTCTTGATCGCCGTTCCGTCCTTGGTGTCGGGCCCGAACAAATTGGGCTCGACGCCTTCCTCCCGCCGCGACATGCGCAACGCGGCGTCGACCTCGCCCTGGTCGACATCAAGCCCTCGCTTCAGGCGCTGGTACAAGGTGGTCATCACCAACCGGGCCGTGCCGACCGATCCTTGCGGTCCGGAAATCGTCAATTGATTGCCGCGGGTCACCAGTGAAACGCCCAGTTCACGCTCGATCCGCGCCAGATGCTGCTCGTGTTCGCCAAAAAGCTGGGGCAGCAAACGGTTGTCGTCGAATTGCAGGTGAACCGGCACCAATGCCCGGCCTTGCGGATCGTAGCTCAAGCCGCAACCTCGCGAGCCGGGTTGGCACCGGGTGCCATGGCCGCTCCGGCCAGGCTGAACCGCCCGCATTCGACGATCGCCAATTCGACGATCGCGCCGATCATATTTCCCGGCAGGGTGGCGTGCACCGCCTGCTGATAGGGCGATTTGCCGACAAGTTGGCCTTCATGGCGCCCCGGCTTTTCCAGGAGCACCGGCAGGACGCGACCGACCATCGCCTGGTTGAATGCCTTCCCCTGGCGATCGAGAAGCGCCTGCAATTCATGCAGCCTAGCCTTGGCGATGGAAGCGGGGATTTGTCCGGCCAGCGCCGAAGCCGGGGTCCCGGGGCGGGCGCTGTAGCAAAACGAAAATGCCTGCGCGAAGCCCACGCGCCGGACCAGGGCCAGCGTGGCCTCGAAGTCGGAATCCGTTTCGCCAGGGAAGCCGACGATGAAATCCGACGACAACGCCATGTCGGGCCTGAACGCGCGCAAGCGATCGACGACGTGCAGAAACTCGGCGACCCGGTGGCGCCGGTTCATCGCTTCCAGTACCCGGTCGGATCCGGATTGCACCGGAAGGTGCAAGAACGGCATCAATGCCGGCACCTCGGCATGGGCGCGGAGAAGATCATGGTCCATGTCCGTGGGATGCGACGTCGTATAGCGCAGGCGCAATAGTCCCTTGACCTTGTCGGCCAGATGTCGAATCAGGCGCGCTAGGCCCCATTCCCGACCATCGGGCGCCTCGCCGTGATAGGCGTTGACGTTCTGGCCAAGAAGTGTGATCTCGCGCCCGCCTGAATCCACCAATTGGCGCGCCTCGAGTTCGATCTGCGCCACCGGCCGCGAGAACTCGGCCCCTCTGGTATAGGGCACGACGCAAAAGCTGCAAAACTTGTCGCAGCCTTCCTGGATCGACAGGAAGGCCGAAACACCCGATCGCTCGGTCGCGATGGGCAGATGGTCGAACTTGGATTCAGGTGGGAATTCGGTGTCCATCAATCCGGCGCCCCGACTTGCACCCGCACGCCGCCTGGCCGCAGCGCGGGCGGCGAGCGCCACCATTTCCGGCAGGCGATGGTAGGTCTGGGGGCCAAGCACGATGTCGACTTCCGGCGCCCGGCGCAAGATCTCGGCGCCCTCCGCCTGGGCCACGCAACCGGCAACCGCGATGATCATGTCGTTGCCCGATTCCTGGCGCAACGCGCGCGCCTGGCGAAGGCGACCCAGTTCGGAATAGACTTTTTCCGATGCTTTCTCGCGGATATGGCAGGTATTGAGAATGACCATGTCGGCATCGGCCACCGAATCGGTGGGGCCGAAGCCCAGTGGCGCCAGTAGATCCGTCATCCGCCCGGAATCGTAGACGTTCATCTGGCAGCCATAGGTCTTGATGAAGAGCTTCTTGGCCAACGGGGCTTCGCCCGCTCCTTTCCTGGGCTTCATTCGTGAGCGAAAAATATCATGTGACGGACCTGCCCGTGTAGCGGTTTTGTCCGGTCTCGCCAAGAGGTACCAAGGCATTGACGGCAAGGGGCTCTTGTCGCCGGGCCGGGGATTTACTCCGCCGCCCGGTCAAGGCCCGCGACAATCCGTTGGCGACTTCCTCGGCGCAGTGGCGGGCCAGTTCCTTGCGCGATCCCAAATCGCCGATCCGAACCGGCGGGTGAAATTCGATCACGGCGCGCACCCGCCCCAGGCCGGCGAATCGCCAAAGATGCGGTCCCAACTCCATGGCCCCATACCAGGCCACCAAGGGCCGCAGTTCCCGGCCCAGCGGCAGGCCATTCACGCTCGTGTAGCTGATCGAGATGGGCTGCACCACAAGGGGTTGAGCGCCATTCCTCGGCTCCGCGACGCTCAGCAGCGCGCTGCGAAACGGCAACACCCGGTTGCCGTCGCTGGATGTTCCCTCGGGGAACAAGACCAGATTGTCGCCGGCCGCCAATCTGGCCTGCAATTCGTCGCGATGGCGATGCGCGCTGCCACGGCGGCGGTCGATGAAGACCGTGCGCTGCAATTTGGACAGCAGACCGAAGATGGGCCACCCGGCCACATCCGCCTTGGCCACGAACGAGGCGGTCAACATGGTTCCTAGAAGGATAATGTCCAGGTAGGACGCATGATTGGAGACGAAGAGTGTCGGCCGATTCCGGGAGATCTCGCCCACGCACTCGATCTCGACGCCCATGAGGGTCGCGGTCAACCGATGAAAAAGGCGCGGCAGCAACGGCCAAGCGCCAGGCGCCAGGCGCAGCACCACCAATTGCGCCGGCACCGCCAGGATGATCATCGCCGCGAAGGCGCCAAGCCGTGTGGCGCCAAGAAGCCGCGACCCGAAGAGCAAGGTAGCCGCCGCCGGCAGCGGAGCATCGGGCGATGGTTTCTTGGCAATGCGGGATCTGTCCGCCGGGCAGGGCCTCATGGGGCTCAGGCCGAAACCGGCTTCAAGACATCGGACAAGCTGCCCCCATGCATGTAATGCCGGCTGTACTTGTCCGCCATCAAATCGGTGACCACCACGATGCTGACGTCGACCGTACCGAACTGCCGGTCGATGACGGCACCCTCGCCCACGAACCCGCCCAACCGCAAATAACCCTTGATCAACGGGGGCAGCGCGGCCAGGGCCCGCCGTTCGCTGATTTCACAATCCGGCATCATGTCCATCGATATGTGGCGATGGGCGAGTGCTCGCGCGCGGTAGCGGTCCGGCGCCAAATGCCGGTGGTGCAGAAAGGAAAGCGGCAGGCGATGCGCCTCGGGGTCCGCGCCCGGCAGGCTGGCGCAGCCGAACATCACCCCGATGCCATAAAACTTCACGTATTCGGCGATGCCCTTCCACAGCAATTGCATGGCGGCCCGCGTTCGATACTCGGGATCGACACAGGAGCGTCCCAATTCGAGGATTTCGCCGGGGTATCGCTCGATCGCGCCGATGTCGTATTCATCGATCGAGTAGAACTGACCCCGCCGCCTTGCCGCTTCGCGACGCATTAGCCGGTAGGTGGCGACAATGCCCTTGGGCCCTTGGCCCTTCCTGGAATCGGCGATGATCAGGTGATCGCAATAGGGATCGAAGCTGTCGAAGTCGCGGTGCACCGATGCCATGCCCGGCGTGGGCGCCGCGGAAAGCTCCTCATAAAAGACCCGATAGCGCAATTCCTGGGCGGCCTCCACCTCGGCCGCGGATTCGGCCAAGCGGATCTCCAACGATCCGGCGCGGATGTCGACGGGAATTGCAGGCCTTGGCAAGGGAACGGTCATCGTTTCCTGGTGGCGACCTCGTCGATGGGGAGCGCGTAAAGCTCCAAGCGGTGTCCGATCAGGCGATAGCCCAATTGCGTGGCCACTCGTTGCTGCAGCTTCTCGATTTCCTCATTGGCGAATTCGATGACCTTGCCCGAATGCAGGTCGATCAAGTGGTCGTGGTGACTTTCCGGCGATTCCTCGTAACGCGACCGCCCGTCGCCGAAATCGTGACGCTCCAGGATGCTGGCCTCCTCGAACAGGCGCACCGTGCGATAGACGGTCGCGAGCGAAATGCCGGTATCGATCTTGGTCGCGCGACGATAGACCTGCTCGACATCGGGATGATCCTCGGAATCCGAAAGGACGCGCGCGATCACGCGCCGCTGATCGGTCATCTTCAGGCCCTTCTCCAGACACAACCGTTCGAGGCGCGATGTCACGCTCAATCCCCCACCTCACCGCAACCAAGCAACGCTCGTATCCGCGCCATTTCGTCCATCGCGATTGTAAGGACCCAATCTTACATCTTCCTGACATGCCAATGTCAGCCCAATGTCAGCGCCAACGCGTTAACCAAAATGAACACGACCACCGGAAACGATTCCAATTTCGGCCGCGATCGAGGTTTCGCTCAATGCCTGCGCCCGCCGGTACCCAGTCCGATTTGCCGGGCCAGCGATGATCGCTTCTTGGCGTAATTCGGTGATACCATCGGATAATCCGCGCCCAGGCCCCATTTTTCGCGATACTGATCAGGCGTCAGGCCGTAGGCGGTCCGCAGGTGGCGCTTCAGCATTTTCAACTTCTTGCCATCCTCGAGGCAAATTATGAAATCCGCGCTCACTGATTTCTTGATGGGCACGGCGGGCTCGAGCGGTCTCGCGGGCGCATTCGGCCCCTGGCCCAAGCCGTTGAGCGCGCCGTAGACCTCGCTGATCACGCGCGGAATATCGTTGATCGGCACCACGTTGTTGGAAACATGGGCGGCAACGATTTCGGTCACCATGGCCAAAATATTGACGCGTTTCGGTTCTTCGCTCACAAGTAAAAAACCTCATGAATTCTTGTCATACCCATGAAAATAGATAGCACGATACCCTCGAAATAAAAACTAGCTTTGCAACCGGCGCCCGATCATTGACAGGCAAGCTTTTTCTCTTGATCAGTTGCATGTGAGCCGCCGATCGAGGAATGCCCCCCGATCTTTCACCTCGCGTTTCCAGGATTGCCGGCCGGCTCAGGCCAAACCCCAGTTGGTGAAGGCCGATCCACCTAGTCCCGGCGACCAATCAGATTGCGGTTTGATTCTCATAAATCATTGCTTTCATAGGCGTTTTTCGACCCTTCAACGCTGCCAAGGCAGGCCTGGTTCAGGTCCTTGACCAGGATCAGGGCGTCCCGGCGATGCCAGCGTCCCCGATAGTAATCCTTGCGCCGCCCGCCGGCCACAAAACCGGCTTGGGCATAAAACGCGGCGGCCGCAAGGTTATCGGAAGCGTGCTCCAGGAAGATCCGGGTCGCGCCCTGGCCCGCCGCCTCGGCGCAGACCCTACCCAGCAGGCGACTTCCATGGCCCTGGCGCCTAGCCGCCGGCAACACACCCATCGACAACAATTCCGCCTGATCGGCCACCAGGAGGATGGCAAACCCGTTCGGCGCGCCTTGCGCCTGATCGCTCATCGACAGCCACGCGCCAGCCCCCTTCATTGCAAGAACTTCCGCGAATGCCTTGGCGCTCCAAGGCTGGTCCCAGGGCGCGTTGAAAATCTCGCGGTGCAGGGCCTCGAGGATCGAGGTGTGGAAGGCGCCTGGCGCAAGGGACACGGCAACAATCCCATTCATTGGGTGCCGTGTCTCGGTTGGGTTGCATCGGGCGCTCGCAGATAGCGCGGCTCGGGTGGCAGGCGAAAGTGCCCCTCGCCGGCGAACACTAGTTCTCCGATCGCGGCGGCCATCGGAAGCTGGGCCAAGATTGGTGGCGATCCGCAATCCCAGTCTCTTGCCCTAGGGTGGTCGCTGATCACCAGCAAGGCACTGGACTCCCTGGCCACCCGCGATGGGTCGGTAGTCAATTGAGGGTCGCTCCGAGGGCGAAGGTCTTGGTCCAAGAGTGCCGCGAACAACTCCGCCCGGCGCGAATCGATGATTACCAGATTGCGCGCGCTCAACGATTTTCCGTTACGACGCGCCGATTGCGCCAGGCGCTGGAAGGCGTCGATGCCGATCGCCTCGCATCCGGTGCCAAGCGCCAACCCCCGCGCCATCGCCAAACCGACCCTGATGCCGGTGAAGCCGCCCGGCCCGATCGTGACCGCGACGGCGTGCAGGCGGGCCAATTCGAAATCGTGCTCGGCGGCGATCCGGGCGATCATTGGCGCCAATTCGATTGCGTGGCCGTGGCTGGTCACCAAGTTGGATTCGGCCACCAGCCTGCTATCGATCCACAGGGCGGCGCCGCAGATGGCGCCCGCCGATTCGATCGCCAACAGGTTTGGTCGAATGGCCAACGGGTTGGTCATGAAGTTCCAGGGCCTAGTGGTCCGATCCTGTGCGACACGTACCCATGCAAGGGTATGTGTCTCACAGGTGAATCGGCCCACAAAACTAACTTTGCCAGTGGTATTCAGCTTCCGACAAATGAAACCGCCTTGGGATTCATTTGTCGGAATCGTACCACTAATACCCGTCGTCGTGAGGCGGTTTGATTCGAGCCAAGGAACCCGGCCAGTACAATCCGGCGGGTAGATTATTTGATGGCATGCGGCCCGACTTTCGTGGAAGCATTGGCGCGTTTCATGGATCGCGCTTTTTCGAAGGTTGGCAATAGGGTGACTTTGTCGATCGCGTCGCGATCTGCTACAGCAATGCGCCCATTCCGGTCTAGTGTCCCGATTCTGAAACTCGCCAGACCACCAGGCGACACCCCGAGCGAACTGCAGAAGCGAAAGGACCCTAGCAACTTATTCGAGTCTAGTGTCGTATTCGGTTTTGCAAGTTCGCTTGGCGCTCCTGGCCGGAGCTATCGCCGATTCTTGGTGACGGCCTGAAGGATCAGGCGGCGGCTTGGGCTTGAGGTTCATCGGTCTTGGCGGCGACCTCGACGCCGTCGGCGAACTTTACACCTTGGATCACTTTCGGCAACTGGTTGTGGCCCCT
>CAZIUB010000005.1:0-13819 GCA_964542425.1 uncultured Rhodospirillaceae bacterium | reverse complement strand
GTCGAACAATTGCACGCCAAGCGCGGTTTCGAGATCGCGCACGCGCATCGAAATCGTCGGCTGGGTGACGCCAAGCCTCTCGGCCGCCGCGCGGAAACTGCCTTCCTCGGCGATGGCGCTCAGCGCCTCAAGATGCGGCAGGTCAAAGGGGATCAATCAGTTTTTCCTATCGACTAGGATAAATTCAATTGATTATATCTAACAGGTAAATCCCTGTAAGATAAAGAGGGTGGATCAACGGGCCGATCAAAAGAGCCCGAACGGGGCAAGAGCGGGGGCCGTTTGGATCGTTACCGGTTCGGGATCGATATCGGCGGGACGTTTACTGACATCGTGCTCTACGGCGATGCGGGCCCGATGCATACCCGCAAGGTCTCTTCGACGCCCGAGGATTACGGGATCGGCATCGTCAATGGTGTCAAGGCGATGCTGGCTGATCTCGATATCAATGTCCAATCGATCGATGGCGTGGTTCACGCCACGACCGTGGCCACCAATACCATCCTGGAACTCAAAGGTGCTTGCACGGCGCTGGTGACCACGGCCGGATTCCGCGATGTGTTGGAGATGCGCCGGCTGCGGATTCCGGTTCTTTATGATTTGCAATATGTGAAGCCCGCGCCCCTCGTGCCGCGGCGGCTACGCCTCGAGGTCGAGGAACGGATGGGCCCCAAGGGCCAGGTCTGGCGCCCGCTGGACGAAGCGAGTGTCCGGCGCGCCGCCGAGGAAATCAAACGCCAGGAATGCGAGGCAGTGGCGATCGCGTTGTTGCACGCCTATGCCAATCCAGCGCACGAATTGCGGGTCGAGGCCGTGCTTCGCGAGATCCTGGGTCCCGACTTTTTCATCACCCGGTCATCGGACATCCTGCCGGAGATCCGGGAGTCCGAGCGCACCAGCACCGCAGTGGTCAACGCCTATATCGGCCCGGCGGTGCAGCGCTATATCGAGACCTTGCTGGGCCGGTTGAAGGGCATTGGCATTACCTCGCGCCTGCAGGTGATGCAATCGAGCGGCGGCATCATGCCGGCATCGGCCGCTGCCCATCGGCCGGTCCACATCGTCGAATCGGGCCCGGCCGCCGGCGTGATTGCCTGCGCGCGTCTGGCCAAGGCCGCCGGGCACCCCAACGCCATCTCGTTCGACATGGGCGGAACGACTGCCAAGGCGGCCATCGTGGAGAACGGCGAGCCGGCCAAGACCACGGAATACGAGGTTGGCGCCGGCATCAACTTGAGCAGCAAACTGGTCAAGGGCGGCGGCTATGCGATCAAGCTGCCATTCATCGATGTGTCGGAAATCGGCGCCGGTGGCGGCAGCATCGTCTCCATCGACCCAAGCGGTTCCTTGCGCGTGGGCCCACTAAGTGCTGGCGCCGACCCGGGCCCCGCCTGCTACGGCTTGGGCGGCATGGCGCCCACGCTGACCGACTCTTTCGTCGTTCTCGGTTATATCAATCCCCAGAGTCTGGCTGGCGGCAGCTTGGCCTTGAACGCCAAGCTCGCGCATGCGGCCTTGGCCGACAAGGTGGCGAAGCCATTGGGCATGGAAACGCTCGAGGCGGCGCACGGCGTCTTCACCTTGGCGGCGGCGACCATGACCCGCGCCGCGAAGGCCGTTTCGACCTATCGGGGCCGCGACCCTCGCGATTTCACCTTGATCGCCTTTGGCGGCAACGGGCCGCTGGTGGCATGCGAAATCGCCCGGTCGCTGCAGATGTCGACCGTTCTGGTGCCGCCGGCGCCGGGTGTCTTCAGTGCGCTCGGCCTGCTATTCTCGGATGTCGAGCGGGAGTTCCTGCAAACCCTTTTCCGCCACGCGCAGGATCTGCGCGCGGATGAGGCCGAGGAAGCCTATCGGCGATTGGAAGAAACCGCCCTTCGCGCGCTGATCGTGGAAGGCCATAAAAAAAGTGAGATCGGCCTGCGGCGACTGGCCGATATCCGGTATGCCGGGCAGGCCTATGAACTGACTGTTGCCTTGCCACAAGGCACCTTCGATCTGGATGCCGTCGTCGGCCTGTTCCATGCGGAACACGAACGCACCTATGGCTATCGTTCGGAGGCCGACCGGGTGGAATTGGTGAACGTCAAGGTGCTGGCCAGGGTTGTCTCGACCAATGCACGCGACACTTGGGATCCAGCCAAATTGCGCGAGGGCGGCAAGGCGCAACACGGGCGGCGCAAGGCCTATTTCGGGCGCGAGGGCGGATTGATCGAGACGCCGGTGATCGCGCGGAGCGACCTGTCCGGCGGGCGTCGCGCGGGGCCGCTGATCGTCGAGGAATACGATTCGACCTGCCTTGTTCCGCCAGGCGCCAGCGCCACCCTGGACGCGCTGAGCAACATCGTGATCGCGGTCGGGAGTGCCTAGCGCCATGCCGGCCCTCAAGAACCGCATCGATCCCATCACGCTCGAGGTCATCAAGAACGCGCTGTCGGCGATCGCCGATGAAATGGCGCTGGTGATCATGCGCAGCGCCTATTCGGCGGTGGTGCGCGATTCCATGGATTATTCGACCGCCTTGTGCGACCGCGACGGTCTGGTCATCGCCCAGGGCTTGACGCTTGCCGTCCAGCTGGGCTCGTTCCCCGATTGCATGCGCCTGATCATGCGCGACCATGTCGCTAGCGCGCGGCCGGGCGACGTCTTCATCTTCAACGACCCCTATGGAAGCGGCGGCCAGCACCTGCCCGACATTTACATCATCAAGCCGTTGTTTATCGATGCCAGGATCGAGGGCTTCGCCTGCACCATGGCGCATCATTGCGATGTCGGCGGCATCGCGCCCGGCAGCACGGCCATGCATGCAACCGACGTTCTGCAGGAAGGATTGTGCCTGCCGACGCTCAAATTGTACGAGGCCGGCAAACCGAACGAGACGCTGTTCCGCATCCTGGAAAAGAACACCCGCCAGCCGGTGCAATTGCTGGGCGACATAAGGGCGCAGATGGCGGCCTGTGCGATCGGCGAGCGCGGCTATGGCGATCTTCTGAAGCGCTACGACGCCGATGGCATCCGCCCCTATTTCGCCGAAATGCAGGCCCAGGCCGAGCGCGTCATGCGCGCGGCGATCGCGGAAATTCCGGACGGCTCCTATACGTTCTCCGATTTCATCGATGGCATTGGGGAATCGCCGGAACCGATCGAGATAAGGGCCAAGGTCACGATTGCCGGCGATGACATCACCATCGACATGACCGGGAGTTCGCCCCAGGTGCAGGCCGCGATCAATTGTCCGGTGGCGATGGTTCATTCGGCCGCCTATTGCGCCATTCGCTGTCTTAGCCGCGCGGAAATTCCCAATTGCGAAGGCTATATGCGCCCGGTTCGCATCATCGCGCCCGAGGGCACGATCGTGAACCCGATATTCCCCGCAGCTTGCGCGGCGCGCGGGGTCATCGGCTACCGCGTATTCGATGCCATCATGGGAACGCTGGCCAAGGCCGTCCCCGATCAGGTGATCGCGGCGGGTGAAGGCGGGCCGACGCTCTTCTCCATTGGCGGCGAGCAGGCCGGCCGGCATTTCGTCTTGACCGAAGTGATGGTGGGATCCTGGGGAGCGCGCGCCACCATGGACGGCATCGAGGGCATTTCCAATCCGGCGGCCAATCTTTCCAACCAGCCGATCGAGCTCATCGAGGCGGAAACCCCGCTCGAGATCGTGCGCTATGGTTTGGTGGCCGACAGTGGCGGTCCCGGGAAATTCCGTGGCGGGCTTGCCTTCATCCGCGAGTTTCGCAGCCTATCGGACCGCGCCTCGTGTACCTTGCGATCTGATCGTCGGTCGCACCCTCCCTACGGAATTGCCGGCGGTAAACCCGGCGCGCCGTCAAACAATGTTCTCAATCCGGGACCGGGCCAGCGCTTGTTGCCGACCATGCCGATGGAATCGATTCCGTTGGCCAAGGGCGATGTGTTCCGTCACATTTCGGCCGGAAGCGGCGGCTATGGCGACCCCTTCCAACGCGACCCGGCCAAGGTGCTCGCCGATGTGCGCGAGGAAAAGGTCGGCATCGAGGCCGCCCAGCGCGATTACGGCGTGGTCATCAATGCCGCCACGCTGGCGGTGAATGCTCCGGCAACCGATCGATTGCGATCGGCAAGCCGCGAACGGCGTGCAAGCCCGGAGGTCGCAACGGCATGAAGTGCGATATCCTGATCAAGGGCGGCTCGATTCTCGATGGCACTGGCGCGCCGCCGGTTGCTGGCGACATCGCCGTTGCCGATGGCAAGATTGCGGCAATCGGGGCCATCGATACGCCTGCCAGGCAGACGATCGATGCCACCGGCCTCCAGGTGGCGCCCGGCTTCATCGACATCCATTCGCACTCGGATTACACGCTGCTGGTCGATCCGCGCGCTTCCAGCGCCATCCACCAGGGCGTCACCCTGGAGGTGGTCGGCAATTGCGGGTTCGGCTGCGCGCCGATCGCCAAGCCGGAATTGGCCCCAGGCAATATCTACGGTTTCGACGGGTCGGTGCCGCTCGCCTGGCGGGACATGGATGGCTATCTGAACCGGCTCGCCGAAGCCAAGCCGGCGGTCAATGTGCTGACCCTCGTGCCCAATGGCCAGATGCGGCGCGCGGTGATCGGCGTTGCCGATCGCCCAGCCGAGCCCGAAGAACTGGCGGCGATGACCGCCCTCCTCGAGAAGGGGCTCGACCAAGGCGCTTGGGGTTTTTCGACCGGCCTTGAGTATCCGGCGGAGATCGGCTCGAGCGAGGAGGAAATCACCGCGCTTTGCCGTTCGGTCGCCAGGCGGGACGCGCTCTATGCCACCCATACCCGGGCTCGCGACCAAGGCTCGATCGAGGCGATCGAAGAGGCGTTGCGCACGGCGCGCGCGAGCGGAGTCCGATTGCAACTCTCGCATTTGCTGCCGCGATCCGGTCCGGCCGATTGCACGCGGGCAATCGAACTGGTCGATGGCGCGAGGACGGCCGGAATCGATGTCAGCTTCGACATGCATACGCGGCTTTTCGGCACGACGATGCTGAGCACGCTATTGCCGCCCTGGGCGAGTGAGGTCGATCGCCGGGAACTGGCGGCGCTCTTGGCGTCGCCCGATACGCGCGCGCGCATGCGCAAGCATCGGAGCATCATCTCCGGCTCCGGCGATTGGGAGCGCGTGGTCTTCCTCGATCTGCCGGGGCGACCGGACATTTCCCGGCTGAGCCTCGCCGAGATCGGCCGGCGCCGTGGCAAGGATCCGTTTGACGCGGCGCTCGACATCCTGGGCGAACATCTCGACACGCCGCATCGGCCCATGGTCATCATCCATTGTTATGCGCAATCGGTGCAGGAAATGGCCTTCGCCCATCCCTTGTGCATGCCCGCGTCCGACGCGACGACGTTGGCGCCCGATGGGCCGCTTGCCAATTCCGTATTCCATGGCGCCTATAGCTGGGCCGCGTGGTTCTATCGCTTCATGGTGCGGGATCGAAAGCTGCTAGCGCCCGAAACGGCCATTCACAAATTGACCAGCCAACCGGCCAGCGTTCTCGGTCTATCCGATCGCGGCGTCCTGCGCAAAGGGGCTCGCGCCGATATCGTCGTATTCGATTCCGAGGAATTGAGTGAGCGCGGCTCCATCTTCAAATCCAATGTGCTGGCCATCGGCGTTCGCCATGTGCTGGTGAATGGCGTCGCCACGTTGACCCAGGGGGCCCTGACGGGCGAGCGCGCGGGTGCCGTCATTCGCCGCGAGGGACGGGGGCATTGATGGGCTCCGCTCTTCTTACCGATGGGCAAGTGCGGGATTTCGCGACCAATGGCGCCCTGTTTCCGTTGCCTGGGATCGGCGAGTCCGAAGCTGGGCGCTATTGCCGATTGCTGGAGGCGAGCGAGGCCGCCTTTGGGGAGCAGGCCGAGGCGGCCCTGCGGCACAAGGGCCATCTCGCGCTCACCTGGCTTAACGAATTGATGCGCCATCCCGACATCCTTGGCGCCATCACCCGGATTCTCGGACCCGACATTCTGTGTTGGACGTCCAATGCTTTCATCAAGAATGCGGGCGATAGGAGTTTTGTATCCTGGCATCAGGACGCCACCTATTGGGGGCTAGGCAATGATCGGGTCGTCACCGCTTGGGTGGCTCTCACCCCAAGCACGCCGGAGAACGGATGCATGCGCGTTGTTCCGGGATCGCATCGCTGGAGCCAAATGCCGCACATCGACAAGTTCGAAGCCGGCAACCTGCTTACTCGCGGCCAGGAGATCGCGGTTCCGGTGAACGAGGCGCAGGCGCGCGATATCGTGTTGGAACCGGGTCAGATGTCCCTGCACCACGTCTTGATCGCCCATGCCTCGGGACCAAACCGCTCGACCGGCCGGCGAGTCGGCATCGCCTTTCGCTACATCGCGACCGATGTCACGCAATCGAGCGGGTTGCGCGACAGCGCCACCTTGGTTGCCGGCAAGGACCGATACGGCCACTTCGATCTGGAGCCGTCGCCCCAGCGCGATATGGATCCCACTTCCCTCGATCTTTGGCGGCACATCGTCGATGGCAATGCGCGCATTCTCTATCGCGGCGCGGCAGCGGAGGGCCACAGGGCGGAGGGCCACAAGGCGGAGGGCGCGCCCAATTGACGAACCATTTGAACAGAATCCCAAGATTCGCGCGTGACCGGCTCACGGGGAGCCGAGGCGGCCATGGTGGCCGCCCCGGTGTGGCCGGCAGATCCGAAGGACGGATGCATTCGCGAATGAATGAGAACCAGGAGAAGCAGCCACGCAATCAATGGAGGTTTCCATGAAAGTCGGGAGAATTGCGACCCTGGTGGGTATGTTCCTGCTGACACCCACCGGTCTAATGGCGGAAGATTTGCCGAAATACTTCGGCGACGCCAAGCCGAAATTCGGCGGCAGCGTTGTCTACGGAATCGAAAGCGAGATTCCAAACCTTGATCCGCACATCACCTTCGGTGGCAGTAACAAGCGGGTGGTGTTCAGCGTGTTCGAGGGATTGATCAAGCGGGACCGGGCGAATATAGACTTCGCCGCGGTGCCGTTCCAGCCGCCCAAGATCGTGCCGGCCTTGGCCGAATCCTGGGAAGAGCTGGATGGCGGCAAGCGTTACCGTTTCCATTTGCGCAAGGGCATCAAGTTCCACGATGGCACCGATTTCAACGCCGATGCGGTCGTCTTCAATTTCCGCCGCATCATCGATCCCAGCTTCGAGTTCTATTTCGAGCGGGCGAACGCGCTGAAGGGCGGGCCGCTTGGCTTCGTCACCAGCGTCGAGAAGGTCGACGACGCGACCGTCGATTTCGTTCTCAGCCGGCCGTGGTCGGTTTTCCTCAGCCAGATGTCGGGCTGGTTGGCGCCGGGTCTCCCCTTGATGATGAGCCCAGAATCGATCAAGGCGCACGGCAACGAGGGCGTCAATGCGCACCCCGCCGGCACCGGCCCGTTCAAGGTCAAGGAGATCGAGCCCGGTGTGCGGATCGTCACCGAGCGGAACCCGGATTACTGGAACGGACCGCAACCCTACCTCGACGGCATCACCTATGTGGTGATGTCGGACCAGTCCGCGCGGGTCTTCGCGCTCGAAAGCGGCGAGGTTGACCTCATCACCCAGCTCTCGCCGGACAACATCTCGCGTCTGAAGGGCGAGGGCATGACGGTCGTCGAAAGCCCGCTCTCGAACCAGATGTGGTACATGGCGGTCAACGTGGCCGAGGCGCCGTTCAATGACCTGCGGGTGCGGCAGGCGGTGAACCATGCTATCGACAGGAAGGCGATCACCGACGAGCTGTTGCAGGGGATCTGCATTCCCTCCGACAGCATCGTCTTCCCAACCTCGCCGCTCTATTCGACCAAGGAGCGCTATGCGTATGACCCGGAGAAGGCGAAGGCCTTGCTGGCGGAGGCCGGTTACGCCGACGGCTTCACCACCAAGATCAGGGTGCCGACCTCCGGCTCCTCGATGCTGATTCCGGTGCCGATGGCGGAATGGATCCAACGCGACCTCGCCAAGGTCGGGATCAAGATGGAAATCCTGACCAGCGACTGGGTCACCTATCTCGGCTTCTGGCTCAAGGGCCTGGAGGCGGGAGAGGGCTTCAACGTGATGTCCTGGGCGTCCGACTATGACGACTTCTGGGCCGTCGATTTGTTTGCCCAAGGCAAGTTCGGCAATACCGGGCATGTCAAGGACCAGATGATCGACGACCTCTATGTCGATTTTCAGTCGGCGATGACCGACGATTCGCAGAATGCCGTTGCCACCAAGATCTTCGACCAGATCCTGGAACAGGCCTATACCGTTCCGGTATGCTCGGAGAAGATCAATCTCCTGACCTCGAAGCGGTTGCACGGTGTGCTGCCGCTCACGGATCCGGGCCATCTGACCCAGTTCTGGTGGGTAGAGGAATAGGCTACAATTGACGGGCGGCGCCGCACCTTTGCGGCGGCGCCGCCCCGTTTTTTGCGACTACCGGGTTCCGGGGGCGGCGGATAGCGATGCTGGCGCTTGTTGTCAAACGCGTTCTCGCGGTCATCCCGATTCTGTTCGGTGTTTCCCTGGTTGCCTTTCTTCTCATGCGACTGGTGCCGGGCGACATCACGTTGACACTGCTGGGCCCAATGGCCACGGAGAGCAGCAGGGCGGCATTGCGTCAATATTACGGGCTGGATCAGCCGATCTATACCCAGTATCTCAAATGGCTGTTCAATGTATTGCGGGGAAATTTCGGAAACTCGATCGCCTATCAGCTTCCGGTCGCTGAAATCCTCGGTCAACGCATCGGCAATACCGTCATCCTGACCGTCGTCGCCGCCACGATCGCCATCGTCGTTGGTTTCGTCGGTGGGGTCTTGGCCGGCGTCAGGCGGTTTTCCTTCTTCGACCGATTCAGCACCATCCTCGCCTTGGTCGCGGCCAGCGCGCCCACTTTCTGGATCGGGCTGATGATGCTCTGGGTCTTTGCCTTGAAATTACGCTGGTTGCCGGCGACCGGCATGTATTCGGCCGCCAAACAGGGTGACTTCTTGAATCTGCTCTGGCACCTGCCACTGCCCTCGATATCGGCGGCCTTGGTTTCGCTGGCGGTGGTCTTCAGGTTGACGAGGTCCGGTTTGCTGGACATCATGGGGCAGGATTACATTCGCGCCGCTCGCGCCAGGGGATTGCCGGAGAGTCGAGTCATCCGTTCATACGCGGTGCGTATGCTGGTGCCGGCGGTCGTCAACATCTCCGGGTTGCAGGTCGGGTTCATCTTCGGCGCCTCTTTGTTCGCGGAAGTGATCTTCCAATGGCCGGGCGTTGGGCTATTGATGTACAGTGCGACGCTCGCGCGCGACGTGCCGGTGATCCAGGCCGTGCTGCTGGTGTTCGCCGTGGTCTTCGTGATCGCCAATCTGGTGACCGACATCACCACGGCCGCGTTGAATCCGCAGGCGCGGCACGAGGAAAGAGCACCATGATAGCCGACCAGGAAAAGTCGCCGGCACAAGGTGCGGGCATCGAAGACGAGTTGGCGCCGATCAAGGCGCACCGATCGGGGCTGATGCTTGCGTTTCTTGCCCTGTCGCGGGACCGGCTGGCGCTGGGCGGGAGCATCGTCACGGTTCTCGCCATCCTGGTATCGCTGCTGGCGCCTTGGATCAGCCCCTACGATCCCAATGAATCCGACATGGAGGTCGGAAGGCTGGCACCGTTGTTCACGCCGGGCCATTGGCTGGGGACGGACGGGCAGGCCCGAGATATTCTCACCCGGCTGATCTGGGGTGGTCGCGTTTCGTTGCCCATCGCCGCGGTTCCGATTGCCTTGAGTTCGGCCCTCGGCCTTATCCTGGGCCTGGTCGCCGGCTGGCGCCCCAGTTTCCTCGGCACCGTGATCATGCGTAGCCTCGATGTCATTTTTGCGTTTCCGGCCGTGTTGCTGGCGGTCGCCATTTCGGCCATTCTGGGGCCGGGCATGCTGAATGCCTCCTTGTCGATGGCCGTTGTGCTGCTGCCCTACGTGGCGCGGATCGTCTATGTCGATACGGTTCGTTTGCGCGGCTCCACCTTCATCGAGGCGGCAAGGGTCTGCGGCATGAGCACGAGCGCC
Source organism: uncultured Rhodospirillaceae bacterium (assembly GCA_964542425.1). GTDB lineage: Bacteria > Pseudomonadota > Alphaproteobacteria > Dongiales > Dongiaceae > Dongia_A. The sequence continues at coordinate 3,756 of CAZIUB010000005.1, read as the reverse complement.
ATCCTGCTAACGGAGATTCTTCCCAATGTGCTCTCGCCCATCATCGTTTACGGGACGACGGCATTGGGCGGCATGGTCGTCTTCGCCGCCGGTTTGAGTTTCCTGGGTGTCGGTGTCCAGCCGCCGGCCGCCGATTGGGGAATCATGGCGTCCGACGGGCGCGACGTGCTCTTGTCGGCGCCGTGGGTTTCGCTGTTTCCCGGCGCCACCATCGTCATCGTCGCGGTCGCCCTCAACTTCGCCGGCGACGGGCTGCGCGATGCCCTCGATCCACGCTTGCGGACGCAGCGCTAAGAGGAGATTGCCGACATGCCCAAGAAACCTCAGTGGAAGCGCAAGCGCCTAGCCGGTTTCATCAGGCGGCCGTCAACCGACGAGATTCGAGGGCTCTTGGAAAGCGAATACATCCGATGCGGTGCCGAGGAGTTGGAGGAATTGCGCGAGATGGTCGATGCCATGCTCGGCATGTTCGATCGGCTCGACGATCTGCCGTTGCCCGAGCCGGCGCTTCGCTACCCGAGCCGTGGCCGCTCCCGGCGCCCGACCGAAGCCGAGGACCCCTACAACGCCTTCATCCGGAAATGCGAGGTCAAGGGCGCGCCAAGGGGGAAGCTCCTGGGCAAGAGGATCGGGCTCAAGGACAATATCCGCCTGGCGGGCGTACCGATGACCAACGGCTCTCGCCTGTTGCAGCATTTCGTTCCCGATATTGATGCGACCATCGTCGAGCGGCTCTTGGACGCGGGGGGCACCATCGTCGGCAAGCTCAACATGGATGATTTCGGTTTCGCCGGGACCAGCGAGACCAGCGCCTTCGGTTGTGTGCGCAACCCGCATGCGCCGGAATACTCGGCCGGCGGATCATCCGGCGGTAGCGGGGCAGCCGTGGCTTCGGGCGATGTCGATATCGCGATCGCGGTCGACCAGGGTGGCAGCGCGCGGATCCCGGCCGCCTGGTGCGGCGTGGTCACGATCAAGCCATCGCATGGCCTTGTGCCCTCGTTCGGCATCACCTATCTCGATCACACGATCGATTTCGTTTGTCCGGTGGCGCGCAATGTCAGGGACGTGGCGGTGGCGCTGGAGGTCATGGCCGGCGAGGACCCAAGGGACCCGCAATGGGCCCGAGGCCCATTGGTCGCCGAGGAATACTCCAAGATGCTTGGCGGCGGCATCGCCGGCCTGCGGATCGGATTGGTCAAGGAATCGATGGATCTCGACACGATCGAGGCCGATGTCGGGGCCGGCGTTCGCAAAGCGGTGGCGCATTTCGCCAAGCTGGGAGCAAAATGCGGAACGGCCTCCGTGCCGTTCTGGCCTGATGCGCGGGCGATCTGGAATGGATTTGCCGCCCATGCGATCACCGCCATGATCGAAACCGACCAGGAGGGTTTCGGGCGGCGCGGCCTTTGCGACATCGGCTGGCAGGAGGCCTTCGCCAATGCGAGGCGAGCGGGGTCGGGAGATTTCCCGCCGATCCTCAAGATCATCATGGCGACCGGAAAGCATCTGCGCCGAGAGGGCAAGAGCCTGTATTTTTCGAAAGCCACCAATCTGCGCTACGCCGCGCGCCAGGAGATGGACCGGGTTCTGGAATCATTCGATACTCTTGTCACGCCCACTATACCGATGAAGGCCTTTCGTCTGCTCGACAAGCGGCCCACGCTGAAGGAAATGGCGAACCGGGCGGGTGCCATGTGCCAGAACACCTATCCCCTCAACGTTACCGGGCATCCCGCGGTGAGTGTGCCAATCGGGCTGGGCAAACATGGCTTGCCGATCGGGCTGCAATTGATTGGCCCGTATTTGTCGGAAGCGCGCCTGCTGCGCATCGCCGCCACGCTCGAGGCGACGTTCGAGGGTGGGTCGGGTGGATAGCCAAGCGGCTCTCCGGGTTTCCGGCCTGACAACGTATTTTTTCGTCTCGAGCGGCGTGGTGAAGGCCGTCGATGGCGTCGATCTCTCGATCGAGCGCGAGGAGATCGTTACCATCGTCGGCGAATCGGGATCGGGCAAGAGTGTCACCGCCTTGTCCATCATGCGCCTGATCGCCGAGCCGGGCCGCATCGTCGCGGGCGAGGTGCTGCATCTCGGGCGGAATCTGCTGCAGCTGGCCCCGCGCGAGATGCAGTCGGTGCGCGGCACGACCATGTCCATGGTGTTCCAGAACCCCTACACGTCGCTCCATCCGGTGATGACGATCGGCCATCAAATGATCGAATCGATCACACTTCGCGACCGCATCGACAAGGGCCAAGCCCGCCGCCGCGCCATCGAGATGCTGGAGCGGATCGGCGTCAGCGAGCCCGAGCGCATTCTTGGCCATTATCCCTTCGAAGTCAGCGCCGGTGTTTCGCAGCGGGTCATGCTGGCGATGGCCCTGCTTTCGAATCCGGCGCTGTTGATCGCCGACGAACCGACGACCAATCTCGATTCATTGAGCCAGATCCAGTTCCTGCAACTGGTCAAGACCATGCGGAACGAGATGCACATGGCTGTCCTGCTCATCACCCACGATTTCGGCGTCGTGTCGATGATGTCCGACAAGGTGGTGGTGATGTATGCCGGCAAGCAAATGGAGACCGGCGACGCCAATCAGGTGCTTGGGAACCCCCAGCACCCCTATTCCACGGCCTTGCTGAACTCCGTCCGCGTGTTGAGCCAGGGTCGCAAGGTGAAGCGCCTGGAGCAGATTCCCGGCGAAGTCCCGGACGTGATGCGGCTGCCGCCGGGGTGCAGTTTTCGGCCGCGCTGCACCAGCGCCATGGACGTCTGCCGTCAGACGCCGCCGAACGTGGCACTCGATGAACGCCGAAGCGTTCGGTGCTGGCTGCGGGAGCAGCGTCCCTAACATGAGCGGCGAGGCGCCCATCGTCGAGGTGGTCAATCTGCGGAAGGAATTTCGCGGACCCAGTGGCGACGTTGTGGCCGCGGTCGATGGTGTGAGCTTCGCCATCAAGAGCGGCGAGGCCTTCGGCCTAGCCGGTATGTCGGGCAGTGGTAAATCGACGGTCGGGCGCATCGTCATGAACCTGGTCGGGGCGACGTCGGGCGACGTGCTGTTCGATGGAAAGTCGATCCCGGGCCTTCGCGGCGGTGCGCTCACCGCCGCGCGTTCGAAGATGCAGATGGTGTTTCAGAATCCCGTGGCGTCCATGAATCCGCGCCGCACCGCGCGTTCGATCATAGAAATGCCGCTGAAGGGCTTCGGGATCGGGAGTGCCGTGGAAAGGAAAGAGCGGGCGCTTGAGTTGCTGCACCTGGTGGGTTTGAGCCCGCGCCATGCCGAATATTATCCCCACGAATTCAGCGGTGGCCAGTGCCAGCGTCTAGGGATCGCCCGGGCGCTGGCCACGAACCCGCGATTCCTCTTTCTGGACGAGCCCGTCTCGGCGCTGGATGTATCGATCCAGGCGCAGATCTTGAACCTCCTCAAGGAATTGCAGGAGAAATTCAATCTCACCTATTTGATTGTCGCCAATAATCTGAATGTGGAGGGGTTCATCGCCGATCGGTTGGTGATCATGAGCGCCGGAAAGATCGTCGAGATCGGCGCCACGGAGGACGTGTTCAAGCGACCACAACATCAGGTGACGCGAGATCTGCTGAATTCCATCCTTTCGCTGGAGACCGGTCCCGGGTCTGACGGTTCCGGGACCCCGTCAAGTGCGGCGACCAGACAAGCGGGGAATCGATGAACCCGGGTTTCCCGATCGGGACATTGGAAGCCGAAGGCGATGGCCATGCGCGATGATA
>CAZIUB010000004.1:0-9065 GCA_964542425.1 uncultured Rhodospirillaceae bacterium | reverse complement strand
GGTGGATCGGGTGGAGGCGGCGGCAACGAGACCAGCGAGAATGCGCCCGAACCCCCGGTCGATCCGGCCTTGCTCCCGACCTTGCCCGAGCAGGCGGCAATCGAGTTTTAGAGTTTCCCGCGGATCGTTACGATCCGAACTCAAGCGGGCCGCGATCGCGGCCCGCTTTTTTGGCGATGAGACCCTGGGATTACTTCGCCAGCAACGAACGCAACATCCAGGCGTTCTTTTCGTGCACTTGCATGCGCTGGGTCAGGAGATCGGCCGAGGGCTCGTCATGCGCCTTGTCGACCAGCGGGAAGATCTGGCGCGCGGTCCTGGCGACCGCCTCCTGGCCTTCGGCCAGGATCCGGATCATGTCCGTGGCCTTGGGCTGGCCCTCCTCTTCCTTGATCGAAGAGAGGCGCTGGAAGGCGGCATAGGTGCCAGGCGCCGGATGACCGAGGGCGCGAATGCGCTCGGCGATCAAATCCACCGCCAGAGCGAGTTCGCCATATTGGCTCTCGAACATCAGGTGCAGGGTGTTGAACATCGGTCCTTCGACGTTCCAATGGAAATTGTGGGTCTTAAGATAGAGCGTGTAGCTATCGGCCAAGAGCCGCGACAGGCCGCCCGCGATTGCCTTGCGGCTCTTCTTGTCGATGCCGATATCGATGTCCATGACCGACCTCCCGGTTCCCGATACCTACGAACATAGGCGCCCCACATGGGGATTCAAGCATTTATTAGAATTATTCCAATAAACTGTTACTGCAAAGCCTGGCAGGCGCGGATGATGCGCTGGCAGGCATCGCGCAGGGTTTCGGTCGAGGTGGCGTAGGAAATCCGGAAAAAAGGCGACAGGCCGAAGGCCGATCCCTGGACCGCCGCGACGCCCTCGGCCTCCAGGAGGTAGGTCACGAAATCGTCGTCGGTTTCGATTCTCTTGCCCTGGGGCGTGTTCTTGCCGATGGCACCGGCGCAGGAGGGATAGACATAGAACGCGCCCTCGGGCGTGTGGCAGCGCAGGCCCGGCGCCTGGTTCAGCATCGAGACCACCAGATCGCGGCGCTCCTTGAAGACCTGGTTGTGCTTGGCGATAAAATCCTGCGGCCCGTTCAGCGCCTCGACCGCCGCGGCCTGGCTCACGGAACTGGGATTGGAAGTCGATTGCGACTGCATCTTGGCCATCGCCTTGATCAGCGTGGCCGGCCCGCCGGCGTAGCCGATGCGCCATCCGGTCATGCAATAGGCCTTGCTGACGCCGTTCACCGTCAGCGTGCGATCCTTGAGGCCGGGTTCGATCTGGGCCGGCGTGGTGAATTCGAAACCGTCATAGACCAGGTGCTCATACATGTCGTCGGTCATCACCCAGACATGGGGATGGCGCAGGAGCATCTCGGTCAGCGCTTTCAATTCCGACCTGGAATAGGCCGCACCCGTGGGGTTGGAGGGTGAGTTCAGAATTATCCATTTGGTCCTGGGCGTAATCGCCCGCTCCAGATCCTCCGGCTTGAGCTTGAAGCCCGAGTTCTCGCCGCAGGGAACGGAGACCGGCGTCCCCTCGCACAACAGCACCATGTCAGGATAGGAGACCCAATAGGGCGCCGGGATGATGACCTCGTCGCCGACGTTGAGCGTCGATCCCAGCGCGTTATAGAGGACCTGCTTGCCACCGGTCCCGACGGTGATCTGGTCCAAGCCGTACTCGAGGCCGTTTTCTCGACTGAACTTCGCCTGGATCGCCTTCTTGAGGGCCGGCGTGCCGTCGACGTCCGTATAGCGCGTCTCGCCCCGGTTCATGGCCGCGATCGCCGCCTGGCGGATGTTTTCCGGCGTGTCGAAATCGGGTTCGCCCGCGCCCAGGCCGATGACATCGCGGCCCGCCGCCTTCAGTTCGCGCGCCTTCTGGCTGACGGCAATGGTGGGCGAGGGCTTGATGCGGCCCAGGCGCTCGGCAATGAAAGGCATTGTGTCGATCCTCTTGGGCGTTGGTCCCCTTGGACATTGATCCTTGGGCGATCGTGGGCGCGAAAATAGCGACCCCGCCAGCAAGCCGCAACACAATGTCGGAAATGCAATGGTCGAAAGCAAAACAATTGACTCGGCCGCTGTTTCGCGCTGACCTTGGGGGCTTATTCGGTCGGGCGCGCCAGCGAAGCAGTAGGCGGTCGCACGACCCAAGACCAACATCGAACAGGGGAGAGGCAAATGGCGAAAATCGGCATTCATCCGGCAGTGAACAACGGGCTCAAGCCGGCCAAGAAAGGCTTTGCCGGCGGGACACTCCGATGCAAGTGCAAGATCGACCCGGTCGAGGTCAGCGTAAAGTCGCAAAGCGCGCACAATCACGCCTGCGGCTGTACCAAGTGCTGGAAACCGAAGGGCGCTTTGTTCGCGGTCGTGGCGGTGGCGCCCCGCGACAAGGTCAGCGTCGCCAAGAATGGCGACAAGCTGAGAATCGTCGATTCCAGCGCCACCATCCAACGCCATGCCTGCACCGGCTGCGGCACGCACATGCTCGGGCGGATCGAGAACACCAAGCACCCGTTCCATGGGCTTGATTTCATCCACACCGAATTGTCCAAGGAAAAGGGCTGGTCGGCGCCGGAATTCGCCGCCTTCGTTTCCTCGATCATCGAATCCGGCACCAAACCCGGCAAGATGGGCACCATCCGGACGCGGCTGAAGCAACTGAAACTGAAACCCTACGATTGCCTGTCGCCGGCCCTGATGGATTATATCGCGACCCATGTGGCCAAGGCTTCGGGCGCATCGAAGGCCTGACCTCGAGCCGCGCGTCGCGAGACGGGCCGCCGATACGGGGCGGCCCGCTTCCCGCGCGTGTGTCCAACCAAGGGAGGTGGATCATGAAAGTCCGCGCCGCCGTCGCGCATGAGGCCGGAAAACCGCTAGCAATCGAGGAGGTCGAGCTCGATGGCCCGAAGGCGGGCGAGGTTCTGGTCGAGGTGAAGGCGACCGGATTGTGCCACACCGACTGGTTCACACTGTCCGGCGCCGACCCGGAAGGGTTGTTCCCGGCGATCCTGGGCCACGAGGGTGCGGGAATCGTTGTCGATGTGGGGGCCGGCGTGACCACGCTCAAGAAGGGCGATCACGTCATTCCGCTCTACACGCCCGAATGCCGGCAATGCGAGTATTGCCTGAGCCGCAAGACCAACCTTTGCCAGGCGATCCGCGCGACCCAGGGCCAGGGATTGATGCCCGACGGCACCAGCCGCTTCTCGCAGGCGGGCAAGAAGGTGCATCATTACATGGGCACCTCGACCTTCGCCAATTTCACCGTGGTGCCGGAAATCGCGCTGGCCAGGATTCGCGAGGACGCGCCCTTCGACAAGGTCTGCTACATCGGCTGCGGGGTGACGACCGGGATCGGGGCCGTCATTAACACCGCCAAGGTCGAGGCCGGGGCCAATGTCGTGGTGTTCGGGCTGGGCGGGATCGGGCTCAACGTGGTGCAGGGTGCCCGCATGATCGGCGCCAACATGATCGTGGGCGTGGATGTCAATCCGGCGCGCGAGGCGTTGGGCCGGAAATTCGGCATGACCCATTTCGTCAATCCTACGCAAGTCGAGGGCGACCTCGTGGCCCATCTGGTCAACCTCACCAAAGGCGGCGCGGATTACAGTTTCGAATGCATCGGCAACACCAATGTGATGCGCCAGGCCCTGGAATGCTGTCACAAGGGCTGGGGCGTCTCGGTCATCATCGGTGTCGCCGGCGCGGGCCAAGAGATCGCGACCCGTCCGTTCCAATTGGTGACCGGTCGCGTATGGAAGGGCACCGCCTTCGGTGGCGCGAGGGGGCGCTCCGACGTGCCCCGGATCGTCGATTGGTACATGGAGGGCAGGATCAACATCGATGACCTCATCACTCACAAAATGCCGCTTGCCGAAATCAACCAGGGATTCGAGCTGATGAAGCAGGGCAAGTCGATCCGCGGGGTGGTGGTCTATTAGATGGCGCAATCCGGGGCGGCGCTGGAACAATTGAAGCGGTGGAAGTGTTTCGGGGGCGAGCAATTGGTGTTCGCGCACCAATCCCGCACGACCGGCACAAGAATGGAATTCTCGGTATTTCTTCCACCCCAAGCTAGCGGAGGCTCCTGCCCGGTCTTGTTCTTTCTCTCCGGCCTCACCTGCACCTGGGAGAACGCGACCACCAAGGCCGGGTTCCAGCGCTGGGCCGCTTCGCTCGGCCTGATCGTAATCTGCCCCGATACCAGCCCGCGTGGGCCGGGCGTGCCCGACGATCCCGGGGGCGCCTATGATTTCGGCCTCGGCGCGGGCTTTTATTTGAATGCGACGGAGGCGCCCTGGTCGGCGCATTACCGCATGGATGATTACGTGGTCGAGGAATTGCCCGGGCTAATCGCCGAGCATTTTCCGGCGGATCCGAAGCGGCTCGGCATCACCGGCCACTCCATGGGCGGGCATGGAGCGCTGACGATCGCGCTCAGGAACCCCGAGCGCTACCGTTCCGTTTCCGCCTTCTCGCCGATCGTGGCCCCGACCCTCGTGCCCTGGGGCCAGAAGGCCTTGGCCGGATATCTGGGCGGCGATCGCGCCAAATGGGCGGCCCATGATGCCTGCGCGCTGGTGCGCGAGCGCGGCTGGAAGCGGGACATCCTGATAGATCAGGGCGAGGCGGACGAGTTCCTCGCGACCCAACTCAAGCCGGAGCTGTTTCGCCAGGCGTGCCATGAACGCGGAATCGCCCTCACCCTCCGCCTCCAGCCGGGCTACGACCATTCCTATTATTTCATTTCCAGCTTCATCGAGGATCATTTCCGCCATCACGCCGAAAGGCTGGCGTGATTGCGCGTCGATCCGGCTAAAACATCACCCCCATCGCGCGCAATTCGGCGGCCGTTTCGGTGGCATTCCGGTGGTGGATCGCCCGCATGCCGATGGCGCGGGCGCCATCGGCGTTCCTTGGGTTGTCGTCGATGAAGACGCAAGTCTCGGCCGCCAGGGAATTGCGCGCCAGCAGACGGCGATAGATTTCCGGATCCGGCTTCACCATTCCCTCGCGGCCCGAAACCAAAATGTCGCGGAAGTGCCCCAGCACAGGATAGTCGCGCTCGACATGGGGGAATGTTTCGGCCGACCAATTGGTGAGGCCATAGAGCGACACGCCCGCCCTGGCCAGCGCCTCCAGCAAGGCGACGCCTTGCGCGATCGTTCCCGCGAGCATTTCCGGCCAGCGCCCGTAATAGGCCAGGATCAACTCGGATTGCTCCGGAAATTCGGCGGTCTTGACGGCGATGGCCTCGGCGGTCGCGCGCCCGGCATCCTGGGCCAGGTTCCATTCGGAATTACAGACCTCGGTCAGAAACCGATGCCTTTGCGCCGCGTCGGGAATGAGACTGCGATAGAGGTATTCCGGATTCCAGTCGAACAGCACACCGCCGAAATCGAACACCACCGCCTGGACCACGCTTTCGACCCTTCCGACTGGATATGTCGGGTGATCATGGCGGCGCGCCGGGCGCGTCGCAAGCGCCCGATCGGCGAGGATTCTGATCGGTGGGTGATGCCGGTCACGGATTTGCCGCAATGAATCACGCCATCACCCCAATCGCGCGCCAATTCGGCCAAACCTAGCAACGAAGTCTTAAGGGCTCCGATGCGATAAAGGCCGAAAGGAATTCCGATGCGCCCAATGCGCGCGGCATCGACCAGAGTGGAGACGATCATGCGTACCCTTGCCCTCATCGCCGTTCTTGGATTGCTGGCGCTGGCGCTGGTCCCCATCGGCAGCGAGGACGGCGACGCCAAGGCCGATTCCCTGCAATGGCAGGCGAGCTGGGATTGATTCCAGGTATCGGGGATCAGGGATCAGATGTCAGAAGCGCGCCTTCTGATCCCCGATACCTGATACCTGATTTTACTGGCGTACCCGTTTCGTTCGCACTAACATCCGGGCGTCCCCATTTGGCGGAGCCCGATGAAACCCCAGAAAGCCGATCCGATCGTGACCGAACGCGTGGTGGCGCCGACACAGGCGCTGCCCGGCCAACCATTTCGACTGGTCACCGACTTCCAACCAGCCGGCGACCAGCCCCAGGCGATCGCCGAGATCATCAAGGGCCTGCGGTCCGGCGAGCGCGATCAGGTCCTGCTCGGCGTCACCGGCTCGGGCAAGACCTTCACCATGGCGCACGCGATCCAGAGCCTGCAGCGCCCGACGCTGATCCTCGCCCCGAACAAGACCTTGGCCGCCCAGCTCTATGGCGAAATGAAGGGCTTCTTCCCCGAGAACTCGGTCGAGTATTTCGTCTCCTATTACGACTATTACCAGCCCGAGGCCTATGTGCCCCGGACCGACACCTATATCGAGAAGGAATCCTCGCTGAACGAGCAGATCGACCGGATGCGCCACGCCGCCACCCGCTCGCTGTTCGAGCGGCGCGACGTCATCATCGTGGCCTCGGTCTCGTGCATCTACGGCATCGGCTCGCCCGAGACCTATTCGACCATGACCATCACCATCCGCCCGGGCGAGCGTTTGAATTTGAGCGATCTTTTGCGCCGGCTGGTCGAGCTCCAATACAAGCGCAACGACCAGGCCTTTTTCCGGGGCGCCTTCCGGGTGCGAGGCGACAGCCTCGAATTGTTCCCGGCGCATCTGGAGGATCGCGCCTGGCGGTTTTCGCTGTTCGGCGACGAGGTCGAGGCGATCTTCGAATTCGACCCCCTGACCGGCGAGCGCGTGGCCGAGCTGCCCGAGGTCAAGATCTACGCCAATTCCCATTACGTGACGCCCAAGCCCACGCTCTCGCAGGCGGTCAAGCTCATTCGCGAGGAGCTGAAGCTGCGGCTCAAGGAATACGAAAGCCAGGGCAAGCTCCTGGAGGCCCAGCGCCTGCAAGAACGCTGCACCTTCGACATGGAGATGATCGAGGCGACGGGGTCTTGCGCGGGGATCGAGAATTATTCCCGCTACTTGACCGGCCGCAAGGAGGGCGAGCCCCCGCCCACCCTGTTCGAATATCTGCCGGCGGATGCCCTCCTCATCGTCGATGAGAGCCATGTGACCGTGCCCCAATTGGGGGGCATGTTCCGAGGCGACTGGCAAAGGAAATCGACGCTCGCCGAGTACGGCTTTCGCCTGCCCTCCTGCCGCGACAATCGGCCCTTGAAGTTCGAGGAGTGGGAGCGCATGCGCCCGCAGACGATCTATGTCTCGGCCACGCCGGGGCCGTGGGAGTTGCGGCGCACCGGGGGCGTGTTCACCGAACAGGTGATCCGGCCGACCGGGCTCATCGATCCGGTTTGCATCGTGCGCCCGACCGAGCATCAGGTCGATGACGTGATCGCCGAATGCAAGGCGGTGGCGGCCAGGGGCCAGCGCGTGCTCATCACCACGCTCACCAAGCGGATGGCCGAGGATTTGACCGAGTATCTGCACGAATCCGGCATTCGCGTGCGCTACATCCATTCCGATGTCGAGACCCTGGAGCGGATCGAGATCATCCGCGACCTGCGCCTGGGCGCCTTCGACGTGCTGGTCGGGATCAATCTGCTGCGCGAGGGGTTGGACATTCCGGAATGCGCGCTGGTGTGCATCCTGGATGCCGACAAGGAGGGGTTCCTGCGCTCCAAAACCTCGCTGGTGCAGACGATCGGCCGGGCGGCGCGCAACATCGACGGGCGGGTCCTGCTCTATGCCGACAAGATGACCGAGAGCCTGGAATTCGCGCTCGGCGAAACCAACCGGCGGCGCGACAAGCAGCGCGCTTATAACGAGGCCAACAACATCACCCCGGAATCGATCCGCTCGCGGATCGGCGATGTCATGAGTTCGGTCTATGAGCAGGACCATTTGACGGTCGATACCGGCGTGATCGGCGCGGCGCATCTGATCGGCCACAATCTGAAGGCCACGATCGCGGACCTCGAGAAGAAGATGCGCGAGGCCGCCGGCAATCTGGAATTCGAGGACGCCGCCAGGCTGCGCGACGAGATCAGGCGCCTGGAGGCGATCGATCTCGAGATCCCGCTGGGTGCGGCCGCCGGCGATAGCGCCTGGGCGAGCGCGTCAAGCGCGGGGCGTGGCGATGTGTCGGGCCGAACGCCGGGCCTTTCATCGCGCCGAGGCGCCCCCTACAAGCCCGGCCCCGCCGGCACATCGGCAGGACCAGCGACGGGCGAGAGGACCACCGGCGAGGTGCGCGAGCGCCCGCGCGCGCGCTCGACCGGCGGTCGCCCCGGCATGCCAACGAGAAAGGGTAAGGGACGGAGGTAGGGCAGAGGCCATTCGGCCAGTGTCATTGACGCTCGCAATTGATCTTAGGAGGAGACACATGGACACGATTTTACTGATGAAGGACATTGATCAGCGATACCGGGCGATCTCGGGCCTCAGCGATCGCCGCCACTACAGCATCTTCTACAGCCGAATTGACCCGGCTCCCCTTATGGTGTTGGGCATCAATCCGGGGGGAGATCCGGTAACTTGGACCACGGATCGTTTATCCTCCCAGACATTCTATGAGAATTTCGAACACGAATATGTTGATTGCCAATACGCGATCCAAGAGCCGATGCTGCCTTTCTTGATGCATCTCTTGGGAGTTGGTTCCGAAAAAATTCGGAAAGTGCCCAAGTCAAATCTGATTTTTCGGCGATCTGCAGACACTTCGTCTTTCAAAGGAACGCATGGCATGACTTTGACTGACGCGCGAAAGGAATCTGGCCCATTTGTGGCCGAGATCATCCGGCATGTTCGACCACGCGCAATATTGTTGGAAGGAATTACTTCGCTCGACATCTTCGAGAAGTCGCTCTGCTCAAAGGGGTATGGTCAGCAGTTGGAATGCAATGTCTTGACTTTTCACAGAGGGCCACCTCTAAAAACCCCCTGTTCCGCGGGATAGATTTCTGATTCAGTGATTCCAGCAGCAAAGGGGTCGCCGATGACGAACCAGCCAGGATTTTTCGACGTTCAGGACAGGTACGCGGCGCTGAGCCGGGCGGGCGACCCGCTGGAAGGGTTGCGGACGATGATTCCGTGGGAGAGCTTCCGCAAGCCCCTGAAGAAAACGTTGCGGCGCAAGAACA
>CAZIUB010000003.1:0-6123 GCA_964542425.1 uncultured Rhodospirillaceae bacterium | reverse complement strand
CTCAACTCGTTTCTAGGTCCTCAAATAGTTGGAGTCAAATTCCAATCCCCGACACCCTTGCCATTTGCGGCAACGACAGACCGGCGAGCCCATCATGGAACGGCCGCGATCCGTCCGTCACCGACATGCGCGCCGGCAAGTTTCCCGATCAGGCGGTGAAATTCCGTCTCGGCCAAGCCATGGCGCCGATCGGGGCAAGCCACGCACCCCACCTCGGAAAGCTCTCCGTCTCGGCCCAAATCTCCAATTGCCCTCCCGCTCCGGGCCATTCGGCCTCGTTGGCTTCCGTGGGTCACAGTTTGCCCAGAAACCACGATTACGCAAGGGTCTGGTTCATGAGCATAAGTCATGAAGGCCAAATTTTTCGTCCTCCGGGCCGCCGGGCGGTGCCTTAACCCCGCATCCGCTTGCCTTCCGGGTCGTAGATTGGTCTGGCCGTCACCCGCGCCTTGTAGAAATCGCCTAGAAGCTCGATCTCGAACGCCGTCCCGTCCCCGGCCAGAGGCGTGGGCACATAGCCCATCGCCATGCTGCGCTTCAAATGATGGGCATGGCCCCCGGAGGTGACATAACCCACGCAACGGCCTTCGTGGAAGATGGGCTCGTCGGCGATGCAATCGACGTCCTTTGTATCCACAACCAGGGTGACCAGCTTCTTGGCCGGGCCTTTGGCGCGTTCGGAGAGCGCCGCGGCCTTGCCGATGAATTCCGCCGACTTCTCGAAGGCGATGAAGGAATCAAGTCCGGCTTCGGCGGCGGTGAAATCGGGGCGGAAATCCAGGGTCCACACGCCCCAGTTCTTTTCCAGTCGCATCGACATCAACGCGCGGTTGCCGTAAATCCGCAAGCCGAGATCGTGGCCTGCGTCCTCGATGGCCTCGAACAGGCGCAACTGGTGCTGCGCCGCGCAATAGATCTCGTAGCCAAGTTCGCCCGAGAACGAGACCCTGGCCAGGATCACCGGCACATCGGCCACCACCGAGCGGCGAATGTCGCGGAACTTGAACGCGGCCGATGAAACATCCTCGCGGGTCAGGCGGGAGAGGAGCGTGCGGCTCCTGGGTCCCGCGATGGCCATGCCGTGCACTTCCTCGGTGCGGTTGTAATACTCGACCCCACGTTCGGGCAGGTGCGTCTCGAACCAACGCCGGTGCATGTTCTGGGCGGCACTCGACCCGAAGAGGTGGAATTCGTCCGCGCCCAGGCGAGCAACCGTCAGATCCCCATAGAGCCTGCCCTTGGGCGTCAGCATCGGCGTCAGGACCAGCCGGCCCAATTTGGGCAGCCGATTGGCGAGCATCCGGTCGAGGAAAGCCTCGGCCCCCGGCCCCTTGAATTCGTGCTTGGCATAATTGGCGATCTCGATCGCGCCCACGCCTTCGCGCACGGCGCGGATTTCCTCGGCCACATGGGGGAAGGCGTTGGAGCGGCGGAAGGTTGGCGTTTCCTGGGCCTGGTCGGGGGAGCCGGCGAACCAAAGCGCGTGTTCCAGCCCGAAAGCCACCCCCATTACCGCGCCCTTGGCGATCAGGCGGTCATAGAGCGCGGTTGTCTTCTGGCGCCTTCCGGCCGGCAAGGTCTCGTTCGGGTAGGTGAGGATGAAGCGCCTGGAATAATTCTCCGCCGCTTTTGTGGTGCCCCAATCGCGCGTCGCGAAGGCGCCGAAGCGGGCGATATCCATGCCCCAGACATCGACCGACGGCTCGCCCTCGATCAGCCATTCGGCCATGCACAGTCCCACGCCGCCGCCCTGGCAAAAGCCGGCCATCACGCCGACCGCGCTCCAGTAATTGCGGAGGCCTGGAACCGGGCCGATCAGGGGATTGCCGTCCGGGCCGAAGGTGAAGGGGCCATTTATCACCTTCTTGATCCCGGCGCGACCCAAGGCCGGCATCCTTTCGAAGGCGAGTTCCAGTCGCTCGCTCACGCGGCCCAAATCGTCCTGCAGCAATTCGTGGCCGAAATCCAAGGGCGTGCCCGCGACCGCCCAAGGCTTGCAATTGGTCTCGTAGGTGCCGAGCAGCAGCCCGTCATGCTCCTGGCGGGTGTAGGCATTGCCCTCGTAATCCACGGTCACCGCGACCTCGCGCCCGTGATCGCGTATTTCGGGGATGGCCTCGGTGATCAGGTAGTGGTGTTCCATCGGCTGCACCGGCAATTCGATTCCGGCCAACCGGCCCACCTCGCGGGCCCAAAGGCCGGCGGCATTGACCACGATCTCGGCCTTGATGGTGCCAAGGGGTGTGACCACGTCCCACGAGCCATCGGGACGGGGATTGGTTTCCAGGACCGGGCATTCGCGGTGAATCTTGGCGCCGTAATGGCGGGCACCCTTGGCATAGGCGTGGGTGACACCGGAGGGGTCGATGTGGCCATCCACCGGCTCGAACAACGCGCCCAGATATTTCGAGGGGTCGATGAGCGGGTTCAAGTCGCGCGCGTGGGCAAGCGAGATGAAATCGGTGTCGAGGCCCATGTAGCGGGCCTTGGCCCGTTCCTGCTTCAGGTAATCCAGGCGCTCGGGTGTGGCCGCCAGATAGATGCCGCCCGGCCGGTGGATGCCGCAGGATTGCCCGGTCAGATCCTCGAGTTCCTTGTAGAGATTGATGGTGTAGCCCTGCAGGCGCGCGATGTTGGGATCGGCATTGATGGTGTGGATGACGCCGGCGGCGTGCCAGGAGGAACCGGAAGTCAGTTCCTTGCGCTCCAGCAGCACGACATCCTTCCAGCCGAGCTTGGCCAGGTGATAGAGGATGGAGCATCCGACGACGCCCCCGCCGATGACGACCACCTTGGCGTTTTGTTCCATCCCTGTCCCCGGAACTGTTCTTTTTGTTGTTGTCTTGGCGAGCTTTTCACTCACCATTTCCCCCACCCTTCCCTCCCCCAATTTGGGCGAGCGTTAGGGGTGGGTTGTGCCTCAATGCCAGCGATCCGGCGCCGCCTCCTTGCGCTGCCGAACAAAATCGCGCAACGCCTCGTCCAGGCCCAGATCGATCGGCGGCGCCTGGTACTCGCGCAGGATATTCCGCCAGCGATCGAGGGCCCGGCGCTCGGCGCTCTTGGCTCCCTCCTCCTGCCATTGCTCGAAGGAATTCACATCCGACAGCGCCGGTTCGAAATAGGCGTGCTGGTAGTTGGCCAGCGTGTGGCGCGAACCCAGGAAATGCTTGCCGGGGCCGCATTCGAGGAAGGCGTCCATGGCAAAGCCGTTTTCGTCGAGATCGAGGCCTGCCAGCAGGCGATGCATCATGCCTAAGCGATCGCAATCGAGGACGAATTTCTCGTAGCCCATGGTGAGCCCGCCTTCCAGCCAGCCGGCGGCATGGAGCACGAAATTGGAGCCGGCCATGAGCGCCGGCATCATGGCGTCGGCCGATTCCTGGGCGGCCTGCGCGTCCGCGATCTTGGAGGCGGTGAAATGCCCGCCGCAGCGCAAGGGCAAGTTATGCTTGCGCGCCAATTGGCCGACCGCCATGTAGGCAAGCGCTGCTTCCGGCATGCCGAAGGTCGGCGCCCCATTGCGCAGACTCATGGTGGAAAGGAAATTTCCGTAGATGACGGGTGCGCCGGGCCGCACCAATTGGGTCAGCGCCACGCCGACCATGGCCTCGGCATGGGCCTGGGCGATGGCACCGGCAGGGGTCACCGGTCCCATGGCGCCGCCCAGGATGAAGGGCACGACGACCGTGCATTGGTTGGCGGCGGCGTAAGTCCGGGTCGCCTTCGACATGGATTCGTCATAGACCAGAGGCGAATTCACATTGATGTTGCCCATGATGACGCAATTCCCGTCGACGAAATCGGCGCCGAAGGCGAGCTTGGCCATGTCGATCGAATCCTGGGCGCGTTCGGGGGCCGTCACCGAACCCATGAACGGCTTGTCCGACCAGCGCAGATGCGCATAGACCATGTCCAGATGCCGCTTGTTCACAGGCACATCGACCGGCTCGCAGATGGTGCCGCCCGAATGATGCAGCCAGGGCGTCGCGTAGGCGAGCTTCACGAAATTCTCGAAATCCGCGAGCGTGCCATAGCGCCTGCCGCCTTCGAGATCGCGCACGAAGGGCGAACCGTAGGCGGGCGAGAATACCGTTCCGTCGCCCCCCACTTCGACCGAGCGATCGGGATTGCGCGCGTGCTGGGTGAAGCTCCGGGGCACGGTGCGGATCAGCTCGAAGATCTGGCCCTTCTGGAAATTGAGCCGCGTGCCCTCGACGCGCACGCCGGCGGCGCGAAACAGCGAGAGCGCCTCCGGATCGTCGCGGAACTCGATCCCCACTTCGGCGAGGATGCGCTCGGCATGGTCGTCGATCAACTGCAAGCCGTCGGGGCCGAGCAGATCGAAATAGGGAATCCGCCGCACGATCCTGGTGGGTACAGCCGGGGCAGCGACCGCCGGTCCATCGCGCCGATGGCGGCGCTGGGAGCGCGGATTGCGGACAACAGGCGTTTCGGCTTCGGCGGCTTCCGGCGGCATTGCGCAATTCACCCGATCAGAGACCACATTCCCCGTCGTCATCGCCGGCCCCCGGGTCAAGCCCGGGCATGACATGAAAAACAACAAGGCCGCCGAGTACCCCGCCAGGTCCCTTCCGCGAGGCCGTCAACGATGGGCCGAATAATACCCACCGAGCGTTGCCGTGTAACCCTTGAAATGGCTTCGGCCCTCGATTTGGCGGCCTTATTGTTTCCCCGAGGCGATGTGTTCATTCTCCAGGCGTGGTTCTCGCCTTCGCGGCGGCGGCACGGCTTGGCTCCTTCAACCGCGCGGCAATCCGTTGTCGTCGGCCAGTGCTGCCTTTCCTCTTGCCAAAATCCGGCGCCCGGGGCAGAATAAAGAAAGGTAGAAATCTATCGACCGAGGAGGAAACATGACTCTGAACATCAAGGATCCCAAGGCGCACAAGCTTGCCCGGGCCATCGCCGAGCAGACCGGCGAGACCATGACCCGCGCCGTCAAGGAGGCGTTGCGCGAGCGGCTGGAGCGTCTCGGCCGCCGCCGCAAGCCCGAAGCCACCGTCGAGGAGCTTTTGGCCATCGGGCGTCGCTGCGTCGCGATGCTCAAGGGAAAGCCCGTCGATCATGCCGAACTGCTCTACGACCAGCACGGGTTGCCGCGATGATTCCCAATGGTCATTGATACGTCAGCGATCATCGCGGTGCTTTTCGGCGAGCGCGACGCCAGGACATACGCGCGGGCCATCGCCGGCGCGGAAACATGCCGCATGTCCGCCGCAACCTTCGTCGAGCTTTCCATCGTGGTCGACGTGCGGACCGGAAACAGCGGCGGTCGCCAGCTCGACGCCTTCATCCGCCGCGCGGACATAACCATGGAGCCCGTGACGGTGGAACAGGCCCACATCGCCCGCCAGGCCTTTGCCGATTTTGGCAGGGGCAGGCACGCGGCCGCGCTCAATTACGGCGACTGCTTCTCCTACGCGCTTGCAAAGGCGACGGGTGAGCCGCTCCTGTTCAAGGGCGCCGACTTCGGGAAAACGGACATCATCGCGGCGGCCTGAAAAAGGTCGGGCATGGCCCCCGGCATTGACGAGGGCATCGCCATGGGCTGGAACCATATCGTTTCCTAGCTGATCGGCCAGGAGATGCTGGTGCGCGTCACCGACGGCGCGTTCAACGAGGGCTGGGGCTGCCATGTGGTGTGGCCCAAGACGCTGCACCTCGGCGAGCCCGCGATCCGGGTGCGCGACTGGATCCTGAAATCGGCGAAGGGTACGGCCGGGGTGTGAGCGGCGCCCATACTGCGTCCGGCAGTTATTCGGGCCGGGTGACGTTCCAGTCGATATCCAGGTGTTTCAGCGATCCAAGCAACGCGCCGAGATCGAGGAACCCGACACATGGAAATGCGCCACGTTCCGGGATTTCGTCGCGAGCCAATTTGAGGGCCATGAGAATTGCCGGCATGCAGGGGATAAAGGTGCCGTCGCCCGATCGCGCCGTCAGGATGAAGACCAGCTTCTTGCGCCTGCCCCCCGCATCGAGGCCGGAGAACTCCATGTTGAAACCGCTGATATCCGAACCGAAGACGTCGAACAGTCGCGAAATCCTGAGCAGAAACGGTGCTGCCCCCGCGAGCGAGCGTACCGGCCCCCATCGCACCAG
>CAZIUB010000002.1:0-10584 GCA_964542425.1 uncultured Rhodospirillaceae bacterium | reverse complement strand
CTCAAACACATGGCCCTCAACATGCTCAAGAAAACCCCATCCCGATGCAGCATCCGCCTCAAGCGCAAATCCGCCGGCTGGGATAACGAATTCCTCGCCTCCGTCCTCATGGCGGCGTGAAATGTTCAAGCGATTCCCCTGCCAGATACCCCGCACCTCTCAGTTGCTCAACGCACCCGCGTTTCGCCGCTGGCGGTGGGATCGGGCTCGGTAAAGCAGGTGACCGCTCCCCTGACCCGATAGCAATAGCCCGAGACATCGCGGGCAAGCCTGGCCCTCTCGGCCGCGATCTCCGCCGCGCTGCGGCAATACTTGCCGGTCGCCTTGTAGGTCAGGAAGTTGCAATCCTGGCCGGTGATCGTGGAAATGAAATGGTCGGTTGCGGTCTTGTCGGTGTGGTTCAAGGCCATCCCCTCCACCGCGGCATAGGTGGCGATCGCCGGCATGCCCGCGCAGGCCCCGAGCGCCAGGCCCAACGCCAGGATCGCGACCGTCAACATTTCTGTTCGTCTCATCATCGGCACCCGCCAGATAATTTCCTCGAAAAATAAAGCAAGTTCCGTTCCAGTACCGTTTCCGCCGAACCATGGTTTGCCTTGGGTAAGGCGGGTCGCTATGGTACGGCCGCTTTTTTCAATAGACCCCGTGGGTTGAGGGGGTCGGCCGGTGTTGTGGCTCCAACGCTTGATTCCCAATCATTCCCGTTGGAACCACAACACATGCCATTGATTTTGCTGGTGTTCCGGGCCGGCATGTCTCTGGAGCGGAATGTCGGTTGCGGAACACTAGCGGCGGGCGAGGCAAGCGACGTGGCGGATATTTTCAGCGAAGTCGACGAGGAGGTCAGGCGCGACCAGGCCCAGGCCCTGTGGGCGCGTTACGGCAATCACGCCATTGCCGGAGCGCTCCTGGTGTTGCTGGGCATCGCCGCCTTTTGGGGCTGGCAAAAGTACCAGGAACATCGCCAGCTCCAGGCGGCCGAGGCCTATGCCGAGGCCATCCGCACCGAAGGCGCCAAGTCCCAGGAAATGCTGTCGCGGATCGCTTCCGAAGGTGGCGGTTTCGCGGTCCTCGCGCGCCTCAATCTGGCAGCCGATGCGCTATCGGCCGGAGATCCCCACAAGGCCAAGGGCATCTTTGCTGAAATTGCCGCCGATCCGGCGGTGGATCCGGCGCTCAGCGGCCTCGCGGCGGTGAAGGCTGCCCTTTTGGAACTCGAGGCCGGCAATGCCGATCGGGCGAGCGCCCTGGTTGCCGATCTGGACAAGGAGGGCCAGCCCTATCGCCTCTCGGCGCTGGAAATCATCGGGCTTGCCGCGTTGCAATCGGGCGATCGGGCCAAGGCGCGCGAGATTTTCTCCCAGCTTCGAGATCTGGCCTCGGGCGCGCAAGGCCTGCCGGCGATGGAAGCGCGCGCCGAACAGTTGCTCGACCGGTTGGCGGAATGATCATGATCCCGCGAAGCTCGGCCGCCCTCGTCCTTCTGGCCGCGCTTTCCGGTTGCGGCTGGTTCGGCGAGGACGACAAGCCGCCATTGCCGGGGGCGCGGATCTCGGTCATGGAACTCAACCGCTCCTTGGTCGCCGATCCGAGCCTGGCCGATGTGAAAGTGCAATTGCCATCGCCTTACCTCAATGCCGATTGGACCCAGCCGGGCGGCAACCAGACCCATGCGCTCCATCACCTGCAGGTGAATGGCGCCGTTCTCTCGCAGGCCTGGTCGGTCGATATCGGCTCTGCTTCCAGCGACGACAACCGCATCCTGTCCGAGCCTGTTATCGCCGATGGCCTGGTCTTTGTCATGGATTCAGATTCAATCGTCAGTGCCTACAATTCGGGCTCCGGCGCCAATGCCTGGCGCGCCGATCTGACGCCCGAGGACGAAGACGACGATCTCTTCGGCGGCGGCGTGGCTTTGGGCGAGGGCAAGCTGGTCGCGACCACGCCCTATGCCGAGATGGTGGCGCTCGATGCCAAAGCCGGGTCGATCCTGTGGCGGGTCAAGGTCCCGGCACCCATCCGCTCCGGACCGGCGATCAGCGATGGGCGCATCTTCGCCGTCACCATCGACAACCAGCTCGTGGTGCACGCGCTCGAGGACGGGCGCCGGCTGTGGTCGAATGCCGGCGTGGAGGAGGCGGCCGGCCTGCTGGGCGGATCGACCCCGGCGGTCGATGGCACGCTGGCGGTCGCCGCCTATACCTCGGGCGATCTCCTGGCCTTCGATGTCACGACCGGTAGCAATCTGTGGAGTGAAAGCCTGGCCGGCGGTGCCAGAGGCGATGCCATCGCGACCCTCACCGACATTCGCGGCCGCCCCGTCATCGATCGCGATCTGGTGATCGCCATCGGCAATGGTGGGGTGCTGGCGGCGATCAACGCGCAATTCGGCGGAAGGGTTTGGGACATCGGCATCGGCGGCACGCAAGGCCCGTGGGTCGCCGGCGATTACATCTATGTGCTCTCCAACCAGAACGAGATCGTGTGCGTGACCCGCCAGGACGGGCGCATCAAGTGGATGAAGGGGCTGCCCCTGTTCGAGGATCCGATCGACAAGGAAGACCCGATCTATTGGGCGGGTCCGGTTTTGGTTGGCGATCGGCTGCTGGTCCTGGGATCGAACGGCTTCGCGCTCTCGCTTTCGCCCTATGACGGCGCGCTCCTCGGCACCCAGCAAATCGCGGGCGGTGCCCATGTGCCGCCGGTCGTGGCCAATGGCACGGTCTATGTCCTGACCGACGACGCGCGGCTCCTTGCCCTGCGCTAAGTTTTGCCATGACCCTCACGGTCGCGATCATCGGCCGACCCAATGTCGGGAAATCGACCTTGTTCAATCGCCTGGTCGGAAGGCGCCTGGCCATCGTGGACGAGAAGCCCGGTGTGACCCGCGACCGGCGCCATGGCCTGGGCCGGCTGGGCGACCTCGAATTCACTCTCATCGACACCGCAGGTCTGGAAGAGGCCTTCGACCAGAGCCTGGAATCGCGCATGCGCGAACAGACCGAAGCGGCGCTGACGCAAGCCGACGTGGCCCTTCTCTTGATCGATGCAAGGGCCGGTGTGACGCCGCTCGATGCCGCCTTCGCCAGGCGCCTGCGCAAGGGGCGCACGCCCATCATCCTCATTGCCAACAAATGCGAGGGCAAGGCCGGCCAATCCGGCCTTCTCGATGCCCACGCCTTGGGCCTTGGCCAGCCCTTGCCCCTCTCGGCCGAGCATGGCCAGGGATTGGGCGATCTCTACGATGCACTTCGCGAAATCGCCGATCGCAAGGCCGAGCTGGACGCGAAAGTCGTGATCGCCTCGGATTCCGAATTGGATGAACTGCCTGAGGACGAGGCCCCGGCGCCATCGGTGCTGCAATTGGCGATCGTGGGCCGGCCCAATGTCGGCAAATCGACGCTGGCCAATAGCCTCCTTGGCACCGAGCGCATGCTGACCGGTCCCGAGGCCGGCATCACCCGCGACGCCATTGCGGTCGATTGGGAATGGCGCGGGCGTGCTTTCCGGCTCATCGACACCGCCGGCTTGCGGCGTCGCGCCAAGATGGAGGGCAGGATCGAGCGGCTCTCCACCGCCGATACCGAGCGCGCGATCCGCTTCGCCCATGTCGTCGTGCTGGTTCTGGATGCCCACGACATGCTGGAGAAACAGGATCTGGCGATCGCGCGCCATGTGATCGAGGAAGGGCGCGTCCTCGTTCTGGCCGCCAACAAATGGGACGCGATCGAGGACAAGCCGGCCGCCCTCAAGAAGTTGAAGGACCGGATCGAGACCTCGCTCTCGCAAATTTCGGGCGTGCCCTTTATCACCATCTCCGCCTTGGCCGGGCGCAACCTCGACAAGCTGATGTCGGCCGTCGTCAAGACCTACGAGCAATGGAACCGCCGGGTGCCCACCGCGCGCCTCAACCGATTCCTGAAGTCCGCGATCGAGGCGCATCCCCCGCCCTTGGTGCGCGGGCGTCGCGTGAAGCCGCGCTACATGGCCCAGATCAAGTCCAGGCCGCCGACCTTTGCCCTCTTCGCGGCCAAGGCCGAGGAATTGCCAGAGGCCTATGCGCGCTATCTGGTGAACGGCATCCGCCAGGCCTTCGACTTGAAGGGCGTGCCCATCCGTCTCATGCTGCGCCAGACCGACAATCCCTTCGACCGCGTGGCCCATGACCGTTAAGATTTTCTGGGAAGATTCCTATCGCACGTGCCTCGATGCCCGTGTGGCGGCAATCGAAGGCGAAGGCCTCCGGCTCGACCGCACAATTTTCTTCGCCGAATCGGGCGGGCAGGAAAGTGACCGCGGCACGATTGGGGGGCACTCTGTCCTGGAAGCGCGCTGGGTCGGGCGCGAGATCTTCTATCGCCTGGAGGAAGGCCACGGACTGAAGCCGGGCGATCCGGTGGTGGTCGAGATTGACTGGGACCGGCGCTATCGACTGATGCGGCTGCATTTCGCGGCCGAAATCGTGCTCGAGTTGGCCTACCGAATGCTCGGCCGTCCCACCAAGATCGGCGCCCATATCGCCGCGGACAAGGCGCGCATCGATTTCGAATGGCCGGGCAACATCGCCGAACATTTCCCGGCGCTCGCCCGTGAGGCGAACGACATCATCGCCGCCGATCGGAATATCGAGAGCGCCTACGAAGACGTGGCCAACGAACGACGCTATTGGAAGATCAAGGAATTCGCCGCAATGCCCTGTGGCGGCACACACCTCAAGCGCACCGGCGAAGTGGGCACAATCGCGCTCAAGCGCCACAACATCGGCAAGGGCAAGGAAAGGATCGAGATCACGGTGTTGTGAGCGATGACGCGTCGGGGATCTTGCATTCGCCGGGCCGTGTGCCATCTTGTGAGCCAACAAGATTTTGAAGGATATTCACGCGTGATCGAGGAATCCATGCGCACTATCGCCGCCTTCTTCTCTCTCGCGTTCTTGGGTTGCATCGGCACCCAGCACGCGCTGGCCCAGGATCAGCCGATCGAAATCAGCATAGCCAGCCAGGGCGAAATCGGTTCCTATTTGCAGAAAGTAAGGACCACGCGACCAGGCGCGTTCGCGGTTTCGCCCGATGGGCTCGATACCTTCTTTACTTGGTGCGAGGACATCGCCTGCGGGCCCTACAATTATTCGAATACGGCGCTGCGCGGCTGCGGCAGCCTGAGCGGCGCGGAGTGCATCGTTCTTTACGTCGGCAATCGGCCGCGTCGTCCCTTCGCCATCGCGTCCAGCGCGGGTGAAGCCGGCCGGCACGGCTCGGATAGGTTGATTCGCTACGAATACGATTGACACGGCCGCGACCTGACCATCGCTGGAACCATGGTCGCCTATCTTGTTGATACGTAAGAGAATTATGAAATGAGAGTCGGCGTCATGGCCACGCGCTCCTGATTCGCGGTGCTGCAGCGGCCGAGACCCAGTAGTTTCGATTAAGTATTTCAGGTCAATTAGATAGTGATCACATCGCCATTTTAGTTGCAGCCATGGAGCTCTTGCAAAGAATATGTTATGTTTTTTTTCAGGCGGATTCCCAAAGGCCACCCATGTCCATATCGTCACAGGAAATGAACGCCATCGCACGGCTCTTGGATGATCTCAAGGAGCGCGGCGGGTTGAAGGGCACCGACGTTGCCAACATTTCCGCCGTTTCGGCGGCGACCGTCTCGCGCTGGTCGGCGGCCAAGGCGTTTCCGCACCCGAAGACCCAGTTGCTGATTTCCGATCTGCGCTACGTGGTCGATCGGCTGGCGGAATTCTATTCGCCCGACGAAACGCGGCTCTGGCTCTACGCCAAGCATCCGCTGCTCCATGGCGCGCGCGCGATCGATCTCATTCGCGATGGCCGCGCCGACGAAGTCCTGGCGGTCATCGAGAGCCTGGATTCCGCGACCTATACCTGACGATGGCCTTCAGTAGGGCCCACGATCGCGCGCTGCTCGATGCCCTGGCCGCGATCGCGCCGATTGCTTTTGAAGGCGAGGTATGGCGGATCACGCGCGCGGGCCGAGACCCATTGATCGGTTCGCTCGCCCAAGGTCGGTGGAGCCCGGGTGGCGAATTCGAGGTGCTCTATACCAGCCTCGCGCGCGAGTGTGCCTTGGCCGAAATTGGCCACCGCTTGTCGCTGGAACCAATTTGGCCGAGCCAGATCGTGCACGAGATTCATCGGCTCCGGGCGCGAACTTTTCATACGCTGAAAATCGCGGATGCGGCGGCGCTGGTTCCCCTTGGAATCGATGCCGGGAAATATGGGAGTTACGACTACCGGGGAACGCAGGCAATCGCCACTGCCGCGCATTTCTTGGAATTCGATGGATTGATGGTACCGAGCGCGCGGGCCGCTTCTTCCAATCTGGTGTTGTTCCTTGAGCGCCTGCCAGCGGACAGTCTCGCATTCATCAAAACCGAGACTGTGAATTGGGCGAAATGGCGGCGTCGAAGGAG
Source organism: uncultured Rhodospirillaceae bacterium (assembly GCA_964542425.1). Classification (GTDB taxonomy): domain Bacteria; phylum Pseudomonadota; class Alphaproteobacteria; order Dongiales; family Dongiaceae; genus Dongia_A. Next base: position 4,142 of record CAZIUB010000002.1, on the reverse strand, counting down.
ATTAGGTCAACAATTGTTCCCGCACCGACTCATCGCTCGTTCTGCCCTGCACAATTGATGGGCGTTTCGCCGGCCCTTGCCTGAAAATGGGGCAAGGGCCGTTCGCGCCCATGCCATAAATCATTGATATGAAACGGAACCCATCCCTGGCACGGATGTTGCGGTGCAGCATGCATCGGCGGAATCCAAATTCTGGGGGTGGGGCATGCAACGGTTTGGACGCTTCTTCGCGGCGGCGGCAATTTTTCTGGTCCTGGCGCCCCAAGGCGCGCTCGCCGAGGAGCCGCAACTCGATTCCGGGGACACCGCATGGATGATGGTCTCTACCGCCATCGTGCTGATGATGACTCTCCCTGGCCTGGCGCTTTTCTATGGCGGCATGGTGCGCAAGATGAACGTGCTCACCATCGTCATGCAGAGCTTCGCCACCACCTGCGTGGTGACTTTGGTGTGGATGCTGGCGGGCTATTCGCTGGCCTTCAGCGGCGGCAATGCCTTCATCGGGGACTTGGAAAAAATCTTCCTCGTGAACATGCCGGTATCGGCCCTTGCCGGCACCATCCCGGAATCGGTCTTCATGATGTTCCAGATGACGTTTGCCATCATCACCCCGGCGCTTGTCACCGGCGCCTTCGCCGACCGCATGAGATTCGGCGCCATGCTGGTCTTCATCGCGCTGTGGTCGCTGGTGGTCTATGTGCCGATCGCGCACATGGTCTGGGCCGCGGGCGGGCTGATGTTCGATTGGGGCGTGCTCGATTTTGCCGGCGGCACGGTCGTGCACCTCAGCGGCGGGGTGGCCGGGCTGGTGACCGCGCTGATGATCGGCAAGCGGCGTGGGCATGGCCGAGTGCCCTTCATGCCGCACAATCTGGTTTACAGCGTGACCGGGGCGGGTTTGCTTTGGGTGGGGTGGTTCGGGTTCAACGCCGGTTCGGCGCTGGCGGCCTCGGCCAATGCCGGAATGGCGATGGCGGTGACCCAGATCGCGGCCGCGGCGGCCGCCCTTGCTTGGGTGTTCCTGGAATGGACTTTACGCGGGCACCCCTCGGTGCTCGGCATCGTCACCGGCGCGGTCGCCGGCCTGGTCTCGATCACGCCGGCCGCCGGTTTCGTGACGCCTGGGGCGGCACTCATCATCGGCCTTGCCGGCGGGATCGGCTGCTTCTTCGGCTCGACCACGCTCAAGAATTGGCTGGGCTATGACGACGCGCTCGATGCTTTCGGCGTCCACGGTGTCGGTGGGGCGATCGGCGCGCTCCTCACGGGCGTGTTCGCGACCATGGCGATCAAGGGCGGCGATGCGCCGGTCGGCCTTCTCGATGGCAATCCGGGCCAGCTCTTGATTCAGCTCCAGGGCATCCTGATGACGGTGGCTTATGTCGCGGTCATGACCGCGATCCTCTACAAGCTCGTCGATCTCATCATCGGCATGCGGGTTGCCGAGGATGTAGAGCGCGACGGCCTCGACCTCGCCATCCACGGCGAGGCGGTGCAATAGGAAAAGGGGACGCTACCCTTTTCCCCCCGGGCGGCGCCTTTTTCCAGGTACTCAGGGATCGGGCGCGGCCATTCTCTCGATCTCGGCGGCGACAAGCCGCTGGAGCTTCCAGAGATTTCGGTCGCGGATGCCCAATTCCTCCATCTTCGTGACGGTATGATAGAGATATCCCGCGCCCGATCCGATGTGCCCGCGGGCCCGTGCCAGAACGTACGCGACTTCCTCCAGGGAGTGGTTGACGACATAATCGACCCCGGTTAGGTTTGCCCAGAAGGTCAATGCCCGGCATGTGCCGAACGCGGTCCTCACCGGGATCCAGCGCACGCCGCTCATGCCCCTGGTGCTGCCTATTTCGCGGCGGAGCAACCGTCCGATTTGCCCGGCGTGATCGCCATCCGGCAACCGATAGGCGATGCCGTCGCATTGACCCCCGCGCCGCAACCTCATCATCAGCCCCGGCTGCCGCGGCGATCCGCGCCAGCGGGTCAATCTCAGGCAGAACGCCCGATGCCAGCCATGGGCGGTCGCGGGCCGATGCTCGATCGCATCGAAGGCCGGCTTCCAAAGCAGCGATCCGTAGGCGAAAATCCATAACGGACTCCCGTCATGCCGCCGCAGCAAAGCCCTGGCCGCCGCGGCGTAATCCTCGTTCGTGAAAGCCACGGTTCCCGGTTGGGGTCCGGGGTCCGGTTCGGGCCGTTCGCAACGCGCCACCAGCCCGGCGGTCAAGGCCATGGCCATCGAGGGTCCCAACACCGCGTACCGTGGCTCAGCCCCGCTCAAAGTACCAGGCGCTGCTCGCATCGGCCATGCTGGCGAAAAGGGGGCCGGAAATCTCGCTGGGGCCGAGAACCGGCGGCAGCCAATCGGTGCTTCCGGCGCCGCCGAATCGGATATTCGGCTGTCTCGACACCAGCATGCCAATGATTTCCCGAAGGCCGTTGATCAGATATGCCATGGTCGCCTCCCTCTTGATCGCCGCTATTGGCGCGAAGGCAAGACTGCATGGCCATCGTGAACCGACCCAGGTCCGGTCCGTAAAATAGCGGACCCGTATCGGCCTTGGGGGGTGGCCCCAGCGTGAAAAGCGCGTAAAATCCGCCAGCGACCGGCCCCAATGCCACCGGCCGAAGGGGGATGATCATTGGCGGGATGCAAGCTGACATTGCTGGGGGGCTTCGCGCTCGAATCCGGGAACGGAACCGAGCTGCCGCTTTCGACCCGCAAGGACAAGCTGCTGTTGGCCTATCTGGCCCTGTCGGCGGGCCGAGCCCAATCCCGCGAAAAGCTGGCTGGCCTGCTGTGGGGCGACCGGGCGGAGACCCAGGCCCGCGACAGCCTGCGCCAATCCCTGGCCGCGATCCGCCAGGCCTTTCGGCAGGTCAACCTCGATCCCCTCCGCGCCGATCGGGAATCCGTGACCTTCGAGCCGGCGGGCATCGACATCGACGCCCTTGAATTCCCGCGCCTGGCGGCCGAGGCGGGGGCGAACGGCCGCGCCGCCGCCCTCTATCGCGGCGAACTGCTCGACGGCATCGAGGCCACGACACTCGCGTTCGAGGAATGGCTGCGGCCCGAGCGCGAACGCCTTGGCGAACTGGCTGTCCGTGTGCTGGAACAACTCGTCCATTCATCGCCGGTCGATGACATCGCCGCCGAGGCGGCGCGGCTTGGCCGCCTGCTGCTCGCCCGCGACCACCTGCTGGAACCGGTCTATCGCGCGCTGATGCGCCTGCATGCGCTGAAGGGCGATCGGGCCGAGGCGTTGAAAATTTACGCCACCTGCCGCGACGCGCTGCGCAAGGAACTTGACGTGGCGCCCGATCTCAAGACCGAGGAACTCTATCGCGACATCCTGACCGATCGGCCTGCCCCGCCCGCCGGCCCGCCCGAGGGCGAGCGCGCGCCCGACCGGCCGTCGATCGCGGTCTTGCCCTTCGACAATCTCGGCGGCGATATCGATCTCGGTCATTTGTGCGAGGGCATCAGCGAGGACATCATCACCGGCCTTGGCCGCTTCCGGCTTCTGTTCGTGATCGACCGGCATTCGTCGTCGTCGGTGGCGGCGCAAACGTCGGATGTGGCGGAAATCGGGCGGCGATTGGGTGTCGCCTATGTCGTCCAGGGCAGCTTGCAAAGATTGGGCGAGCGCCTGCGCATCACCGTGCGCCTGGTCGATTGCACGAGCCGGGCCCAGCGTTGGGGCGAAGCCTATGATTACGCCTTGGCCGATATCGTTTCAGCTCCCGATAGGATCACCGGTGCTATCGTCTCCACGCTCCAGGCGCGGGGCGAGAGCTCACTGGTCGAGCAGAGCCGGCGCAAGCCCAAACTCGATGCTTACGAGTGTGCGTTGCGTGGGATCAAGCATTTGCGTGGCTACGCGCCCGACGACAATCAGCGCGCCGTCGATCTGTTTCAACAAGCGATCGACCTCGATCCCGAATACGCGCCGGCCCACGCCTATCGCGGCTTCGCCGATGTGGTGTTGCACGGTTATGATGAAGCGCCGGACCACATACTTGCGCGGGCATTGGCGATGGCCTCGACAGCGATCGAGATCGACAACGACGATGGCCGCTGCCATTGGATTCTGAGTCTGATCCACTATTATCGCGGTGATTTGAAGGGCGAGGAACGC
>CAZIUB010000001.1:0-27041 GCA_964542425.1 uncultured Rhodospirillaceae bacterium | reverse complement strand
TCCTGGCTGGTTCGCCATCGGCGACCCCTTTGCTGCTGGAATCACTGAATCAGAAATCTATCCCGCGGAACAGGGGGTTTTTAGAGGTGGCCTTGAATCAGAATGACAAATCAAGTGCAAGCGATTAAATCAGAGGCTCCTTAGGTTGAAAATGCCCCTAGGCGACCGCCTTGGGCAATGACACGCCGTATTTCTCCGCCCACGGGACGAGTGCTGGCATGATTGCCGAGTGAAGGTCGACACCTTCGCTGATCGCGCGGCGCTTGTTCGCCAGCGCCTTGTCGCCCGGCACGCGCACGGATGCAAAGCCGGGCGCCGGCGGATTGTTCCGGCAGGCCTCCACGATCCAGCTGGTCTCGCGGGTGAACGCATCCAGGCCGCCAAAGGCGCGCGGGTCGAGAACCTGGATGAACATCGAGGAGCTCCATTCGCTTGGCCTCTCAGCCCGGCCGAAGCCGGAGAGTCCCTGGGTCAAGGCCTCGACGGTGAGCGCAAGGCCGTAGCCCTTGTGGCCGTGGTCCTTGCCGCCGGTCGGAAGCAGGGTACCCGGGGGCTCCGTGAACAAGGCATTGGGATCATCGGTCGCGGCACCGGCGGCGGTCATGGCCCAGGGGCCGGGAAAGCGCCCGCCCTGCGCGCGCAGCCGGGCGGTCATGCCGTTGGTGCTGATCGATGAACTCATGTCGATCAGGATCGGATCTCCGGCGGTCGGGATGCCGATGGCGATCGGGTCGGGGGTGAACACGGCGCACAAGCCCCCAAAGGGTGCGACGCTGGCGACACTGGGGTCGGAGGTGGCGATCAGCACCACCATGCCCTCGGTCGTGGCCCGCTCCAGAAAGGCGGCAAGGCAACCGGAATGGTGGCTCCGCCGGATCGTGAGCGTCGCGGTACCGTGGCCGCGCGCGCGATCGATGCCGAGCTCCACGGCCTTGGCCGTGAGCCAAACGCCCGGCAGGCGACGCCCGTCCCAGCAAATAGCGGCACCCCGATCGGCGATGATCTCGGGTTCGCCGATCGCCTTCATGGCACCGTTCTCGATCTCCTCGAGATAGGGGGCAGCCAGCGCCAAACCATGGGTCGTATGACCCATCAAATCCGCTTCGAGGAGGGTTCGCGCCATGATCGCGGGCTTGTCGCCGTCGCACCCGGCCCTGGCAAACAGGGATTGGGCAAAGGCGGCAAGCTGATCGGGTGGGTAACGGTCAGGCAACGGGAAAACCATCGCGGAGTTGACGCTTGTAGCGAGAATGACAAGGATTCGAGCCAATCGGCGTGAGCATATGGTCTAGGTCGGTCGGCGCAAGCGAGAATTGACTTCAAGCGTAATTGACGTAGATCGTTTTCTTCTGGAAGTAGGCATCGAGGCCGTACTTGCCGTCCTCTCCGCCGATACCGCTGTTGCGCAGGCCCGCGTGGTAGGCATGAACCGCGTCACCGCCCGGGCGGTTGACGTAGATCTCGCCGAACTTCAGTTCGCGCACCAGGCGCATCAACCGGCGGAGATCCTTGGTGAACACATAGGCCGAGAGCCCGTAGCGCGATTCATTGGCGAGCCGCATTCCTTCGTCAAAATCCGCGACTTTCATCACCGGCATGACCGGACCGAAGACTTCGTCCTGCATGATCGGCATGTGGTTCTCGACATCGGTCAGGATCGTCGGCTCGAACCAATGCCCGCTTCTGTTTGGCCCCTCGGTCAGGCGCTTGCCCCCGGCGAGGACCTTGGCGCCAGCCTTGATCGCGTCTTGGACCATGCGCTCGACCTTCGCCAACTCGAGCGCGCTGAATTTCGGCCCGATATCGACAGCATTCATCGGGTCGCCGACGACAAGCTTGCCCACGGCGCGGGTCAGGAGTTCGAGGAACTGGTCGGCGATCCGTTCGTGCAAATACATGCGCTCGTTGGAGATGCAGATCTGGCCGCAATTCTCGAAGCGGGAAAGGATCGCCGCCCGGACCGCCGCGCCGATATCGGCGTCCTCGGCGACGATGAAGGGCGCCTTTCCACCCAATTCCAGGCGCAGGATCTTGAGGTCGTCGGCGGCGTCGCGGAACACGCTCTTGCCGGCGCGCACGCTCCCCGTGAGGGTGATCAGGCGGGGAATCGGGTGGCTCACCAAGGCCCGGCCCAGACCCTCGCCGGTTCCATTCACGACATTGACGACACCGGCCGGGAAGCCGGCCTGTTGGGCAAGTTGCGCGATTTCCAGCGCCGAGAGGGGCGTGCCCTCATGGGGCTTCATGACCATTGTGTTGCCGGCCACGAGCGCCGGGCCCATCTTGCGCGTGGTCAAGGCCGCCGGATAGTTCCACGCGGTCAGGCCCACGACCACGCCATGGGCGACGCGCTCGATCCAGATCTGCTCGTCGGCATTGTCCGACGGCAGAATATCGCCGGTGATGCGGCGCGCTTCCTCGGCGGCGTGGGTGAGATAGAGCGCGGTACCGTCGATTTCGGCCCGCGCCTCGGCCAGGGGCTTGCCTTGTTCGGCGACCACCAGGCGGGCCAGGCGCTCGCGATTTTCCAGAATGAGCCGCGCCAATCGCCGCAGCAATTCCCCACGCTCGACCGGTGTCTTGGCCTCCCAGGCCGGCTGGGCCGCGCGCGCCGCGACCAGGGCCCGGTCGGCGTCCTCATTGGTTCCGGCCGGCACCATTGCGATGATGGCGCCGGTCGCCGGATTCTCGACTTCGATCCAGTCGCGGCCGGTCGAATCCATCCAATCGCCGTTGATGAAGTGCCGATAGCGCTCGACGCCGTTCACCAGTTCTTTCATCAGCGACATGCGCTCCCCCTCCCGGCCCGATCATGGCCTATTCGGTCATCCGGCCGGCGCGACCGGTACGTAACCCATCTTCCCCGGCAGCCACAGCGTGATCCCGGGCGCGAATACCAATACGAACAGCAAGGCCACCAGAACGATCAGGAATGGCCAAATCTCCTTCAGGATTTCCGCCACCTTGACGCCGGAGACACCGGCGATCAGGTAGACCAGTTGGCCCATGGGCGGCGTCAGCAAACCAATCATCATGTTGATGATCGCCACCACGCCGAAATGCACCGGATCGATGCCGAGCCCACGGACCGCCGGCATCAGTATGGGCACGATCACCAGCAGCATCAGCAGGGTATCCAAAAAGCATCCCAGCACCAGGAACAGGCAGGTGACCGCGAACAGGAACACATTGGCCGGCATGTCCAGCGCGATGATCCACAGGCCCAGGTCTTGCGCGATCTGTTCAGCGGCCACCACCCAATTCATCACCAGGGCGCCGGCGATGGTGATGGCGACCATCGAGGTCGATTTCGCGGATTCGACCAGGACATCCACCAATTGCTTAAGATGCAGCGATCGGTACCAGACGAGCGCGAGAAAGAGGGCATAGGCCGCGGCCACCGCCGCCGCCTCGGTCGGCGTCACCGCGCCGCTATAGATGCCGCCCAGAAGGATGACCGGCAATAGAAGTGCTGGCGACGTGACGCGCACGACCTTGAGCGACTGGCGTAAATTCTGTTTTTCGCCCAGGGGAAAGCCGCGCCGCTTGGCGACCGAGGCCACGAACGCCATCTGCGCCAGGCCCATGAGCAGGCCAGGAATGACTCCCGCCATGAATAGATACCCGATCGAGGTGTTGGAGGTGACCCCATAGAGGACCATCGGGATCGAGGGCGGGATGATCGGCCCGATGATGGCGGAGCTGCTGCTGAGCGCCGCCGCGAAGCCGGGCGGATAGCCGGCCTTGACCATCATGTCGACTTCCAGCTTGCCCGGCCCGGCGGCGTCGGCCAAGGCGCTGCCGCTCATGCCCGAAAAGATGATGCTGGCGACGACGTTCACATGCGCAAGGCCGCCGCGCAGTCTTCCCACCAAGACGTTGGCGAAGTCGAACAGCCGGTCGGTGATGCGGCTCGCATTCATGATGTCGGCCGCGAGGATGAAAAGCGGCACCGCCATCAGCACGAAATTGCTGTAGATGCCGTTCAGGCTCTGCGTGGCTAATATCGCCAGATCCTGGTCGCTCACCAGCAGATAGACGATGCCGGCGGCAAGCATGGCGTGGCCGACCGGCATGCCAAGGAACACCCAGAGAAAGAACAATCCGAACATGAGGGCGCAAGCAAAGCTCATGCCGGGGCAATCCAAATCCTAGAGGTGCCGGCGCCAATCGGTGTCGAACAGAAGCCGGCGCAGGCGCGATCCCGCACCCGCGATCACAGCGACCATGAACAGGACAAAACAGGAATAGATCAGCGTGAAGGGAATGTGCAGAATCAGGGATTGGCGCCGCAGGCTAAATATGTAATCGACCACCACCGGCAGCGCCGCCAGGAACAAGGCACCCAGCGCCAGGGTGTTCGCGATCCCGACCCAGCGCCGAGGGCGCGGCGGCAAGGCGCCATAGAGGACGTCGAAAACGATATGCTGGCGCTCGCCCAGCAGGAGATTGCTGGTCCAGAACACCACCCAGACATAGGCGATGGAGCAGATTTCGAGGGTCCAGGAAACGGGGTGATTGAACACATAGCGTGCAATCACCCCGATCATGAAGGACCCGAACAAGGCGGCCAGCGACAGCGCGGAAACCCATTCAGCGGCTCTCCGCGCCGTTTGCCGCCAGCTTCGCGGGCCGGATGCGCCGATCGCTGGGATCAAGCGCCAGCCTTGTTGATGCGCTCCAGCATGCCCGCCGGCCAGTCCTTGGCGAAATCCGAGCCCAGGAACTTCTCCTGAACCTGGCTGCGGAAGGCGGCCAGGTCGGGTGCCGTCACCTTGACGCCCTTGCCCTCGAAGAAGGCAGCGGCATCCTTTTCGGTGGCGACGACGCCATCGTCGTTCAGCTTCTTGGCGGCATCCTCCGCTCCCTCGATCGACTTCTTCTGGTCACCGTCGAGCCCATCCCAGAAGCCGTTGGCGAGTGCGAAGAAGATGTTGGAGACCATGTGCCCGGTGAGGACCACTTGCTTGGAAACCTCGTAGAACTTCGCCGCCATGGCGTCAGGCAGGGGATTCTCCAGCCCATCGATGGTGCCGGTCTGCATCGCCAGGTAAACTTCCTCGAATGCGAGCGGCGTTGCATTGGCACCCAAAGCGTTGCCGAGGAACTGCCAGGTGTCGGAACCGGGCATGCGCAATTTGAGCCCGGCCAGATCGGCGGGCACGTTCACTTCGCGCGGCTCGCGCAAGATAACGTGCCTGGTGCCCAGATACTGGCTCCGCACCAGGTGAATGCCGACGTCCTTGGAGACGCGCGCGGAATACTCGGCGCCGACCTCGCCCCCATAGACGGCGTCGAGATGGGCCGGGCTCTGCATCAGATATCCAGTGGTGAAGATCGAATATTCCGGAATCAGCGAGGCGATGTCCTGGGGCGAGACCAGCGCGCATTCCAGATTGCCGCGCTGCATCGCCTCGACCTCGGTGCCCTGGCCAAAGAGAGTGCCGTTGAAGTGCAATTGCACGTCGAAGGCGCCAGGTGCCGCCGCGTCGAGTTCCGCCTTGAACTTGACCAGCGCCTTGGATTGCCATTCTTCGGGCGAGCCCGGCGTCGAGATGCGAAAGGCCTTGGCGGCGGCCAGGCCCGATCTGGCGATGAACGGCATGGCGAGCGCGGCACCTCCGGCTGAAAGCACGGCGCGGCGACCCACCGGAGCGGTCGGGAACGAACGGAACGAGTAACTCATGTCATCCTCCCTTGGTTGCGATTGATGGATTATTGTATGTGGGCCAATCTGCTTGCACGCTGGGCCGTGGGGCCCTTGGTCGTCTTGGAAGGCGCCGGGGGCTTGGGCTTGGTTTCCAGAGGCAACACCGCGTCATGTTCAATGGCGGCCCGCCGCACTTCCGGCGCGTTGTGCTCGCGCGCCAGGCGTTCGGCGGTTTCGGGATCGCCGGCGGCGATCGCGGTTACGATCGGCTCGTGCTCGGCGACAATCTGGTAGAGATCGACGATCATGGCGTTGGTGGAAAAGATGTAATGCCGGATCTGCTGTTCCAGCAGCTTGTATTGATCGGCGAGGCGCCGGTGGCCGGTGACCGCGATGATCGTCTGGTGCAGCGCGAGATCGGCCTCCGCGACCTCGGCATGGCGCCTGGTGCCGACGGCGGCGACCAGGCGATCGAACGCCTTGTTCAAAGTCGCGATCGATTCCGGCGCGCGGCGTTCCGCGACCAGGCGGGCACCCAGGCCTTCCAGGCTGCCGCGCAGGGTGTAGAGCTCCCAGGCGTCCTTTCGCGAAAACTCCGGCACCATCCATTTCGTATAGGCGACCTGGCAAACGAGGCCCTCATGGGTCAAGGCGCGCAACGCGGCCCGAAGGGTGCCGCGGCTGACTTCGAGCTCGCTGGCGAGCGAGGTTTCTACCAGGCGATGACCCGGCGGCAATTGGCCCCCTAGGATCAGGTCGCGCAGTACGTCGGCCGCGCGCCAATCCAGCGATCGACGATCGACCTTGATGGAGTGTTTGGCCGTCAAGAGGCCCCCAATCGACCCGCCGCCAGCCCTTGGGCGATACCCAAATTCCAAGTCTCGGCATTTGCACCCGAGGGCGGGCCGGAACATTTGCCGGGGAAGGTTTGCACCACCGCCAAAGGCCGTCAAGGGTAATTGTTGACAATCGACAATAAGCGCGGATGATCCGTGCGGAAGACGACTTCTCCTGCCCTTTGGGGTGGGGGACGCGAATCGACAGCCCGATCGGGATTGGCGGAAAATGGTTGCGACCCCTGCTGGCCTGCCCAGATCCGATTGCCTGATCGCGGCCGTGACCACGCCGGTGACGGCTTCGTTTCGGCCCGACGGCGATCGGCTTGCCCGCCGGTGCGAGGCGCTGATCGCCGATGGCTGCGACGGCGTGGCCTTGTTCGGCACCACGGGCGAGGGCGCGGAATTCTCCCTCGCGGATCGGCAGGAAGGGCTGGAGCGCGTCATTGCCGGCCCGCTGGATCCGGGCCGGATCATCGTCTCGATCGGGGCGATGAACATACCCGATATCGTGGCGCTGGCGCACCATGCGCTCGATCGCGCGGTCGCTGGATTGCTGCTCATGCCGCCCTGCGTTTACCGTTCGGGGGTGACGGAGGAGGGCACATTCCACTTTTTTCGAACCGTGATCGATCGCATTGCCCGGGATGATCCGCGCCTGTATCTGTACCACTTTCCTGATATCTGCGGCGCCCCGGTTACCCATAATGTCATTCGCCGCCTCGATGAGCGCTATCCAGGCAGTATCGCGGGCGTCAAGGACAGCGGCGGCGATCTCGGTTTCACCGAATCCCTGCTGCGCCGTTTCTCGCACCTCTCCATTCTCACCGGCACCGAGATTCACCTGCCCCAGGCGCTAACGCTCGGCGCCCGGGGCACGATCTGCGGGCTTGCCAACGTGATGGCGCGCCTGGTGCGGAACATGATCGATGCGAGGTTTCCGATCGAGCAACGGCGCTTCATTCCAGCGATCCTGTCTGGCGATTGCATCTTGAGCCGGCACTCTTTCATCGCGTCCCTGAAGGCGCTGATCGCGGATGCGACCGGGGACGCCGATTGGCGGCGCGTCGTGCCGCCGATGGCGGCCCTGCCGATGGCGGAGGAGAAGCGCATGATCCAGGATTTTCGCCGCTGGGAGGCCGCCTTGCCGGTGCAATCGCGGTCACTTTATCGGGCCGAATCGACCGCGGCCCCGAAGGTGGTCACGTTGCGGCGAGGCTGAACGCGAGGCCAGGCGCCAGTGTTCCGCAACCGACATTCCGCTCTAGGGACATGCCGGCTAGGGAACACTAGCAAAACGGAATGGCATGTGTTGTGGTTCCAACGGGATTGATTGGGAATCAAATGTTGGAACCACAACACTAGGACGTCTTGTTCGCAAAATTGCGATCGCCAGTGCAATCATGGGATCGATAAGAGGGAGAGCCACGAATGTCCGAACTCAAGGGAATTTGCGTTCCGATCTGCACGCCATTTGACAAATCGGGCAACAAGATTGACGAAGGCGCCTTGGCCGACCATGTCGATCGGATGGTCGATGCCGGCGTGCATATCGTGCTGTCCTGCGGTGGCACCGGGGAATTCGCGTATCTTTCCGAGGAAGAACGCCGACGCATCCATGCCATCGTCGGCAAGCGATTGCGTGGCCGCGCGCAATTCATCGCGCATTCCTCGGCGATCAATACCCGCGATTCAATCGACAACGCGAAAGCCGCGCGGGATTTCGGCGCCGACGCAATCATGATCCTGCCGCCCTATTTCGAGGGTCCGACCATGGATGGTGTCATGTGGCATTTCGAGGCCGTCGCGCAATCGATCGACAGGCCGATCGTGGTCTACAACATCCCGCAGAACACCAATCGCGACGTGACGCCGGCGCTGTTCGCACGCCTGCTTGAGATCGAGAACATCAAATATATCAAGGACAGCACCGGCGATCTGACCCGCATCCAGCAACTGGTGGCGACCGGGGGCAAGGTCTTCAATGGGGGCGATACGCTGGCACTCTATGCCCTGATGGCGGGATGCGTCGGCTGCATCTGGGGCGGCGTTAACGCGACCCCGCGCGAGGCTGTCCAGCTTTATGATCTGGTGGCCTCGGGCAAACTCCCGGAGGCGATTGCGCTATGGAAGCAAATCCTGCCGGCGCAGATCTTCCTTTGGACCCATGACTACAATTCCTCGGTCAAGGCCGCGACCAACCTTTTGGGCGGCCGGGTCGGTATTTGTCGAAAGCCTGCCCTTCCGCTGGCGGAAGGGGATCTTGCCGACCTGAGAAGCGCCTTGTCGGGGCTGGGCAAGCCACTCTCGCTCGTCGGCTGACCAACAGGATGGCGTCGTCGGCGCGATCTAAAGGGTCGCGCCCACATGCCATGGCGCGAATTCATCGTCGCCATAGCCGAGTTCCTCGCTCTTGGTCCGGCGGCCTGACGCGGTCTCGACAATGAGCTCGAAAATCTGGCGCCCTACCTCCGCGACCGTCGCAGCACCCTCGGCGATCTCGCCGCAATTGAGGTCCATGTCGTCTTGCATGCGCAGGAACATGGGCGTGTTGGTCGCGAGCTTGACGCTGGGCGCCGGCCGGCAGCCGAAGCACGAACCCCTTCCCGTGGTGAAGCAGATGATATTGGCGCCGCCCGCCACCTGGCCGGTGACCGAGACCGGATCGTATCCCGGCGTATCCATGAACACGAAACCCGGTTTGGTCACCTGTTCGGCGTAGCGATAGACATCCTCCAAATTGCTGGTGCCACCCTTGGCCACCGCACCCAGGGATTTTTCAAGAATGGTGGTGAGACCGCCCTCCTTGTTTCCGGGAGAGGGGTTGCTGTCCAAGGATTCGTTGTTGATCCTCGCGTATTCCGACCACCAGGCCAGGCGCTCGAGCAGTTTCTCCCCGATCTCGCGCGAGGTGGCGCGGCTAAGCAGCATGTGCTCGGCGCCGTAGATTTCCGGCGTTTCGCTCAGGATCGATGTGCCGCCATGCGTCACCAGCAGATCCGCGGCCGCGCCCAGGGCGGGGTTGGCCGTCAGCCCCGAAAACCCGTCCGACCCGCCGCATTGCAGTCCCAGCTTCAGGTGGCCGACCGGCAAGGCCTGGCGCTCCGCGCGATTGGCCTCGGCCAGAAGCTCCTTGATGCGATCCACCCCGCCGCGCACCGTCTTAGCGGTGCCGCCGGCCTCCTGGATCACGTATCGGTTCACCCTTCCGTCTTGGGGAATGCCTTCATCCTTCAACAACCGGTCGACCTGGTTCGATTCGCAACCGAGACCCAGAATCAGCACGGCGGCGAAGTTGGGATGGCGCAAATAGCCACCGATGGTGCGCCGGAGCAAATCGGCGCCCTCGCCCTCGGTGCCACCCGCGCATCCCAGCGCATGGGTCAGGGGAACGATGCCATCGACATTGGGATAATCGGCGAGCCCATTGGGCCCGCGAAACTGGTCGGCGATCAGGCGCGCGGCGGTATTGGCGCAATTCACCGTGGTGATCACGCCGACATAGTTGCGGGTCGCGATTTCGCCGCTCTCGCGCCTGATGCCCTGGAACGTCGCCCGCTTGTCCTCGGGGAGCAATTCTTGCCGCCGCAACGCGGTTCCGATCGCGTGATCGACGGTACTTGGCCGGAACACCAGATTGTGGCCATGGACGTGATGGCCGGGCAGGATGGCCAAGGTCGCCTCGCCGATGATCTGGCCATATTTTCGTACCGGTTGGCCCGCCGCGATCGGTTGCACCGCGACCTTATGGCCGCGCGGCACGGGCTGGCTCGCGGAGACCTCGCCAAAGCCCAGCACATCGCCGGGCTTGAGGTCTTGCAACGCCACGGCGACATTGTCGTTGGCATTGAGGTGCAGGATCGGCGGACGGTTCGACATTTCTGACCCGTGGGTTGCGATGCGCCCAATCTGGGGCCAATCGTGGATTCCCGCAAGGCCGCTTGTCCGGCTCAACCGCTCTATACTCTTATCCTGGACAACGGGCGGCCGACCCGGGATACATGATCCGATCGGGTTCTAGCTTCAACTCTAGCATGCTCCTCGCTAACGACCGATGAAGATTACCGACATAGAGGTCATGGAATTGTGGGTGCCGGGCTGGGACGCGCGCGATTTCGACGGTTCCTACGACGATTGCGTGGTCCGGGTGATGACCGATTCCGGGTTCACGGGCCTGGGCGTCAGTCTCGATATGGGCGCTGTCGAGGAGTACCGTCGCCGATGAGGGGCCAGTTCGGGCTTGGCCCTTCGTGGGGGCCGCACTCGGCCGATCAATAGGTGGCGCGCCCACCACTCAAGTCGAAGGTGAATCCGGTGGTGAAGGAGCAGGCCGGCGAAACGATCCAGCCGATCATTCGCGCCGCCTCGTCCAATTCGCCGCAGCGGCGCATCGGGATCTTGGCGGTCATGTAATCGATCGTGGCCTGGGGCAAGGCCGCGACCATCGGCGTGCGAATGACCGCCGGCGCCAGCGCGTTGATGGTGACGCCGCTTTCGGCGTAATCCTTGCCCAGGCTCTTGACCAGGCCGATCAACCCGGCCTTGGTCGCGGAATAGGCGGTCATGCCGGCATTGCCTTCCTTGCCGGCGATGGAGGCCACATGCAGAATGCGGCCATAGCGCCGGGCCAGCATCGCCGGAAGCGCGAATTTTGAGAGCAGAAAGGCGCCACGCAAATTGATCCGGTAGACGTGATCGAAATCGGCGATCTCGACTTCGTGCCCGGGGAGATTGGTCTTGCCGGTGATGCCCGCGCAATTGACCAGCGCGTCGAGCCGGCCGAGCCGCTTGATCGCCGCATCGAGGGCAGGCCGGATACCGGTATCCTCGGTGACATCGAGGGCTTCCGCGAAGGCCAGGCCGCCATCGGCCGCGATCGTCCCGGCGGTCGCGCGCGCGCCCTCGAGGTCGCGATCGAGGCATCCGATCTTGGCCCCTTGCGCGCCGAGGAAAAGCGCGGCCGCGCGACCGATCCCGCTGGCGGCGCCGATAATGGCGATGGCGTAGTCGGGGACGTCGAAATAACGGATTGTCATTGGTTCCTCGCTAGTTCAGCCGCCATACCCATCTCCTGGCGCTCCATTCGGGCATCGGGCAATCTCATTCGGCGTGGCAAAACACTAGTGTTCCGTAACCGACATTCCGCTCCAGGGACATGTCGGCCCGGAACACTAGCAAATGGGAATGGCAGGTGTCGTGGTTCCAACGGGAATGATTAGGAATCAAACGTTGGAACCACAACACTAGGCGAGGCATGCCCGACGCCGCCAGCGAATTCCTCGTCGCTTTCAAACCGATCCTGGTGTTTGTCCTTGACCGGCGTTTCGTCGCGGCATTAGCGTATTGCCTCGTTCCGCGCCAGGCACCGAAAACGTCGGGCCGAGCAACAGACAGACGGGGGCTGATCATGAATGGAATATCGACATCATTGCAGGCGCTGCTGACGCTTTCGGCGCGCTCGACCATGTCGCGGCGCCGCGTCCTGCAAGGGGCGGCCGCGATGGGTGGCCTGGGCCTCACGGGCTTGGCCTCGAAGGAGGCCCATGCCGCGACCACGATGACCTGGATGGGTTGGCAGGGCTACGAGACGCCCATTCTCGCCGGCACTTTCCTCAAGGACAACGACATCGACTTCCAGCCGACCTTCATTTCGTCGAACGAAGAGATCATCACCAAGCTGCAGGCGGGCGGCATCGGCCGCACCGACCTCATCACCATGTATTTCGGGTACCTGCCGCTGATGGCCGAGGGCGGCCTCTTGGAGGCGGTGGACCCGGCCAAGATCCCATTGTTCGGGGATCTCATTCCGCAATTCACCGCCGAGGAATCGATCCGCAAGGACGGCCAGCTTCTGGGCGTGCCGTGGAATTGGGGCACCTTGCCGCTGATGTACGATCCGTCCGTGGTGACCAGCCCGCCGGAAAGCTGGCTCGACATCATGAAGCCCGAACACAAGGGCAAGGTGGCGATGGTCGATGATCCGCTCGGCAATTTGCTGATCTGGGGCACGGTCGTGACCGGCAGGCCGATGGGCACCATCCTGACCAAGGCCGAGTTGGCGAAGGTCATCGATTTGCTGATCGACATCAAGAAGAATCATGCCCGGGCCTTTTTCGCCACCTATGGCGACATGGCCGACGCCTTCGCCCGCAACGAGGTGACTGTGAGCGCGATCGGCTGGGAGGCGGTGGCGGTGTGGGCCAAGCAGAAGGGCAAGACCATCGCCTACACCATTCCCAAGGAAGGCACGGGCCTGTTCATGGATTGCCTGTGCCTGCCCAAGGATTGCCCGAACATCGAGCTCGCCTACAAGATGATCAACCACATTCTCTCGGTCGAGCCGCAGATCGTCTTCGCGACCGAGCAGAGCGCGGGCATCACCAATCTGAAGGCGGTCGCCTCCTTGCCACCGGAATTGGCGGCCTCCTACAATTACAGTGACATCGAGGGCTACATGAAGAAGGCCCGCCTGCAGCCGGTGCCGCCCACCGAGAGCACGGACGATACCGCGACCTATGACGATTTCCTGAACGAGTATCAGCGCCTGCAGAAGGCCTGAGCCCGCATCGTTCGGATTCCGCCGGGCAATCGGTCGCCGGGCATGGGTCCGGAGTTGCCGGCCCGGCGAATGGCGGGGCTCTGGCGGATGAAGGTCTGGCGCCCGTTGCGGCCGGTGATCTGGCCGCCTTTCTGGCCCCTGGCGCCGGCCCTTCTGGTGTTCCTCGCGTTGTTCGTGGCGCCGCTCGCCTATTTCCTGGTCATCAGCTTTTGGTCGGTCAAGGCGCGCGTGATGCGCCCGGACGCCACGCTCAAGAACTACATCGATACCTGGCTGGAATACGGCGACACGCTCGGCAACACCATGCTCATCGCGCTCGCGATCGCCGCGCTCACGACCCTTGTTGCTTTCGGTTTTGCTTATGTCATCCGCTTTCGCGCCGGGCGATGGGGGGATGGGCTCCTGTTCCTGACGCTGATCACGCTCTTCGGGGGCTACCTGGTCAAGATCTATGCCTGGAAGAGCATTCTTGGGCGCGACGGCATCCTCAATCTGGCGCTGATCAAGCTCGGCCTGATCGGCGAGCCATTGGGCATCTTCATTTACAACGCCAATGGCATCGTCATCACGCTCACCTATTTCCTGCTGCCCTTCGCGGTCCTGCCGATCTACGGTTCCATGCGCGGAATTCGTGCCGTAACGATCGAGGCGGCCCGCGATCTGGGCGCCAGTCCCTGGAAGGCCATGCGCGACGTCATCCTGCCGCAATGCGAGCGCGGCATCCTTGCCGCCTTCATGCTGACCTTCCTGATCTCGGCCGGCGATTATGTGACGCCGCGCTTCGTCGGCGGGGGGGCTGCGATGATGGGCACCTTCATCGAGGCGCAATTCTCGTTCGGTTTTGACTGGCCCATGGGGAGCGCCATGGCCTTCACCGTGCTGGTGGCGAGCCTGGCGATCGTGCTGGCGATTCGGGTGGCGTTGCGGCTGGCATTGCGGCCATGAACGGCGCGCGCGCGACTGATTTTCTGTGGGGAGGATTCACCATTCTGGTGGTGGCGTTCATGGCCACACCGATCATCCTGGTCATCCTGTTCAGCTTCAACGAATCGGCCTTGACCAGCCTGCCGCTCACCGGATTGACGCTGGATTGGTACCGCAAGCTCTTCGCCAACAATTCCTTCTGGCCGGCCTTGTGGAACAGCCTGATTGTCGGAATAGCCGTCGCCCTGGGTTCGCTTGCGACCGGGACCTTGGCGGCCTTTGGCCTGGTCCGGTTGCGGCCGCGCTGGGCGGGCACGATCACCAACCTGCTGGGCGTGCCGATGATGCTCCCGGCACTCATCATCGGCGTCGCGCTCATCTGCTATTTCGTGCGTTTTCTCGACGTGAAGCTCAGCCTGGTCACGGTCATTCTCGGCCAATTGGTGATCGCGCAGCCCTTCGTGATCCTGATCGTGTTCGCGCGGCTCGCGACTTTCGACTGGAACGTGGTCGACAGCGCCAGGGATATGGGTGCGACACCCTGGATCGTTTTTCGCACCGTCACGCTCCCGATCATCCGGCCGACCATCGTGGGCGCGGGCCTGATCGCGCTGTCGATCTCGCTCGACGATTTCGTGATCACCTTCTTCACCATCGGGGGCGGCAACACCTTGCCGACCTTGGTCTGGGGTCTGGTGCGAACCTCGCTCGACCCGACCATCAACGCCATGGCCACGCTGCTGATTCTGCTCAGCATCGGATCGACCGCGCTCGCACTTCGGCTCAGCCGCTATCGGGGGTGACATGATCTTCGACATGAAGGGGAAGGTGGCGCTGGTGACGGGTGGCGGCAGGGGCTTGGGCTTCGCCATCGCCGGCGCCCTGCACCGGGCAGGCGCCATCGTCGGCATCAACGACCGGAACGAGGCGATCGTCGGGACGGCAATCGAACTTCTCGGCGGCGGCGATCGCCTGATCCCCGCGCCGGCGGATTTGGCGAATGCCACCGGCGCCGCGCGCGCCATCCAGCCGATGATCGCGCAGGCTCGCCTGGATCTCTTGGTCAACAATGCCGCGATCAACATCGAGAAGCCCATTGCCGAGACCGATGACGATCATTGGGACCGGCATCTCGCCATCGATCTGAAGGCGGCGTTTTTCACCATCCAGGCCGCGCTGCCGATCCTGGCCCAGGCAAAGGGTTGCGTCATCAATATCGCGTCGGAGCTGGGCGTGCACGCGATCGCCAACAATGTCGCCTATGTGGCGGCCAAGCATGGATTGCTGGCACTCACCCGGGCACTCGCCATCGAATTGGCGGCATCGGGCATCCGCGTGAACGCGCTTTGTCCCGGCACCATGGACACCGAATTGATGCGCGATTGCGCCGAGGCGAGTTCCGATCCGGCGGCCTATTACCGGGATTTCGAGGCCTATCACCCGCTCGCAAGATTGGCCAAGCCGGAGGAAATCGCCGCCTTTGTTCTTTGCCTGGCCTCGCCCGCCGCCGCCTTCATGACCGGGTCTTCGGTTGTGCTTGACGGCGGCAGCGTCGCCGGCCGGATCTGAGGCGTGGCCATGGAATTTTCCGGCAAACGCGTTCTGGTCACCGGTTCGACGCGGGGCATCGGAAGGGCGGCGGCGGCACTTTTCGCGGAACGCGGGGGCGAAGTCATCGTGCATGGGCGGAAGGCACCGGAGGCGCACCGTGTCGCGGCGGAATTGTCCGGCCGCGCCATCGGGCTTGGGGCTGAACTGTCGCGGCGCGATGAATGCCGGCGCTTGGCCGCCGAGGTGGGCGAGGTCGATATCCTGGTCAATTGCGCCGGGATATTTCTCGAAGCCCCGATTGCCCAGATCGATGAGGATTTCTGGGATCGGACCATGGCGGTCAATTTAACCGCCCCTTGGGCCTTGTCCAAGGCCCTGCTGCCGGCGCTAGGCCGCAAGCGCGGGGTGATCGTCAATGTCGCCTCCGATGCGGCTCTGCTGGGCTATGCGGGGAGCACGGCCTATTGCGCGTCCAAAGGCGCGCTGATCGGCCTTACCAAGGCCATGGCGGTCGAGCTTGCGCCCGACATTCGTGTCATCGCCATCTGCCCCGGACCGGTCGAGACCGACATGATGGGCAATTCCCTCGAGGCGTCGCCTGATCCCGCGGCGGCGCGGGAATTCTGGATCAAGCCGACCCTGTTGCGGCGCGTGGCGCGGCCCGAGGAGATTGCCGAGGCGATCGTGTTCGCGGCCTCGCCGCGAGCGAGCTACATGACCGGCGATTTGTTGCTGGTCGATGGCGGAACCACCGCCGGGCGGCGTGTCGTTGATTAGAGGGCGCGAACGCCGCGATCTCGAAGCGGGAGGAAGACATGAATCAAGATGTTCCGCGCTGGGAAGTGGTCGGGGCGACCCGCGACAAATTAGGGGAAAGCCCACTCTGGCATCCCAATGAACAGGCGCTCTATTGGATCGATTTCTTTGGTCCGTTGGTCCATCGCCGGCATCTTGCGAGCGGCGCATACCGGAGCTGGCGGGTTGCCGAGAGGGGAAACATCGGCGCCATCGCACTCGCGACCGGCGGGCGCTTGATCCTGGCCTTGGATGGCGGTCTGGCGCTGTTCGATCCGGAGAGCGGGGCTTCCAAGCCGCTTGCCGATCCCAATGCCGGACGGCCAGGAATTTCCTACAATGACGCCAAGGTCGATCGCGACGGCAACCTCTGGTGCGGCACCTTCGACATCGCGGAAAGGGCGCCGCGCGGCATTCTGTATCGTTTGGCAAGGGATGGGAATGCCTCAATCGGGGACAGCGGCTTCGTGGTTTGCAACGGTCCCGCCTTCAGTCCCGATGGGACGATTCTCTATTTCAGCGATTCAATCGGCAGGCGAATTCTGGCCTATGATCTGGAGCGCGTCAGCGGGCGATTGTCGGTGCCCCGGACACTTGTCGCTTTCGGCCCGGACGACGGCATGCCTGACGGGCTCTGCGTCGATAGCCAAGGCGTTCTCTATTGTGCCCATTATGGCGGAGGCCGAGTGACCTGCTTTGATCCCGACGGCGCGGTCCAGCGAATCCTCCGATTGCCAGTCCGGAACGTGACCAGCTGCTGCCTCGGGAACCGCGATCTGAGGACGCTTTATGTCACGACCGGCGAGCATAACGGCGCCAATCCACTTGACGGCGCGCTGTTTTCGCTATCGGTCGCGGTGCCAGGCCTGCCGGAACCCATCTGCCTGACCAGTTGAAAGCGCGCCTCGGCACCGCGCTAAGTCGGTTCAGCCGCAGGGCGTTACCAGCGCTTCTTTTCGCGCACGGGCGCGCTCAATTTGCCCTGAATCACCGTTGCGGTCGTCGCCGTGGCGGCGACTTTCACTTTGTTCTGCTTTGGCTTCTTCGGTTCCCTACCGCTTCGCTTTTGTCCCTTGCTCATTGCAAGCTCCTGTGGGTTGACGTGGTTGCCTCAAGTAGTCGCCATTTGGCACGGGTGAAGGGGTGGTGGCGCGGCCTATTTCATGTCCGCGGCCGCCAACGTGTACGAGCCCTTTCCGTGGCGGACATAGACGCTTTCGGCGGCCTTGAGGATCCGGCCACGATGGAGGTCGAACGCGGCAAGCAATCCCCGCTCGTCCCTTGCCGCGCTCGGATCCATGCGGCAAAGGGCGTCCGCCTCGACGAAGAACGAGATCTCGAGCGCGTGGTCGTACGCCCAAAAGCGTACACAATGCTGCCTGGAATCGTAACTCCGGCTTTGATTGGGAAAGCTGAGCGCCATCTAAACCAATATAGCCCCTTTTGGCGCCGGTGTCTGATTTCGTTTGGCGCGTGTGGCGACGCGATGGTCAGCCACAATCCCTACGAGCCACCGAATCGGCTTGATTTCGGCCGCGATGATCGTGTTTCCAGGGAACCGCCATTGCGCCAAGCGGAACTGCCTCTGCAGCGCGGGCAGATTCGCTCGCCGGCCCAGGCGCTGTCAAAAACCGTGTCGCAGCCGAGGCAGGCACGTGGCTTGCGGTGGCGCTCATCGAGCTTCTCGTTATTATCGCTTGTCATCGATGTCATATGGGAACTCCATCGGGGTTTGGTAAGCGCATTCTTGCCTTCTTGTTCCGATTGCCCGCGGATTCCGGCGATTTCCGGGCCGAGCCCGAACTAGGTTCCCGGCGGCAATTCGGCGGGCAGGCTGACTTCGAGCATTTCGAAGTCGGGATCGGCCTCGAGCACATGGGCCGCGCCCGCCGGGATGACGCAGCAATCGCCGGCGCGAAGCCGGTGGCGCCCCAGTTCTCGGCCCTCGAGGTCAAACCCGCCCTGAAGTGCGAACAGGAACAGGAATTCGCCGCCATGCGGGCCGAAGGCGGCCTTGGGCTTGGCGCCGGTGCGGGGTGGCTTGGCCCGCACCACGCGCGCTCGAGCAAGGCCAAGGGTCGCCTCGGCGATGCCGGTGTCGCGCGCTTCGAAGCCCTCGGCCCGCCACGCCCGCCATGGTGCGCCGGCAGCGACATGGCGCACGAAGCGTTGATCGCCGAATAGCCGATCCGGCAATACGCGCCCGGTCGGAAGCTTAAGGATGTGGTCGGCGGCGGTCTCGTGCAAGGCCGGGCAGCCGATCTCGATGACTTCGAGCCCGGGCGAGGCCTCGAGCACGCGGTGCCGGATCTCCGGTGGCTGGAGGACGCAATCCCCGGGTCCGAGCACGAAGGGCTCGCCCTGGTCCTCATAGACCAGCCGGGCCCAGCCGGACCGGCAGAAGATCATCTGGAAGCGGATGCGATGGAAATGCACGTAATCGGGCACCGGGCCACCATCGGGAATGCGGATATGCGAGGCGATGAAGCGCCCGCCGAGCCGGCCCGGGATCAAGTCGCGATAATGCATACCGGCGCGGCCCATGCCCCACTCGCCCTCGCCCTTCATGCGGGTGAGGACGAATTCCTGGGTGCCTTCCGGGACCGCGACCGGCGGATGCGCCTCGACCAGCGCGATCCGGGTGCCGCCCGGTGCGACGATCTCGCCGGGCGTGCCCGCAGGCAGGGATCGGAGATCGCATAGCAGGCGCAGCGCAAGCGGCGTACCCAGGTCGCGCCCGCCCGCCTCTTCCAGCCGCAGCGTCACACCGTGACCAGAGACGATGGCGACCGAGGGCGCATCGGCGGGGAAGATCTGATTGACCTTGAACCCCAATCGCTCGGTGAAAAAGCGAAGCTCCCCGCCCAGATCCCGGCAAGGGAGCACGATCTGCGCGACGCGAACATGTGCTCCCAGCCCGGAATCGGTCGCTTCGGTCATCTTGCCGCCATGTCCCCGCCCGCAGGGCTTGGTATTGCCCTCTTGCGGGACCAGCCAAACACGAGGCGGGCCACGGGGTCAATTCCCGCGCGGCGCCGACTCATTCCATTCCCTGGCACCCTAGCGGCGGATGATCCTACGTCTTTCGGGACGCCAGCACCGCCTTGATGACCAAGTCAGCGCCGCCGGCCGCCTTGCGCCTATTTCGACTTGACCTCGATCTTCTTGGTCTTGCTGACCGCCTCCGGCGATTTCGGCAGAACAATGGTCAACACACCGTTGTCGAAATTCGCCGCGATCTTGCCGTCGTCGATGCCATCGGGCAAGCGCAGCGCCCGCTGAAAGGAGCCATAGCGCCGCTCGGTCAGGTAGAGGCCCTTCTCCTTCTCCTCATGTTCCTCCTTCTTTTCGCCCTTGATGTTCAGGAGGTCGCCGTCCTTGGTCACCTCGATGTCCTTCTGGTCGATGCCGGGCAATTCCGCGCTGACCCGAAAGACCTTGTCATCCTCGACCACATCGAGGGCCGGCACCACCGCGCCGATTTCCGATCTCATCCTGGTAAAGGGCGTCATCTCCAGGAACCGGGTCGAGAACGGATCTTGGTCGAACATGCCCGAAAAGTCATCGATCAGCCGGTCGATCTGGCTGCGCAGCGACCAGAACGGATGCCCGACCTGTGTGGCGGGCGCCTTGCCGGCCTGCTTCACTTCGATCGCTTGGGATTTGTTGGTCATGTTCCATCTCCTTGGATAACGGAAAATTGCTCGTACAGCACAACATCGGGCAATCGGGGGCGCCCGTCTTTGACCTCGATCAATGGGCGGCGGATTGGCCGCTGGCGGCTCGGGTGCGAGATGGATGGCCGCGGGCGGTGATCGGGCGGGTGGTTGGCTGGAGGCGGGTTTCCATGGCCCGCCACTCGTGGATGTTCGTGCCGGTCAGGACAACAATTCCCGCGACCAAGAAGCCGCTCCCGATGCCATCAATGGGATCCACGCCACTTCCTTGTGACGGCCATCACATTGATGAGGCTTGAGTTTCCATCAAAACGCGCCCAAGCTTAGCATATGAATTCTTGCAGTTACTCGACCAGGAGTGCGGAGCGCCCATGAGCCCGGGGCTATTCAGCCATTACTCTAAAACCACTTTAGCGGTGGCCTCGACATTGGTCTTTGCGATAGGGGGGCTGGTGCAGCCAGCCGCCGCCGGCGGTGCGGTTGTCGCGATTGTCGAGGATACGAGCGATGGCGTGACCGACTATCGAACTTTCGACATGTTGAGCGAGGGCACCGAAATTCGTTTGGATGCCGATCAATCCATCACACTCGGCTATCTCAAATCCTGCACGAAGGAAATAATCAAGGGTGGCCACGTGTCGGTCGGCGCGGAATCGTCGGTGGTCGAGGGTGGCGAAGTTACGCGCAGCAAAGTACCATGCGCGATAAGCCAATTGACCTTGGCGCTTGATGAGGCCGATCAAAGTGCCATTGTCGCGTTTCGCCCCGCGGGCCAGGAACCAACAAAGAAGATATTCACGAAGGTACCGGTGATCATCGCGCGCACCAGCAAGATCGTGATTCTGGCGCCGATCGATGGTGGGACCGGCGCCGCCGAGACCAGGCTTCGCCCGGAGAGCGGCCGCATCGATTTTCAGAAGGCCAACATCGTATTGTCATCCGGTCATCGCTATCGACTTACGGGCGACAACAACAGCATGATCCTTCTGGTAGCGGAACCATTAGGCACAAATGACGATTTGCTGGAGCGTGTGGTGGTTCTCGACTGAGCTCGCCAATACTTCTAGGAGGCACCTTGCGCTGGCGGAGGGTCTTCCTTCCCATGGTGCCGTCATCGCAATATTTCGCGACCAAAGTCTTGACCGTGAGGACTTTGCTATCGATATTTCGACAATGGTCCGCCACTCATTGGTAATCAGATTGTCGGGGATTCCATGTGGCCGCACCAGCAGCGGCGAGGGGTGGGTGATCTTCATCGAAATGGGATATCCCGATTCTCGAAAGGCGGACCCGACGAACCGGCCGCAAGATTATTTTCGACCCGAAGACACCGGATCGAACGTGCCTCCTCATCGTGGCAAAATCGGTTCGTGTTGGAGATAGGCCCCTGGAGCGAACCATGGGTTTGAATTGACGTTGCGCTTGACAGATGTAGCCAAGATCTTGGCGACGGCATTTCTGACCGCCGCGCTTCTAACTTGGCCTCTCCATGCGCCCCTGGAGGGGTGGTCCGTCGATCTCCTACATGGCCTGCGGGTGCAACTTGCGGCCCCATCGCCGCAAGTGTCACGGACGGTCGTCATCGCCATCGACGAAGAAACCTACCGACGTCCGCCGTTTCAAGAGATTCCGCGCGCCCTTTGGACCCCGCAAATAGCCAAGGTTCTGAACATGACCTTGGCTGCCGAGGCAAGGGTTATCGGTCTTGATGTCATCCTTGGCACTTCGGCGGATCCGATTCTCCCCGGCTATGATCGCGATCTTCTGTTGGCATTGCGCAGTGGGGCGCAAACGGGTCGCATCGTCCTGGGTTTCGCCCAGCACGAAACCAAGCCGGTCTTGCCGCATTCGACCCAAATTTGGGCGGTCAACGGATCGGCGAATATCCGGCCGACAAATGTGATCACGGATTCCGATAATATCGTGCGGCGTGTTTCATTGCGCTTCGACACGGTCGATTCAGCGGGGACAAAGTCGACCATTCCACAATTCGCGGTCGAAATCGCCAAGCGCGCCGGCGTGGTCGACGATCCCGATGGCGATTCGGACATCCTCCTAAATTTCGACCCAGCTTATTCGCGGCCCCGGGTTTACTCCCTTGCCGATCTTGTCGCTTGCGCCGAGGCCGGAAACGACGGTTTTTTCCGCAAGGCGTTCGCGGACAAGATCGTGCTGGTGGGCGCGGTTCTGGACATCGAGGACCGCAAGCTGGCCTCCAATCGGTTCGCAACTTTTCCGACCGGTACCAACCTAGCACCCCGCTGCGTTCACTCAGTCATGCCCGAGTTGAGTGGTCAGGCCCGCGCCACCATACCGGGCGTCTACATCCTTGCCACGGCGATCGAGAATTTGCTGCAAGGCGACTGGTTGCGTCAGCCTCCTCGCTGGCAAGAAGCCGTCATGCTGTTTCTGATATCGTGCGTCGCCGCTTTCATATCTTGGCGTTTTCATTTCCTGTGGTCGGCTGCGGGCAATACAGCGCTCTGCCTCATCTGGTCGAGCCTGGCGCTTGTGGTTTTTCGACAACACATGGTTCTGCCCCTGCTGGGGGGCCTCAGTGCCGTTGTGATCGCAACGCTGGCGGGGTCCGTTTACAGAACCGTTGGATCGGATCGGGCGCGCCGTCGACTTCGCAAGGCATTCCAGCTCTATTTGCCAGCGTCAGAAGTGGATCACCTGGTCGAGCAGGAGCGCCTGCCCGAACTGGGCGGCGAATTGCGAGAGGTTACCGTCCTTTTCTCCGATATTGCGAGCTATACATCGCTGAGTGAGTCGCTTGATCCCAAGTCCCTTGTCCGTGACCTCAATTCCTATCTCACTTGCATGACGGAGATCGTGCAGATTCATGGCGGTTTCGTGGACAAGTATAATGGTGACGGCATCCTGGCGATCTTCGGCGCGCCGAGGGAGTTGCCCGCGCACAGCCTGTCGGCGGTGACCGCCGCCCTTGCCATGGTACGGAAGTTGGATCAATCGGCGCTCTTGATCGGCCAGGGGCGGATCGCGGTGCGTATAGGCGTGCACCGCGGTCGGGTGATCGTCGGCAACATCGGACATCCGAGTCGCTTCAACTATACGGTGATCGGCGATGCCGTGAACGTGGCATCGCGGCTTGAAGCCTTGGGTAAACGCTATGATCGCCCGATTTTGATCAGTGAGTTGGTCAAGCTCGCCCTTGGCGAAAACCTCATCTGCCGCGAACTCGACAGGGTGCGGGTGATCGGGCGCGGCGAGCCGGTCACGATCTACGAGCCATTGGCGCCGGAACAGGCGGCAATCGTTGATCTATCCACCTTCGCCATGGCGCTCGACGCCTGGCGTGAAGGCAAGTTCGAAGTAGCCGGAAAAGCGTTCGCGGCGCTGGCCCGTGCCGGGGACACGCTGGCCGCACGTTATGCCGATTGGTGTATTCGATACCAGACCCACCCCCCGGCGGAGTGGTCGGGAATCCTGCAGCAGATGGAAAAATGACCGGTCATCGGTTCGGTCCGATGGTGAACCCCGCCGGATCGAAGGAGCAAGGTCATCGCATCGTGCGGAGCAATCGATCCCAGGATTGATTTATCTCATTTGGTCTTTGCCAGAACGATGTTCGAGCCGAGCGAGAAGACCGCGGGTTCTTGCAGCTCAGCGCCATAGGCCTCGCGAAAGGCCTTGGGATTCTTTTGGCGCTGAGCCAGGAAGATCTGAGGCACCTGCTGATAGGCGAATTTCGCCACCTCCTGAGATGAGATCAGTCCATCGCGCGGATCAATGTCGCCCGCGCCGACGATCGCCTGATTCACGACATAGGTCAAAAACCCAGAACCCAGTTCCGCGCTTTCCGGCGCCAATTGATCGCGTCGCGTGGCCGTCAGCACCTGGATGCCAGAGTTCCGCAATCCGTTGGTCAGGAAACGCTTTTGAAATCCGGACACTGCATAGAAATTCTCCACGGTACCGCCGGAATAGCAGGAATCGATGATAACAAAAACGCGCTGGGCACCCGAATGCTCAAGAGCCTGACGGATTTCGGTGGCCGAGATCCAACTCGAGGAAGAGTCGGCGCGCGCG
The DNA here is from genome assembly GCA_964542425.1 of uncultured Rhodospirillaceae bacterium. Lineage (GTDB taxonomy): Bacteria > Pseudomonadota > Alphaproteobacteria > Dongiales > Dongiaceae > Dongia_A. The sequence goes on along the minus strand of CAZIUB010000001.1, from coordinate 2,996 downwards.
TCGGCGGGCAAAAAGTACCAATCGCTCTCGTCGGCGAAACCATGGCCGGAAAGAAAAAGGACCACGGCATCCTCGGGCTTGGCCGACCGCAGCGCCCCTAGATGCTTCATCATCGCGGTCTTGGTCGCCTGGCCATCGATAAGCTCGACGGATTCAACGGCATCGAATAGTTGCGTCGCATGCTGATTCAGGCTGGCCTTGACGAGCTTGGCATCCTCGGCCGCGACTTGCAGGCGAAACTGTGGTGGCAAGTTCTGATAACGAGAAATTCCCACGCTGATCAGATACAGCCGCCCGCGAACCGGGTCGCCGGCGAAGGTATCGCGGTATTCGACCGGCTCGCTTTCATTGTCGTAGGCACCGGTCGCGATCGCCTGGAACACATTGCTCCCCGGAACCGGCCAGACATTGTAGCCGATCACCCGCACATGCTTGCCTTCGCCGGTGGCGTCCTTCTGCTCTAGCACCGCGCCGACATCGACGATCTTGCCATTGTGATAGAGCCGCACATCCTTGATTCCGCCGCCCTGATCTTCCGCCACAACCAATAGCTGAAACGGTTTTCCGCCGATCTTTTCCGCGCCGATCGGTTCGATCTCCACCTTGGGCGGCACCGGAAAACGGTCGGCGACATCGCCCGGCACATCGCGCAACTGGCGGCTGGATTTCTCCAGGATCGCCGACAGCAACCCCGGATCCGCGAACGCCTGGGCCAGGGAGGTGATCGGATAGTTCAGCTTCTTGACCGACCAGGAGATGCCACGCAAACTGGCGCCATTCCCGTCAAATCGACCCTGGCGATCGACCATGGCCCACCCATTGGCCGAGACAAACACCGACAGCACTTGTTCCGCGGTTTCCGTGTCGAAAACCTGGAACTGGCCGCCGGCCAGAACCACAATCGCCTTGGCGGCGGATTCGTCAAAAACCACGCCCACGAGGTCATCGAATTCCTCGGCGATCGCGCGAATTTTCTTGCCGTTCGCCAAATCAACCAGGACAACCGCGCCGTCCTTGCGCGCGATCACGGCGCGTCTGCCGGTTTCTCCGATACTGGCGGCCGCGATATCGCCGAGTTCCACCGTTTTGGTGCCCAAGGCCGCTTCGCCAGAAGTGGAAATCGCCGCAACCTCGCCCTTCGCCGTCAGGCGCAAATCGAGAATCTGGTTCTTGAAATCAATCCCAGTCGGTTCCGTGTGTCCCTTGGCGCCATCGATCAGAAATACCTTCCCGGCGCTTGTCGCCGCCGCGATTTGTCCCGATGCCGCCATCGATATCCGCTGCACGGTGTCGTGCAATTCGACCTGCCAGAGGGTCCTGCGCTCGGCAACGTCCCAAGCCATGACCGAGCCCTGCTTGGTACCGGACACAACCAAGTCGCTGGTGATGCTACTAGTGATCGCCGAGATGGCGCCGTTACCACCCTTCAAGGCGCCGAGATCGCCGCCCGAGCGCGCATCGATCAAGGCAATGTCGCCGCTGTCTTGCCCCAGCAAGAGGAACGCGCCGTCACCGCTCGGCGCCACGACACGGAATGCCTTGCCGGTTACGATTGCTTGTTGGCTGCCAAGCTGCAGATTCCAGAGCCGCAAACCGCCATCGGCGCCGACGACGGCAAGGTGGTTGCCCCCCGTCGCGACTTCGACACCAGTAAGCTTGATGAGCGGGGTTGAAACCTTAAGCGCGGCCTGAGCATAAAGCACGTTCTGAAACAAGATGCTTCCGATGGCATCGGCGGCACTTTGCGCGCAGGCCGGATGCGCGAACAGGATGATCGGGACAACAGCAACGCTTCGCGCGATCCATTCGATGCCCCGCGCCAAAAAGCGCGGGACATCGATGGCTCTCAAGCTAGAAACGCAACTGCAGCTCCAACGCGCCGCCGAGATCATTGGTCTCCTGATTCGCCACTTCCGCGCGGAACGACGCGCCGGCCGTGAAAACATCCGTCACCCGGGCGCGCGCGCCCGCCGTCAGATAGACGAAATCTTGGTCGAATTCGCTATCTTTCACGCCTTCCGGAAAGAGGTGCTCGTACTGCGCGCCCAAATAGGGCGTAATCCTGTCGATGGGGTAACCGCCTTCGGCGCTTACAACGATTCCATGCGTATCGGAATCGTCATCAACATCGCCTTCGATGTCGTGTTGCTTCGAGTACGCGAACCGCCACCCGACCTTGCCCTTGAGCACGAAATCGCCAACCGGCCCAACCGCGTTCATCGCCAGCTCGGTGTTGATCGTTGAAGTATCGGAATCGACATCGTCCGCACCCTCGATCTCGACATCGCCGTCGCTGTAGGAATAACCGACCAAGGCGCTGGCAAAGAGAAACTCATGGAAACGGTAGGCCGCATAGGGTGTGATGGCGAAGGTATCGGAGTTGGCCTCCACATCGAAGGCGCCATCCAAGTCAACCTCGGCATCGGCGCGGGCATAGCTGCCGGACAGGCCAACAAAGATGGAATCTCCGAACCGATGATCCCCGCCGAATACGAAGTTGAAGATGTCGGCATCGAGATCCACGCCCAAATCATCGAGCGTGCCGCCGTCATCCTCGGATACATTGGAATAGCTCGGCGTGAACCAGGCGCTATTCGACAGTGCCTCACCCTCGGCCACATCGCTGATGATCTGCTGACCAATCCGCCCCGACACAGCATCGCTAACGCGCCGGCTCACCTCCTCGCGGACTTTTTTCTCCACCTCGTCGCTTTGCGCCAAGACGGGGGCATGATGCGCCACGACGAAAAACACAAATGCCAAGCCAAAAAGCAGACGTTGGCGACCCACGAGCCCATTCATGCCAGATCCCCCCGGATAGCGACTACAAATACACTTAATGAATATAGATGAATCTAAGAAGCCTCTGATTTAATCGCTTGCACTTGATTTGTCATTCTGATTCAAGTGATTCGAGTGTTTTTGGGAGGAAACCATGCGCCAGAAGACATTTTCGAGTTTGGGTTTTGAAATTCATGGCAAGCAGACGCGCCGGC